>JAGIAQ010000077.1 GCA_017744795.1 Niabella sp. | reverse complement strand
GCCGGGGACCAGGCGTGCTTCTTCCTTCGCTCACACATTTCTCCATAAGCGTATACAACTGCCTGACAATATCGGGGTTTTCAACCGCCACATCCTTTTCCTCCGAAGTATCCAGACTGAGATTATAAAGCTGGCGGGCACTGCCTGACTTAATAGGAACAATCAACTTCCAGGGGCCTTTGCGAATGGAGAGAGAACCATCCCCTCCCTGGTGTATAATACTTTCACGTGTTGGGCCCGATGTTGATGACAAAAACCCGGGCAAGATACTGTAACTATCCTCGCCTGCATTGGCAGGCATCCTTATACCTACAACTTCCGCACAGGTTGCCATAAGATCTGTAAGGCAAATTACGTTGCTATTAACAGTACCGGGTTTAATTTTTCCGGGCCATATTGCTATAAAGGGAATATGATGACCTCCTTCCCATGAATCACCCTTGTAGCCACGAAATGGTCCGCTGGGATTGTGACCGGCATCTAATAAGGGCTTGAGACCTGTATAGGGAGCATGGCCGTTGTCAGAAGTGAAAATGATGAGTGTATTCTTGTTTAATTTGTTTTTTCTAACCGCAGCGACTACGGCTCCTACAACAGAGTCTGTTTCCATAATGAAGTCTGCCACGGGATTAATACCGCTTCTGCCCTGCCATTCTTTGGATGGTGCAATTGGTTCATGGGGGCTTGTAAGTGTAAAGTAGAGAAAGAATGGTTTTTTATCTTTCGCATGATCCTTTATATAACGAACTGCCCGCTGGCCGATTTTTGGAAGAATTTCTGTAGGCTCCCAATCGGGTACAGCAGGGCCTTTATACCGGAGAACATAAGAAGCCGGCATTTTTTTCACCAACTGAGAGTCACTGGGAATGCCTACCGTCCGGTCATTCTCGATGAAACAATACGGCGGATAATTAGGAACATCGGTACCAAAATAGTAATCGAAACCACGTGTTGTGGGTCCGTCGGAAATAGGCCTGGAGAAGTCGGGCTGCCCATCCTTCATTGGCCAGTTCCAACCCAGATGCCACTTGCCTATGCATGCTGTCGAATAGCCTTGTTGACGCAAAAGCTCCGGAAGTGTGAGCCGGTCGCGCGCAATAATTGGCGGGTCATACGGTTGCAGCACTCCCTTGCGAAGAGAAGTTCGCCACGCATATCTGCCGGTTAAAATACCGTACCGGGTGGGCGAGCAATATGCCGACCCTGAATGAGCATCCGTAAAACGCATTCCTTCAGACGCCAGTCTATCTATTTGAGGCGTAGGTATTTTGCTTTTGGGGTAAAACGCCTTTACATCGCCGTAACCCAGATCATCTGTGAGGATCACTATAATATTCGGGGTATTATTTTTTTGCGCTGTTGCCCAATTATTGCTAAGTAATAACAGACCTACAATAATTCTTCTGAAAAGAAACAGTTTACTATGTACCATACTATTAGACCAGTTTTATGTTGTTATAATTTTACATTGCTATCGATCAGCGTATCACATACTGATTGGTCTTTGCGGTAACCTGGACCTGGTACTTTTTCATTCTTTCCTTACCGCCGGTATTCATTTCGCCATACTGCAGATGATTGTTTACAAACTGTACTTAGCCGTCTTTGCTGACGGATCGTACATCGCCATAACCCAGGTCGTTGGCGAGAATGAAAACAACAGTAGGATGGCTGTGTTGCGTTCTTACCTGTGGCGTAAAATAAACAATGATACAGCAGAACAGTATTTTTTTCATCAAGACAAATCTACCATTTCGAATGAGGGTAACTATGGATTTTAGTTCTAATTACATAGATTATCTTATGGTGGCTTGCCCCTCCCAGACTAATAACGGTGATCGCTTCCGCCGGCTTTATAGCAGGATACACTTTAAGAAAAGCGAAAGGAAATATTTGAGACCAGAATGTATTGCTGCTGAAAATTTATCCGGCTGGCTATATTGATTAAATTATCGTTTATCATTGTCGCCATGTTCAGTTTAAAAGCTAAATTAGCCGTCAAAACATCAATGAGCGTTATTCTCATAGCCAGAACGCTGACAGTCCATTTCGCGATCATATTCTGACATTAATGCCCGACAGGTCTTTACTGGTGTAATCGAACCTACGGTAGAAGCGCTGGCACTGATTGCGATGAAGAACAAGTAGCATCTAAATAGTACAACGTTTCCAACAGCAGCTTATAAAACCAACAAGAATCAATTATCCTCGCCACAGTCAATTTGACAATAGGGAATTTCGCAGAATTTTAGAAAGTCGTCAACGACTTGGTTCGTTAATTTTCCCATCTTCCCTGCAAATTTTTCCCAGATAGTAAAATCTCACAAAAAATAAAACGGCAATTCCTTACAGAGTTGCCGTTTTTGCTTTTTTATCGTCCAAAATGTATCGGGTACCCGCCCGCTGGCTGGGAAACTGACGGACGCTATCACATATTTTTGGATCTCATTCAATTGAGAACGGGTCATTCGTCTTTTTCAGCCACTTTTTCAATGACACAGTAAGCTGCTCAACAATAACAGGAGTTGTCGCATATATACTATTCAATTCAAAAGGGTCTTTTTTCAAATCGAAAAGATAACCGGTAACACCTCCATTCTTCTTTTTCACATACGCCAGTTTATAGTCAGCCGTTCTTATCCCCCTGAAACCCGAGTTCTTCCGGGCATTGGTGCTCAGGATCGCTCCAAGAATATATTGCTCAGCAGGCTTGTCCCCTTTCCCGTTGAGCCAGTAGGCTGCATAACTTTTGCTGTCTACTGAAGCCGGAATTTTTTGTTGCAGTCCCATCAAGGTAAGCAGGGAGGGATAAACATTCGCCATGCTTCCGAGGAAAACTGAATCGTAACGAGGCGTTATATGCCCCGGCCAACGGATCATAAAAGGGATCCGTAAAGATTCTTCATAAATATTATTCTTGGATTCTTCGTCATGCCGCCCTAAACAGTTCCCGTGATCCGCCACAAATATTACGATAGTATTATCTGATAATTTTAATTGATCCAATCCTTTTAACAGACGCCCAACCTGGTCATCAATACCGGCTATGGCCGCATAATAATACCGGATATACTTCCGGTAAAAATCGCCCCAGGTAGTGCCTGCAGCCGGAATATCCGGAGCTTTTAGCAGTGATTCCAGGGGCACATCCCTGTACAGATCATAATACTTTGCAGGAACCTGTTCATAACCCGAATGAGGGGGATTGATAGACACCACTAAGGAAAAGGGTTTGCCTCCTGCCCGTTCGCCGTGTTTATTCTCAAGGAAGCCCAATGCTTTATCTACCTCATGTGTGGGGCCCCATTCATCCACATAATGAAAACTATCTCTCGAAGCATTGGTAGACCAGTACATCGGTCTCAAATGCTCATCGTAGGTACCATAAGCGTACCAATAATCGAACCCGTGCCTTCGGTTAGGCGGCGTCCATTCGTTCCAGGCCACTTTTCCTATATTGTTGCTGGTAGGTATATAGGGTTGATGCGGAGAATCCAGATGCCACTTGCCAATATACCCGTTATAGTATCCATTTGCTTTCAAAACATCCGACCAGCAGACCGCATCCGTTTTCAATTGAACGCTATCTGGCGCCGAAGCCGAATTAACATTGCTATAAACATGGTTCTTCATAGGATATTCTCCGGTGAACAGCATGGCCCTCGACGGTGAGCAAACCGGGTAATTCGCCACCATTTGCTGTGCTACGAAACTCTGCCGGGAAAAGGCATCCAGGTTAGGCGTTTGCACCCGCTCTTTGTTTTCGAAACCCAATGCCTGGCCCCGCCATTGGTCGGTTATAATAAGCAAAACATTGGGCGGGGTTTGTTTTTGCGCCGATAGGGGACCGAAAAAAAAGCAGCAAATAAGTGCCGCCGTGGCAGACGCATTTGCAAATGCAGCATTTATTTTCACTATCATAAAAAATGACTCTTTTTTTTAAACCTCATCAAGGTGTATTATTTAATTGTATTAACCAGGAAGGCAATTTTTTCAGGCGCAGCTGCAACTGTGCTTCATACAAAGATACAGGAGTTACCAAGGCATCTAATCCTTCCAGCCCTCCCAGCTGTTCTTTTTTAAAAGTTGTGCCATTGCCTTTAAAACCTGCTATTATGGGTCGCACCATTTTGAACCATACATCTGTAGCTGGCCAAAAGTCAAACTCCCTGACGGGAGCACTGGTTTGTGTATAATTCCAAATCACCAGACCTGCAAGATGGTTTGGAAGATTGGAGATAGCGCCTCCCTGGCGGCCGGCCATAAAGCCGCCTGTTACATTATCCAGCAGGGTATTTCTTGGCTGACTTGCATGCGACTCAAAACAAGTATTGTCTGGATAGGTGCAATGCCAGATTACGGTATTTACCGAACCGTGCGCTGTGCCGAAAGAATGCCATTGTGAAGCTTTGTCTGTGAGATGGGCCAATAATACATTCGTAGAGTGATTGGAAGTGATGGCTTCATGCCCCCTGTTACCTTCTACAATACAGTTAATAACTGTTACGTTGGCACTCTGACCAACAATAGCGCCCGTACTGCAATCTGCAAAACGACAATTACGCATCCATGAATTGGTGCATCGTGAAAACAAGAACAGATTAAAACCGCTATCATGCTTCCATGACTTATGATGCACAAATGGTTCCTTCCAGTTGCCTGCAAAAGCCATATCCTCAACACCTACTTCATCGGCATGCGCAAACTTAGCTACGGTCCATCCATACTTAGGATCGATCGCATAAGCAATTGGTGCATGCAGTCTTAGCGCATTGCCGTTTATTGCTTTTACCTGGTAGTACACGCATACATCAATGCCTTTGTCCAACAAATAAGTCCATTTGCTGTCAGCACTATGTGGCGCCATTTCAGCGGCCACGAGCGCGGGATCATTATTGAGCATTTTTAATGCGATCCAATCGCCTATATTCAGGCTGCCTGTTTTGTCAACCGTTATTTCAGTAGCGCCAACAGCCGCAGGAGCTGTTATCCTGCCAATTTCTTTATCGGCTCCTTTTGCGGTAAGGGTCATCATAGGCCTGCCGGTCCACATTTGATCGGGATTTTGCGGCAGGAGCATTTCTTTCATGAACAACTCAGTACCGCCGGGCCCCGAGCCGCTGCCGCGCAATATAATGTTGCTGCCTTTTGAAATAATTCCTTTGTCCGATGTGCTGTCATCATTACCAATAAATCTTCCCTTTGGAAAAAACACAATGCCTGAACCGTTCTTGTTGGCAGCGTCGATAGCAGCCTGTATAGCTTTTCTATCCGAAATATCGTCATCAGGTTTTGCACCGTAGTCAACCACATTAAAGACTTTATAATTCCTGATATCCGGTATTGCCTTTTCACCACACTGATACCCGGCATAAGAAAAATCGGGCAGCATCGATTGCTGCCGGGCACTTTTATACTGCTCGAACAGAACTGACGGCGTTGTTTGTGCCCAACTTTGCACTGCACTTGAGCATGCCAACAAACAAAGAGTAAACCTTATTATTTTATGCATACAGCTTTATGACTGTTTATTTTATCACAACCGGCACATATTTCACAACAGAGTCCGTAGTAAAGCTACTGTTATTAGTTGCCAGAAAGGCGGCATTATAAGTGCCGGTGGCAGCATAGATATAAGTAAAAGGAGCTACTGCAGCGCTGATACCTTTTACAGCCACTCCCGCATCCGGGGTAACTTTTCTCAGATCTATATTGCCCATAAATGCCCAGGATTCAGAATTGACTGTCGACACCGCATTGGTAGAATCTATAATTAACGACGTACCTGCATTTACGGTCCATCTCTTGGTATTGGAAGGCGTATAAGCTACCCATCCGGGGCTATAAGTTGCTACGCCGCCGTAGTTGGTAATCGCAGTAGTAGTTGCATTCAGATTAGCGATCGTATACACGGAACCATCTGCCAGTGTATTAGTAAGATTTACGTTGGTAATGGTCCATTTATTTTGAAGCGTGCCTGCCTTTGCCATATATTTAAATGCGATATAAACCGGGCTGCCCTGGGTGGCGTAACTGCTCAGGTCAAGAGTGTCCGTAACAGATCCCGTCAGGGGCATATTGGTTGGGGTAACATCTGCCCACGTAGCCGCTGCAATATTGGCCAGTGTTGTGGTGGTATCGCCCAGAGCCACGCCTTTGAAATTAGAAGACACCATAACATGGAGGGTGCTGTTTTGCGCACCCAGGTTCAATGTTGCAGTGAAAATAAAACGGGAAACGCCCATTGCCGAAGTCCGGTTCCGGTATTGATAATTACGCCCCTGCTCACCCGAGAAGAACGTGATCGTAAACGGGTTGCCGGTAAAATTAAATGTAGTTTTACTGCCGAGGAAATAGCCCCCAGTAGTACTATCGGCAGTAACCGTGAATGCGTTTAAAGCCCCAGGGCTCAGCACAGCCTCACGCTTACAGGAAAACAAGATACATCCCAGGCCCAGCAGCAAAATATAATTTCGTAAAAACATATTCAAAAATTTAGTCGTATTTCAAAAATGAATAAAAGTGATTTACCATCCCGGGTTCTGGGTCATACTTTTGTTAACACTGATTTCAGAAGACGGGATCGGCAACAATAAGAACTTGTTGGGCGTTGCTGAAACTACGTTATTATACCCAAATATGGCAATAGCTTTCGTGTTGGTGGCAAACGTAGGCCAGCTGTTAATCTGGTTATATACATCCGTCATAGTAGTATAAAAGATATTCCAGCGGATCAGGTCATTTGTCCGCACTCCTTCATAGCAAAGCTCTCTTGCCCTTTCATCCTGTATATCTTTCATACTTACTGTTGCCAGATCCACATCGGCTTTAGTCACCAATGTACCGGAAGCGGTTGCCGCCACGCCCGCATAGGTAAACACCGCACCGGTGGCTGCTGCTGAAGACGCTCCTGTTGTTTGTGTGGGGGGCGTTGATGTGGAAGTGCCTGCCGTTGTAACCGTGTACAGGTTGCCATTATTAATTACCTGCTGATTTACCGCATATGTTTTATTAGCCGTCCACGGATTCCCCAGGTAAATAGTCCCTGCTGTAGCCGCCGTGAATCCCTGTCCCCCTGATGTCAGGGTTACAGCGGTCACTTTTCCGCCGGTAATTGCAGACGCATATCCCAGCGAGTTACCCTGGTTTACATCGCCCAAACTGGCATTGTTATACCCGCTAAAACTGGTAGTATTATACCCAGAGCCGGAATTGGTAATAGTTAATGCTTTGATGGGAGCTGTTCCCCCTGTTAACCCATAGCCTCTTTCCCGCACCGCATTGATCGCGTTTAATCCATTTGCCGAAATCGTTCCATGATTGACATTCAGGTCTGCCTCGGCCAGCATCAGCAACACATCGGAATAACGCAGTATCGGAAAATTGATCACGCTGGTGTTTTTCCCTTTGGGATATACGGTTTCATACGTACGGCGCCATTTGGCGTTGTTCCGGTTATAAGAAAACACAGCCGTGTTGCTGAGTGGCGTACGGGTAACAATTGGTGACTGAGCCGTATTAACGCTATAATTAAAGTTCTGAATATTCCAGTCCCGTCTTGCATCATAAACGGAATACAGATTATATAATTTTTGCGTTACATAGACAAACCCATAACTATACCCGCTATCGGAATAGATAAAATTGGAAGAGCCCGGGTAGGTTGCTGCAGAAGTAAATTGAATACCATTCTGAGCGCCCACTCCGCCGGTAATGTTGAAGGTGGAAGTGGAACCGCCTGAAAAGTCGGCCTCCCACATACTTTCTTTTACGTCATATATATCCGCAGCCTGGTTAATAAATATCTGGTTGTAACTGGAATTCAGGCTATGCAAACCGGAACTAACGACTTTTTGCGCGTACACCAGCGAACTGTCGTACATGGCGTCCACACCTGCTTTTCCCCCGTTGAACGGATAACCGGCCATAAATAAATATACCCGTGCCAATATGCCCTCAACAGTGGTTTTAGCTACACGGCTTGCGTACCCTAATTGTGCTGCGGTATATACTTTTGATTCAGCGGTTTTCATGTCTTTTACAATGAAATCATACAGCGTATCAAGGGGCACCCTTGGGTTCCCCAGGCCATTGGGAGATGTTGTTGGCGTGAGCTTCAATGGCACCGGCCCAAAATTGCTTGTCAATAGAAAGTAATAATACGCACGTAAGAAAATCGCTTCTCCCAGTGCTGCCTGGGTGGCTTTTGACGAATCTGTCGCATTTACGTTTGCGATCAACTCATTTGCTCTTTCAATTCCAGTATATAAACCCGACCAAAGACTGTTCACATTACTATTCGAATAATCGTAAAAATACGTTGCATTGGGCGCGCCAGAAGGCACCCGGCCGGCTCCGCCCCAAAAGGTTTCATCATTGCAGGTAAAAAGCCCTTTTACATAGTCATTTCCATATAAGGTAAGCGGATTGTAGACGCCCACCAATGCGCTGGTCAAATTACTACCGGTATAATAGGCTCCCGGCGACAAAAAGCTCTTGGGGGTCGTATCCAGGATCTTGGAGCAGGCGCTGAAAATCGTTATTATCAGAATACCTGCATATATTATTCTTTTCATCATCAATCGTTTTAAGGAGTTTAAAAGTTCACATTTACACCCAATGTCGTCACCCTTGCTTTGGGATACGAAGAATAGTCAAACCCACCCGTCAACACAGAGTTATACAGATTTACTTCAGGATCCTGCCCCGAGTATTTGGTCCAGGTAAACACATTTTGCATTGAAGTATAAATCCGCATGCTCTTTATTTTTAATCTTCTCAATGCCGCCGGGGTAAGCGAATATCCCAAGGAAAGCGTTTTCAATCTCAGATAACTGCCATCTTCAATGGTATAACCTGAATATGCCGTATAAGAACCGGCGAAGCCATTCGTGCGCACAATATTGGTGTTCATATTATCAGGAGTCCACCTATTCATAAAACTTTCAAACTGGTTCACGGAATTGCTTCCGCCTCTGAATGTATAATTATTCATATTCTGCACATCATTGCCATAACTCCATTGAAAGAACACATTCAGATCAAAACCTTTATAGGTAAAGTTGTTATTAAACCCGCCGATATGTTTTGGCAGACTGCTACCTATCACCGTCATATCATTAGCATCAATAATCTTATCGCCGTTGATATCTTTATACTTAATATCTCCCGGCTGAATAGCCGATCTTGTATTACCGTTTGTAGTTACGCTATTCCTGAGTATATACCCTCCCGCTGAGGTCTTATCAAAATCGCTGTATTGATATACGCCGTCAGTTACCAATCCATACATCAAACCCAGGGGCTGCCCAACCTTGGCAATATAAGAGGGCACTGTTGTAAACTTTGTATCAAATGGTGTAAAAGAAAATAAAGACTCCTGTCCTTCGGCCAGTTGCAGCACTTTGTTCCGGTTGAACGATATATTAAAGCTGCTGGTCCAGGAAAATGACTGGGTGCGGATATTATTCGTATTCAGTGCAAACTCAAAACCCTCATTGCTTATTTTCCCTATATTTTTAAATGCCGTCGCATATCCGGAAGAAGTAGGCACTGCAGCATTGAGCAATAAGTTGGAGGTTATCTTGCGATAATAATCAGCAGTCAAAGTAGCAAATTTCGTTATACCCAGGTCCAGTCCAACATCCCACTGCGCAGTGGTTTCCCATTTCAGATCCAGGTTACCAATGGTGGTGGGCACCGCCCCTGCCAGTGACGTGTTGTTGAACGTATAGGGCGCAGCCGAATTTGTTTGACTATAAGCCGGCAAATACGGAAAATCGGATACCCGGTTATTGCCGGTCAGTCCGTACGAAACCCTTAGCTTACCATCTGTAATTACAGTCGATAATTTTTTCATAAAATCTTCCTGGCTGAATCTCCAGGCGACGGCCCCGGTGGGGAAATAGCCCCAGCGGTTGCCCGGTGCGAATTTGGAAGATCCATCCGCACGATAGGAAGCCGTAAACAGGTATTTGGATTTATAGCCATAGTTCACCCTGCCGAGAAAAGAAAGAGCCCCATTCACGGATGCCAATGAAGTGGTAGATTTAATGGTTCCCTGCGAAAGCGCATTAATACCAAGCGATTCATTGGGTACATTAACAGCAGAAAAGCCATTAGAAGAAGTATTCACCTGCTGTTGGGAAAAGCCGCCCATTATATTTAAAGAATGAACTTTATTGAACGTTTTATTATAGGTTAAATAGTTTTCGTTCAACCAGGAATTGAAACTGTTATTCAGGATGGAACCGTTGGGGCCAGCGCTATTGGCTACTGCCGGCGACCCCTGGGCCGTTTGTGAATTATAAAATAATTGATTTACCAGCAACCGGTTCACGATACCACCCGTAACACGCAGGGTCAGTTCCGGTATTATTTTATATTCCGCATAAGCATTGGTCATCAGCTCCCTGGTAATATTGTTATTCAGTGTGTTCTTAAGTGATTTCAGCGGATTAAACCGGTAATCATTCGTGGGGGAAACAGTAGGGTCTGTCGTTGACTCATCGGACAGATCAAAATTTCCAGCTAATGCTGCAACGCTGACCGGGCTGGGATTAACCGGACGAAAGCCCCACGCGCTATACATTAAATTAAGTGTTCCGCTATAATTACTGCCGCCCACGCTTAAACCGCTTTGCATTAAATAACTGTAGTTAGCATTAATGCCCACTTTCAATTTTTCACTCACCTTCTGATCCAATACCACCCTACCCTGGTAACGTTTATAATTTGACGTGACGATAATGCCCTTCTGGTTAAAAATATTTCCTGAAACGGCATACTTGGTTTTATCATTTCCGCCGGTCAATGAAATCGAGTTACTCAGCATGGGAGCCGTTTGAAACAATTGGTCCTGGTAATTCAAAAAGGCGGCCGTGTCCTTGTAATAATCCAGCGTAGTGCCGCCACTCAAAAACAATTGCCGTGGGGTTGGATAGGATCCGGGTACATAAGCCGCAGTACTGGGGTTGGCTTCCAGCTGGTACTGCACATATTGAGACGGACTGAGCACCTGCATCCGTTTACTATTTTGCTGTATGCCATAATAACCGTTATAAGCAACAACCGGTGCACCTGTTTTCCCTTTTTTGGTGGTGATCATAATAACACCATTTGCCCCCCTTGCACCATAAATAGCCGTGGCAGAAGCATCTTTTAATACCTCAATCGATTCTATATCGGCCGGGTTGATGGTATTATTATCCGGACTTTCTATCGGGAACCCATCCACTACATATAAAGGCGAATTGGCCTGGGTAACAGAGTTGGCGCCCCGTATAACGATGTTGATGCCGGCACCCGGCTGGCCGTCGGAAGCTGTTACCTGCACACCGGCAACACGCCCGGCCAGCGCCTGATCGAAGGAGGCCACGGGGGCTTTCATCATATCCGTCATAGAGGCAGAGGCAACAGAACCGGTAAGATCTCTTCTTTTCTGTGTGCCATACCCAACCACTACCACATCCGACAAAGCGTTGGACGCATCTTTTAATACAACAGGAGTTGGCACCGCCGAAACAGTATAAGTCACTGTTTCCATTCCTACAAAACTAAACACAAGTGTTGCATTGTTATCAGGGATCCGGATCCTGAATCTTC
This sequence comes from Niabella sp., assembly GCA_017744795.1. Lineage (GTDB taxonomy): Bacteria > Bacteroidota > Bacteroidia > Chitinophagales > Chitinophagaceae > Niabella. Next base: position 7,256 of record JAGIAQ010000077.1, on the reverse strand, counting down.
CGTCAGCATCTGTCCGGGTGGCATTGGCCGCCCCTTTTACCTGTACGGTAACGCCGTTCAGCGGCGTATTATCAGCGGATACCACCCGCCCGCCAATTTCTGTTTGCTGGGCATGTGATTGAACCACGGCAAACAGAAAAACTAAAATGGCAAATAATCGATTTTTCATTTACAGCAATTTTCTAATTGTTATTTAAAGCGTTTAGTTGATGTTGATAGCGCAGCAAGGCTTCCAGGAAATAATAATCGGCGTACACCAGCGGCACGTCCACTTCTACATTATGCGGAATACTGCCAACGGAATGCATCAGGATAAAATTTCCATTAGTACCTGGCGCAGCCATATACGCCGGGGAAGCCAATGTATTTAGTGTGGCCACAGCGAAATCATAATATTTTTTCCCTTCCTTCCCGAGATAACCGCTCAACTCAAAAAGTGCAGCGCAGGTCACAGCTGCAGCTGATGCATCTCGGGGGATATCGGGGAACCGGCGTTTATCGTAATTCCATTGGGGCGCATATCCCGGCTGGTTCACATTAAAATCCCAATAAGGAATTTTATCTTTTGGCAGATGGGGATTGTCAATGTAAAAATCAGCCATTCTCTTTGCGGTATTCAGGAACTTTTCATCATGTGTTTCCCGGTACACCATGGTAAAGCCGTAAATGCCCCAGGCCTGCCCTCTAGCCCAGGCAGAATTATCCGAAAAGCCCTGATTGGTTTCCCTGTTTAAAACGCGTCCGGTGGCGGAATCGTAGTTAACCACGTGATAACAGCTATAATCCGGCCGCACCTGGTTCTTCATGGTATTCTCAGCATGTTTAACAGCAATATTTTTAAAGATGGGATTACCTGTGGCTTTCGACGCAAAAAACAACAGTTCCAGGTTCATCATATTATCAATAATGACCGGGTAGGTTAAAAGGGTTTTCCCATCCCATGACATTTTTGAATTCCAGGATTTGATACAGCCTACATGGGGGTTATAGCGGCTTGCCAATGATTTTGCTGACTGGATCAATACCCGTTTATACTTTTCATTTTTAGTAATCTTGTAGGCATTCCCATAGCTGCAATACATCATAAATCCCAGGTCGTGATGCGTGGTATTGTACTGATCTTTTTCTAGGCTTTGCGTCCAGCGGGTGGCTTCTTCCTTCCATTTCTGATCTTTTGTACATTCATAAACGTACCATAAATCGCCGGCCCAGAAACCGCCCGTCCAGTCACCTATTCCTACATATTTGGTTTGCCCGTTTTTATCGGTAGTGCGGGGATATAAACTCAGGTCTTTTGAATGCGCCAGCATTTGAGTGTATTGCTGCACGGCCACTTTAAATACTTTGTCCACTAGTTCCGGGTTCCCCGTTCTGGCAATAAAACCACTCAACACCACAAGTAATAAAACAATAAGCGTTCCGGCAACAATCGTATTTCTTCTTCTCATAAATGGGCGCCGCAGCCTTTCTTTTTTTAACCGCCGGCAACACAAATATATTTTTAAGGAACAGCAGAGAAGGGATAATAATTTATCAAAAAGGGGGTGTTTTTTTATTAACAGAATTTATTGCGCCCGTACAGATCTTCCTTTGTATTTATCGCCCGGCAACTGGACTGTTTTTACCATACGCTTTGCTCCTGCCTGAAGGGTTATAGCAACAACAGTTTCCAGCTGCAAAGGGTCGGCCACCCATAGTTCAGGCTGTTGCCCATTGATTTTTTTAATAAGCAGCAAGCAAGGTTTATCCACCGTTATTTTCAGCTGATGATAACTAAATGACCCCCTGGTATAAAAACACACCTGTACCATCTGCAAGGCAGAATTTGCGACCGCCTGAACAGAGCTGTTATTGGCTACTACCTCAATATCGTTGACGGGATAAGAATGGGCCTCCTGCAAGGAAATGGATGGCACAACACAATACGCATAACCGGCATCATTGGGTTTGGAGCCATGATCAATAAAAAGTTTAAAAACGTTGCCCAGAACTTCCTCCGGCGAATAGGTTTGATTGATCTTTTTCCAGCTGCCGTTCTGTTCTCCAACACTAAGTACCACGTTATTTTTTTGGAGCAAATAATACCCGATGCTATCATGCCATATACAGAAGGGATTGGTTAGCCTACTAATGCCGTGTACCGGATTATCATCTACCACCGCTTTCCCCTGCAACCAGCATTGGTTAAGGGTTGTAGTCACATGCTCGCCTGCTGTACAATTGATACCGGCGCCCAAGCAAACAACCTCTTTATCAAAAAAGAACCAGGCCTTTTTAGCCGTTACATCATTGTAATTCATATCATAAACCGTACAGCCATATTTTCCGTCGCTTACGCCACCCACAAAAGCGGTACTGCCCGGCTCACCCCATTGCGCAGTCGTCGGTTGATCCGTTGCGAAATCCCGGCAGGTGATACCCGGTATTTTATCCCATTCCCAAACGGGCATAATATTATAATATTCGCTGCCGGTCCGCTGGATATCGGTAGCGCCATCGGGCAAAAATTTTCCGAAGAGGTTCTCCCCATTACCAGCTTCTGTTCTGATGGTCCGCGAAGAAACGGTTCTTACATTAAAAGAATAAGCTTCCCGCAAATGCAATGTATAATCCCCTTTATAAAAATATTGATGGCAAGGATTAACGCCAAAACCTGGCGCTTGTGCTCCTTGTATCCTTGCCATGGCATTGGTAATAGCCGTATTTGCCGGGCTCAGCTTCTTTGCATAAGCCAACCAGGTATTGGTGTTATCCGTATAACCATCCGGCACGCTTGATTTTTTATGCAGCACTCCTGGTCTGGATATCCCCCTGCCCTCCACGCTGAAGTCAGAGTACTCCCCTCTTATCGTGCGCAGATAGGTCTGGGTAAGATAGGTTTGCAAGATGTTCAGCTTTTCAGAGCTTAAAGCAAAACGGCTGCCCATCACCCATGCAGCCACCCGGTATTCGCCCATCAGGAACACAAGGCCATAGCTGGACAATTGCAATTGCCTTCCATGTTGCAGGAAAGAATAATCATATTGTATTCCTTCTTTCTCTCCAATGCTAATCGGCTGAAAAGCCTGCTCCACCGCTGCTTTCATCAAACCCCCATCCTTTGTAGCGCAGGCCCGGTACAGGTAGTGAATAGCAATATCCAGTTTATTAGCGCCTGCCTGTTTATAGGGGTCGCCCTTTTTCATGATCCCGACCAATGAATCTTTCAACGATCGCGGGAATATCATCCCTGCTTCATCGACGAGCAAAAGTATCTCTCCCATTTCTTGCGGTGCAGCGATCTCATTATGCCACCAGTTTTTGCTTTTTGGCGAAACGCTTAACCAATACCGCAATCCTGCGATAATATGGTTATTTAAATCAGTGGACTTAGTACGATTGATGGCGACACAATACGTTTTAATCCTTTGCAGATGCGCTATCGGCTTCCAGGCGGTGATGGCTTCATCTTTGTAATTGATGTCATTCCAACTGCCGTCAGCCAACTGTCGATCTTTAAAACCGGAAACATCCTTAGCCTGGCCAGCCAGCCCCGCAATAATATTCTTCCGGATCTTATCAAATTCATCCTGAGCAACTGCTCTACCAGATAGCAATTGAACAAGAAAAACAAAACTCGATAAAATGAAGATTCTTTTCATAATTATTCCGGTATCGATTTCTATTTGATTAATCCGCAGCTGATATGTAACCTATCGGTCCAGTTCCACGTCAATAACATCGCCATTTATATTCCTTTCCGCCAAAGGCATTTGAATGGTGATCGCTCCATCATCAACCTGGTATTTCAACTCTTCTTTCTTACCCAATATGCCAATGCGTTTCACTTTTTTACCAGACCTAAAAATAACCGCAATGGTAACCGCTGGCCATACCGGCTTAAATTTATTACTTACATCCGGCATTACAAAAAGATAGCGATGATTTCCCAAAGCGGTGGCCGGCACAGATGATTGCTCGGCCGCTTCCAAAGGTCTTGTATTCATAACCGCAACACCATTCACTTTTATCCAGTCCGCAATTTCGTGTAAACGGCTGACCATCGCATCGCTGAAAACACCGTCTTTGGTTGGCCCAAAGTTCAACAACAGGTTCGCATTATTGCTCCGGCACACTGCCAATTGATTCAACACGTATGCGGCCGACTTCAACGGCGCCTTGGTATATCCCCAGCCGGGATCTGCTATAGTTGCACACAACTCCGCCCATCCTTCCTGGGGTGCTTTTGGCAGTGATTTATCCCCTTCCAATGTTTTATAATCACCATACCCGAAGAATCGCGGGCTTACCACAATACCTGGTTGCAATTGATGAATACGCTCCATTGTGATAGTATGCTGCCTGGCAATATTATCCTTCGGAATATCGGGGCCACCATCAAACCAGATCATATCAATTTTACCATAATTGGTCAGCAATTCTTCCACCTGCCCTTTCAGGTAGGCGGCCACGGCTTCATAATGTGCCTGTTTTTCCGCTGCGGTCTTTTCTGTTGTCCTTACACGAAGATCAGCATCTATTGAAGGAACATTTTTATAATCCCTGCCAACGCCATAGTACAAAAAGCTCTGATAGTCCTTATTAAAATGCCAATCCGGCCCCGAGTAATACAGTCCTACTTTTAATCCATATTTTCTGCAGGCTGTTACAAATTCTTTTACAAAATCTCTTCCACCCAAATAATTTCTTGTATTAAAATTACCGTATTTACTGGGCCACATCGCAAAGCCATCATGATGCCTCGTAGTAAATACCACATATTGCATACCCGCTTCTTTCGCCAGCTTCACCCAGCTATCCGGATCGCAGGAGCTGGGATTAAAATCCTTTGCCATCGCCCAGTATTGGTTAGGCGTAATGCAGGTACCGTCTAACTTGCAACGGTGCCCGGCAAAAAAATCTCCTGCGGCGACATACCGGTCAACAGAATCCTGAGTAGGTTTATTGGAGCTCCAGCCAATTTGAGTACCCGCCATCATAGGCCAGGAAAGATCTAACGCTTTCACCGAAGAAATGCTCCAGTGAATAAACATACCGAAGCCAGCTTTGGGATACCATTGCGCTCCGGAGTTAGCAGTGCGCTGATAATGGGCGGCAGGGTCGTCAACAATGCCTATTTGGGCATGCTGCATTTTTACCTCCTCATCATTTTGCTTATTTTTTTGCTGCGCGTGCAACCCGGCTGGCATACAGGTTACTGCCGTCATTATTACTATTAAAGCTACAATACCTTTCTTCATGCTATTTATAGTTAAAAATTAATAATTAAAATAGTACCGCAAGTTTTATCGGGTTTACTCTTTTAACAGCGTAATAGTTCTGGCAAACCCGTTTTCTAAAATAAAGTTTATAATCAAAGAATGCGGTGCTTTTTTAATAACTGCACCCGAAGGATTACCGATAACGCGCCAGTCACCATTCAACTGCAAACGCACTTTATATGGTACGGAACGCCATCGGGTAATTTTATCATCCACAGCATTCAGATCCGGATTGTCAATCGTTACAAGAAGGCTGTCATGGCCTTCTTTAATACCCACCAATGCTTCGCCTGATATACTTTTAATATACCCCAGGTTCACATTTTCCTTTTCATGAAAAAACACGTAGGACGTAATATTCTCCGGCAGATATTTTACGGCATGTAAAGTGTCAGTTTGGCTTAATACCGTGTATATTTTACCGCGGCTAAAATCCACGGCTAATGATTGCATTTTTTGAGGGGTTGTAGCAGGCACTACCACAAACTGGTATTGTGCGTTGACCGGCCCCAAGCCATGGCTGATATAGGCTTTGCTGAAACCGGCATTGGCATTTGGCATACCGGTCAGGCTACTTTCCACGGGTGTGCTTTGCATGCCCCGTTCTACTATCACTTCCCCGCCCCTTTTTGGTATAAAAAAACCGGTGGTTTGTCCGTTCACTAACCAGGCGCCGCTCTTAACAGTTTCCACTTGTTCCTGATAACTATCGTCACTCACAGCCCGGAGGGAGTTTATATACAACGGCGGATTCCCGGATACGGAAACGGCCTGAAACAAATTCGTAGCGGTTATATCAGAAGCATTGGAAGTACTAATCCCGCTGCCCAAACATACCAGCATACCGTCAAAAGAGAATACAGACTTATGAAAACGCAGGTTATTGGGAATATATTTATTACCGGCATTTTCAATAAAATCCATAGCAAAGACCCCATCTTTCCCCAAAGCCAGCGCTCCTGCAAAAGACGCTCGATTGTATTCATCGGCGCGTCCTTGTTTTGCCTGCAGTTCCCCGAATGGAATATGAACAGTGGTAGTACCTGGCGGCATATCCCAGTCCCATCCATTGCCTTTATTGGATGGATAACCGGTTGCTACTGTATCACCGCTGTATAACACTTCCAGCGACCCATAACTTTGGTACCGCCCGTAACGGTTCTGATTCACATAAATTTCCGATCCCCAAAGCCGGTCGGTAAACCCATGCATCACCGCCACCCAATTGTTCTGGCGCTGCACGCCCAACTGCCCGTAATTAAACTGATAATACCCGTCCGCTGCCAGTTTCTTTACGGGGTAGGTATCTGCATCAAAAATATAATTATAGAAAGCCGCCAGTTCAGGATCAAAGGGTTTTCCCATAATATCGCCGCCCACTTCAATCAGCTCTTTTAATTTATCCGACCCGATAGTAAACCTGCTAAAAGGATTTCGGCCCGAAGTAGCATTGGCATATAGCTGCCCGCGCGAAGATTGAAGAAACGACGCCTTGAAAAAGAAGGCAGCCTGTTTATAAGCAGCGGCACTTAGCCGGTAAACCGTGCCTTTCAGCGAATAAATCCTGTCGGCGTAAGTGCCCATTGCATACATATATCCCAGGTAATGTACATTATGATGAAAAGCAGTGCCATCGATCTTCAGGCCATTGGCGCTTCCCGGAGTAAAATTCACAAAAAGTCCCAGGTAGCGGGAAATACATTTCAGATCTCTTACCCATTCATCAGGCGAAGGAGCCAACGCGGCTAACTCAAATAAGAAGCCTGACCTTAAATGTATATAATCCGTATTGGCATCTGTTATTTCCGGATTATAGATTCTGTTATATCCAACCTGCCATTTCAGCATTTTTATTACCTGCGTTTTCAGCTCCGCGGGATACAAGCGCATTGCTGTTAAAAAGCCTGCCGGGAAATTGAGGCTTTGTTTGTAGTGCCCGAGGTTTAAAAACAAGCGCCCTCCTTCGGCCAAACCCTGATCCAACAAATATTCAGT
>JAGIAQ010000076.1 GCA_017744795.1 Niabella sp. | reverse complement strand
ATTTGAAGCCCTTCGCAGCAAAAGCACGTGCTTTTGCTGCGAAGGGCTTCAAATAATTCATCATTGGCATGCTGCGTGTTCTTATAAAAAATGCCGTTAAGATTGCTGATCACCGAAACCTCTGTACCAAATTCCTCCATCCTGCCCAGAAGGGTTTCCGGTGTATTGTAATCCAATTTCAGAAAGGGCCAGTGGCCGATATAAGCATTACTGTCAATCAACATGGATACCTGCTTTTTTTAACCGTTTTGCAATATTTTCAAAGAAGATCTTTTTTCGTTGTGCGTCTGTAAGGTGGGCAGAAAAAAGATGACCGACTCCCTGGTAAAAACTATAATCGCATCCAAATACCAACCGGTCCTCTCCCACACATTTCAGCGCAAAATCGATCATACCGGCTGCATTGTTGCTCCCGGATACTTCAATAAAGACATTGGGCGATCCTTTCAGCACTTTACATGCATACTCCCAGTCGATGCCGCCGCCGATATGAGCAAACTGGAACAGGGCTTCCGGATACCTTTTTGCAATGCTTGCAAAATCCTCCGGCAGTGAAATGTTCTTTGGTTCACCGGAGTATAATTTTGCACGTGAATAGCCCACCGGGGAGTGCATCATAATGTTCCAGTTGAGGTCAATACATTTTTCAATGACGGGGTAATAGAGCGGATCATCAATTTTTACCTGGTTGTATAATTCTCCCAAACCCGTCATGCCGGCATCCCTGCAACGGTCGATCTCTTCAAGCGATTCTTTCTTAAACGTCGGGTTGAGCGCCACTGTACCGATAAACCGATCCGGGTGCGCTTTCATACACTTTATTATAAAATTGTTTTTAGACCGGAAATCATCGGGCGTTCCTTCGCTAAAAGGTCTTATAAAATTTGAGATCATCAGCTTATTGATACCGAGCCTGTCTGCAAAATCGAGGTTAACCTCCGTTTTATACTGGTTTTCATCTGCATGAGCATGTGTATCAATCTTACGGTATTTCAGCACCTCCTGCATAACATTGCGCCCGGGCCCGCCGGCATCAAAAGTGGGCTTCTGTTTATATGAAGCACCCGTCAGGAGATTGCCTATCATTAAACCTGCGCCGGAAGTAACCGTATTTGCCACAAATTTTCTACGATTCATTTTTAATAGCAATAATTTATGAATGTATTCGTGTTTTATAATTGCTGAAGAGTTCAGATTTTACCGTTTACCTGTGCTTAACAGTGGAAGCCCTACCATATCGGATAAGAAAGCAAAGCGATTAATGGATCTTTTTGCTGTGCTATAGCAGAGGCTCGAATAATGCTGTGCCATGAACCGTTTTGCCTCCGCATCGTCTGTATTCGACAATTCGAAAATCTTTCTAAAAATAGTATTTAGGGTTGGATCGAACGCCGCCCATACAACATAGCCCCCGTCGGGTATAGAGGAAGTTAGTCCATATGGAGGATAGCCGGCAAATTGCCTTCCTGTCTGATTTGCATAAGCCACGCGGTACCAGCCATTATCCCCGCTCCACAAATTTGAAAACAACGGAAAACGGAGACTACCATTCCAAAGTTTTTCAACAATCTGGTTGGCATACGCCTTGCGGATCGCTACCGGGTCAAAAGCAGGATTGCTGTAGCCCCATACTTTTTTTATATTTTCCCGGTTCCTGACGAACGTTTCGAGCGCAGGGACCAGTCTTCTTGCATGACTAATATCCCACCCCGCATCCCGGGCAAGGTAGGAACTATCCCAGGGAACAACTGTTTTCATTTTCCATCCCCCGCTGGCGTTTGACTCCCAGCTGACCGGAGGAAGCGTGTCTGTATAGCCGGCATACCGGTTATCAAAGTGATACTTCCAAAACCCTCTGTCTATTTCTGCCCTTGTGCCCTTACGGGATTTGGCAAGAAAGGTCCGGGCCAAAAACAGATCGAATATTTTGTGAATGTTATCTTTTTTATTTTGTAATGATTCAAAAGCGGTTACTCCCTCTGCTGCAGGCACCACTCCCAATTTGTGTAATTCGGACAAGTCAGAAAGCACCGTCAGATACCAAAGATCCACATCAGTAAAAAAGTAACCTGAATTTTTATCTTTTACATCCGTAACCGTTGCCCGGAGTCTTTTATTAACGGAAGAAAAATAGGCCGATGTCAACCAGCGATCCAGTTGAACAGCCATAGTATTGAAAGCTGTTTTTACAAAAGTTTTCAATTCAGTTGTTTGCTGATGGACGGGAATATTTTCGGAGATGCTGGTAGCAAGTGCTCCTAACAGGCCCAGGAACTGCACACTGCAAAGTGTCACTTCTTTGCCTATAAAACCGTAGGCCGTACATATTTGTCCACCCGAACAGATCCATCCGCTGCTATTATTATTTCCAGGTACCGGCTTTAATGCAGAGAATACGGGATTTAAAAGGCTTGCAATTTCTGCAATCTGCCGGACATCTTTGCATCTCCGTGTCATTTCTGTAAAAGCCTGCAATCCGCCAATCTGTACATCGTATAAAACATAAACGTCCCCTTCACCAAATAATCTTTTTTGAATTTCAGTAGTGTAATAGCTGCGAAACTGACTTTCCCATGCCGCTATGACCTGATCATGAATTTCCCCGTTTTTTGAAAAGACCGTTTTTTGCTGCGATAAAACCGGCTGGGCAAATGAAAGCAGGAACGCTACAGGGAAAATCATTAATTTATTCATATTTTATCTTTTTGCCGGCACTAACCGCAGTTCTCTTACATCAAACATAGAGCCTTGTTCTTTTGCGTTGCCCGATCTCAATTCGATCTTTATTGTTCCTTGCGGCAGTTGTATGGCACCGGCCTTTTTTGTGCGATAGGTAAACCATGACCCCGTTTTATCTGTCTTGCTTTTTATTTTTTTATTACCTGCCGTTACCTCAACTAATTTTCCTGCATTGGCATCTGAAACCGCCCAATCGAGCCACACATCGTATTTCCCTGCTTTTATTATATTCACCTGCCAGATGGCTTTGTCTTTTGCATCAAACCAGCCAAAGGCTTTCCATTCCGGCATATATTTAATGCGGCTGCCTTCGGTACCCGCCAGCCATGAAGCTAAACGATACGATCCATCGGCTTCCGGCTGAATCAGCTCCTGGCGATTGTTAGCCGGTCTTTTATCTTTAAATGCAGCGGGCATTAATTCATCCACGGCATTTACGATCCTGTCTTCCACTTCCGGTACATAAGGGGATGGCTTATTGTACCAGTACATGCTGCTTTCGGCTTCATAGCCGCCTTCGCCGATAACACGGCGCGATGCTATGTAGGAAGGACCATCATTGGCATACCCGTTCACCCAAAGCTGTTCGGCACCATAGGTATTTTTAAGCCGCAGCGAATAATCAACCACCACTTCGCCTGCAAGGTTTACCATTGCCATTTTGTTATCAAAATTCCACACCTGTATGGGATAGTTAACTGCGCTGGGAATAGAGTCCCCCCTTTCCAGCCTTTCAAGGGCCAGGCGGGCATAGTAACCTTTTACGGATGGATCTTTTGTCCACTCGATCAGTTCGGCTGCAGTGGGTACTTTTGAGAATGGTAACCGGATCCATTTCATCAGCCCCGATGGAGGGGTGTTGAGGGGCTGCAGTTGCGCTGTTAACAGCTTATCTATATTATCTGCAATTTCTTTTCCATGCTGCTGAACATCTTCCAGGCTTCCACGGGGCGCCGGGTTGGCATCTCCGGCACAGCCCAATGCAATCAGGGCAGTTGCTCCGGGGTGTCTCGCCTCAATTACCCGGCGCGCCTCTCCAATCCAGTCGCCATGAATTTTATGTACATCGCCTCCCAGGGTTGTACCGTGACAGGCGTAACTCAGAAAAACGGCTTTCAGCGCGCCGTTCAGACCGGTTATTTTCAGCATAGGAAGTGCCAGGTCAACAGGACCGTCTTTGGTACGCCGGTTGCTTGCAAATTGTGCCTGTCCCTGCCCCCATGATACGAGGCAGGGTTTTCGATTGTTCAAAGCGGTTACCGCCAGGTCTTTCAGTTTTTGAGTGAGCTGCTCGGTGTAGCGGGTAATTTCAATAAGTTGTTGCAAGGCCAGTAATGAATCGCTAAAGTGCCCGTTTCGGTATTGCAGAATATTGATCAGGTTACCCGGCTCTGGTCCGCCATGCGTATGAGAAGCATAAATGGCAATTTGCGCAGGATCCATTCCTTTTTCCTTTGCTAAAAAATCGGTAACGTTTTTCGTAATGCGCCAGGGAATGCCTACCAGGTCCACAGTGATCATCAGGGTCGGGTGCTGCTCATCGCTGCCCAGGGCTAACGCCCGGGCGGCTATCGGTTGCAGTACACTGTCTGCATCGGTGCTGAGCCTTGCAGCGTACCCGGCCATACGAATCGGAAATTGGGGCGTAATATCCGCACTGGCAACACCGGCAGCAATAGTTGCCTTGCTGCTGGGTTTCTGTTGGGCAAAGGCAGTAATTCCCGACAGCAACAGGGCAACCCATACCAATGCAACGCAACGTACGGTAGCACATTTAAACGCCGGAGAAATGATGCGCATAAACTTCGTTCGGTTATTGTTGAATAAATTATGTATCACTTTATGAAAACTTTTTTAATCAGTAATTTCTATTCTAAACGGTTTCTATTTCCGGGCGATCTCGGCCGCGTATTTCTGTATTTTACCGATAGCTTCAGCGATCTGCTCCATATCGTTCTTCGTTCCCAGCAACATGTTCTGGAAGAACCACACCGACTGGGTTGCCGTCAAAACATCATTCTGGGGACATTGATTTCTTTCCAGCCACTCCTTCATTGTTTTTTCGCCATATATCTTCAGGTAGTGTTTATTGGTTGCCAAAGCTGTTACGTAATCACTTTTGTTCATTTGTCCATATCCTACGGAATTAGGTACGCCTTCAGCGCTTAGTGCCTGTAGAAATTTTTCACGGCTCAAACCCGCGAACCTGCTTTTATCATACCGGAACATATATAAATGATACGCGCTTTTTGTAGTGCCGGGATATAATTTTGCCGGAGTAATTCCCGGTATTTCTTTCAGCAAGCGGGAAAGGTATTGCGCGTTTTCCCAGCGGCGGTTGCTTTGTTCCACAACCCGCGTCATTTGAGACATTAGCAAACTCCCCTGAAACGCTGTCAGCCGGAGGTTGGTACCGCGGGTACCCACCCCCGTGGAAAAGGAAGTAGATCGCCCTCCCTGCCCCTGGTTATGGAACGTGTAACAGTTGGTAATAAAGTCATCGCTATTCGTAGTAACGGCGCCCCCTTCAGCACAATTCAGGTTCTTGGAAGACTGAAAGCTAAAGGCGCCTGCCAAACCGTAATTTCCAACCTTAACGCCCTTCCATTCTGCCAAATGCGCCTGGCAGGCATCTTCAACTACCGGTATATTATGTTCCTTACCCATTGCCACAAACGCATCCAGGTCTACCGGAGACCCTCCGATATGTACCGGCATGATGACTTTGGTTTGCGCAGTAAGGGCGGCCTTTGCTTTGGCTGCATCCATCTGGAATGATTCGATATCCGTATCTACCAGTATCGGCAATGCATAATTTAATACAACTACATTATACGTAGCCACAAAAGTGTATACGGGTATTACCACTTCATCGCCCGGCCCTATATCCAATGCACCTAAAATTGTAGTAAGGGCGCTGGTTCCGCTGGAAACGCCCAGACTATGTTTAACCCCCAATAGCCTGCTGTATTCTGTTTCAAATTTCGCCATCCCGGCGCCATCCAGCCGGCCCCACTTTTTACTTCTCAGCACTTCCGTTAATCCATTTTCCTCAATAGCACCTTCCACCGGCCATGAAGGAAATGCACTTGAATGTGCTTTGGGTCCGCCCAGAATGGCGGGCCTGGCAGTAGTGGTACCGGCAGATACGATCTGAGGGACTCCGACGGCCAACCCTGTGCCGACAATTGCAACATTGCTGATAAATTTTCTACGATTGAAAGGACTACTCATGATAGATTTTTTAAAGTTCAATAGAAAAAAATTGCCGGCCGCCACAGGATGCTGAACACAAATATGAAATCCGGGTCTGTTAAGTTACAATTCGTAACTAAATAAATGAGAGCCGCTGACATAATAAATCCGGCCCTTAAGAAAGCACCCCCCGGCTCTTATGGCCTGCGGCGTTTTTGATAACATCCGGATGTCTCCGGATTTTTGATCAACCTGAGCGATCGCATGTTCAAAAAGCATATAAAGATCATCCTGTTTACCATTTATAAAAACCCGGGGCGATTGATCTGAAACCGAATATCCATAGTCTTTTTGGACATCTTTTTGAAAAATGATCTTTTTTGTTGCGGGGTCAAACAGAAAGAACGTTTTCCGGTCGGCGATCCCGTATACCTTTCCATCCTTCCGGGTGGTCAGATCTGTATAAGACTGTGCACCAGGGATCACCGGGGCTTTCCATTCCAGTTTTTTAGAAACCGGATCGATAATATATAGCAATGCGAGGCTTGCTTTTCGTTCTCCGCCGGTTCCAGGTGTCACCGTAGTGCCTCCCAGAACTTTCCCGTTGGCGATATTAGTGAGGCTCATTGTTGACTCGTCTTTCTCAATATCATCATCTGTAAGCAACACATGTTTGTTGGTTGAAATGTCATAAAACAATAAACCTCCGCCCGTATAACCGTATTCAGGTGTGCCTCCCAAAATAACTGTTTTACCATCAGGAAGCACCAATACGCGATGCGGGCGGTGTATGACAGGAGTGCAGGTAAACAATACGCGGGGATTATTGTCTTTTGCATCCCCGCTGTTTGCTTTAAAGGGCTTTTTGGTATCCCACATAACGAGATTCCCGCCGGGATACGATCCAAAAAACACATACCGACCGCTTGTGGTTAATGCATTGTATTGTCCCAATGCGCCAATCGTGCTCCATTTATCGTCAGAAACGGTATAATTGAACTGCCGCATGGGAAAAGACCCTCCGCCAATAACAGATCGCTGGTCGGGTGATGCCCCAACACCCATTACCCATGAGCCTTCAGAAGGGTAATCGAAATTGACTGTATTTTTTTTACCCTGAGCATCTTCTGTGGTCATTACTTTATTAATAAGATCCAGCCGGGTAACCTTGCTTCCGTCAGGAAACGACAGATACCGCAACACCTGTGACCCGGTAATGACCGGCTTTTCATCTGGCTGGTGCCCGGTACCAACGGATTTTATAGCACCGTTATACAATTCATACCATGTGCCATTGCTGTCTGCAAGCGCCTGCCCGTATACTTTACCATTCTTATCACGATACAGGTATGCCATTCCTCTTTTTCTTTCATCGGGTTGTAGGAGTTTGTTTACCTGCCGGGACTTTGGGTTAAATGCAATAAGCTGGCTATTGGTATTGCCCAGGCCAAAATAGACCCATCCCTGGTCGTCCGCAGCCATGTATCGCTGGTACTGTGCCCAGTTTTCTTTATTAATATATCCATAATCGGTAAAGGCAGCCGTTGCGGGATCAAAACATACAACGCCGCTGTTGGGGTAGGTCACCGCCCATATTTTGCCTTCATCGTCCTCTGTCATTCCCATAGCCATTTGCGGAGCGGTCTTATGGTGGAAGGTAAACGCCCGCTTTCCAAGATCGAACTCAACGAAATTGCTATTAAAAAGTGTATATAATCTTCCTCGGGAGGAAAAGAGCGAGGCATAAGGGCAATCACCTCCCGGGTTAAACGGCATAGGAAAGACTTCGCTCTTCCCTGTTGCCGCATCTACCATTAATAAAGCATACCCGCCTCTTATATCAAAAAGCCAGGACAGCACTACCTTACGGCCTTCGCCATCAAGAGCCGCCACTGTGCCCCGTGTGGTACTATAGGGAGAGGCCGGGCCATGATCGGTGAACGGGGCATTTACCGTTTCCTTTTGCTGCGGCTGCGCCGATAAAAAAACAGGTATCAGAAAGGCTGCAGCAATTAAAAAAGATCTCATCAGGTCCATTTCTATTTTAGCGTATTTAATTTACAATCCAGTACGTCCCTGTAGCGTCAAAATTGTTAAACACATAAAGATCGCCGTTGCTTTCCATGCCATACAATGTGGAGCCTACGCATATTATCTTTTTGAAACGGGTCCACCCCAGTCCCATTCTGCTTTTGGAGCCGATGGCTCCCGTAGCATATACCGGAACCGTCCATAAATATCCTGTAGCATCTACTCCCATTAACGTTTGGAAATTAAACAGTGCGTAAGGCACATAAGTAAAGCCGGTGCCCACAATGTTTCCATTGGGTGTGCCCCAGGTAGCATTTGTTAATGCGGACCAGGATTTTATTTCTCCCGTTGTTTCAGCAATCGAATAGAAGAACCCTCTTGCCGGCGCGTATTTCAGGAACGTAAAACCGGCGCCCATATTATCGGCACCGCCCGGCGTTTTTACTGTTGTTAACACGCCATTTACGATCCGGTACATATAAATATTGTTATTGGTTTGAATACCAATAAAACGATCGCCGTCATAGAAGAAGAATTCGCGGAAGGTGGTGCGGGAAACGAGCGCCGGATACTTTATTTTTTGAGTCAGGCTTCCATCAGCGTTCACGGTGTACACAATCAGATCACCCGCAGGGTTCCATTCACCCAGGTCGCCATTATAATTAAAATACTTACTGTTGATATTGCCCGCTTGCGCGATCTTTACGCCTCTGTTGGCAACAACAGCCGGGGCATTATAGGTTTGATAGGCACTCCGAACCGTATCGATCCCCTGGGGTGGGAAAAATGTGGTCCGCAACTGAAAACTGCCGCCGGGCGGAAAATCTGTCAATACCACGGCGGTATCGGCCCGGTTAATCGTTATTGTTTGAGCGGTGTTGGATTTCGTGGTATAACTGATCTGCGAATAGATCACGCTATCCCCCAAAAACGTTTTGAGCAGGGAAAGATTGTAACGGGATTGACTATAATCGTAGTCAAAGGCATTGATAGTGCGGGCCGTCAGGCTTCCCGCAAACTGTGTGCCCCATACCGTTGCCGATGCAATGGTAACAAGCGAGGATTCCCCTTTGCTGTTTACATTCTTAAACTCAAGCAGCGTGGAGCCTTCGGGCAAACTATCCAGATAAACCGAATCCCGTTGCCCGCTCAATGCGGTACGATTAAAAGGCACCACCAAAGAATCGTGACGACTGTTCCAATAGATAATTGTGCGCTCAATTTTGGGATCGGCGTTCATGTACCATACCAGCTTGGCACGTCCAACACCGGGAAAACATTGTACAGAGTCCACCCTTCCCAGGTATACCTGTTCGGCCTTGTCCGCATACTTTTTCTGTATGTCGTTCATCTTATCACAAGAGGATACTATCAAAGCAAGGAAGGCTGCGGCAAAAAACAAATTAGTTATCCTGTTCATTTTATTAAAAAATTCGTATTAACAATTGGTTTAAACGTCCGTTCTTCTGCAACAACAGAATACGTTACTGCTGGGGAACGGTATTATCTCCATACACTGAAATTTCTCCACCCGAAAAATAGTTATTAGCCGGTGGCGGGAAGTTATCCCCAACGGCCCGTACAAACAGCCTTAAATAGCGCACCGGTTTGGCATCTATCGGCATGGTATATTCCATCCCGTTTTGTGAAAGATTCAGTATTGCCTGCTGATCTACCGGCACCATTTTATCGTACCGGGTAATATTGAACCAGCCCATATACTGCCAGTCATTTTTAAACGTTACGGCAGGAAGCACGGTAGTAGGGTTAATATTTGCCGGCGCCGGAGAAAGCGCTCCCGTTACTACGGACATTGAATCGAGCCAATAGGGTTTGTTAGCAAAAAGGGCGGGATCAATTTTATTGGTGCCCCATAATTCAAACTGCGTAAAATTGGCCTGACCGTAGGGGCTGTTTATATGATAGCCCCAGATGATGATCCGGCTCAGCTTTACCACTTGTTTTAAATCGATCGTAACGGACAAGCCGGGATTTCCGGGATTGGTTAAAAACCCATTACCTCCTGATCCGGCCACATTTGCAATTCCATCCCAAAGTTTGCTAAAGGAAAAGCCCCCCGGCAGAGTGGACGTATTATCATAAGGAATATTGGCCCGGTAATCTCCATAAGGTTTGGGCACCAGTGTTTCAAAGAAAGGTGTGGTGCTATAATAGACGGTATCCGACGAATTGCCCCATTTATCTTCAAAGCTGACAGCAAATTTGGTAGGATTGGGCGCAAATCCTCTGAAAGCATGAAGCTCCTGAGGCACTGCTGTAAAGTACATTTGATTGGTGGTTAATTTATTGGTGGAATCCACATACATAAAACGAACGCCGAGCTGCGTACTTTTGGGATTGCTCCAGGAAGCTACTACCCCGCCGAATCCCGGTTGGAATTTCAGCGAATTTTGTGCAATGCTCACCAGTGATTGCAGGGGCGTGAACGTTACATCGGTACCCACAGATCTTTGCCCCGCTTTGTTCACTTTATAGATCTTGGCGGCAACAGTTCCAATAGTATCAAACCCTTCAATGGTAAGGGAATTATTATACACGGAAGATTTGTCTGTGTACATTTTCCCGTTGCGTTTATATTCGGCCATTACATACAGCAGATCATTATCACCCGGTACTTTATAGGCGATGGTGGCGCCGCCGTTGATCGGCGTTACCGTGCTCACTTCCACCGGGGCCGAATCCCATATTCCCGGCTGGGTTCCCTGGTCCTTCTTCCGGCAGGAAAATAAAAACCCCATGATCATTATTGCTGTTACTAAACTATACTTATTCATCAGTTTGCTTTTAGTATCAATTAATATTCAAATTCTTATTACCAGCCATAGGTTTGCACCAGGTTAGGGTTTACCCGCACATCTGCCTGCCGGATGGGATACAGGTAGTCCCTGAATGTAACAACCCGTGATTGAGTGCCCACCGTAGGTACATAAAACTGATCCGGTTGGGTGGCAGTAAGGCTCCAGGTAGTGGGCGATAAGGTCCAGAATTCATTCGCGCGTTTCCAGCGCCGTACATCCCAGAAGCGCTGTCCTTCAAAAGCCAGTTCAATAAGCCGTTCCCGCTGGATGATCCTGCGCATACCGTCCTTAGTGGTGGGCGCATTAGGGTTGTTGGAAGCGATCTGCCAGGATTGCACCACACCGTTTAATCCTGCTGCAGCCCGAACTTTATCGATCCATTGGTATACTTCACCGTCCGGCTGCCCTTTCACTTCGTTTAACGCTTCACTATACAACAGGTACAGATCAGACAAACGCAGCAACGGAAACTGGTAATTACTTGGGGTATACGATGTATTAGCCAATCCTTTACTGCAGGAAGTTTCAAATGCAATAATTTTTTTAGGTGCATAACAGGAAGGGGCGCCAGACATATCTCCCGGGCGGCTTTTTAAATACACGCCAAATGTGGCGCCGCCATCAATAGTTGTGGTGGCCAGCTCAAAATAACCACGATCAAAACCCAGATCCGCATAAAAACGCGGCTCCCTGAAAAAATGCATGGAAGCGGTAATTTCACCGGTGGGGATATAAGCGCCTACATTGTCGCTAACCGTGGCGCGGCGTGGCTTGTAGCGGTTGGCATAGTCAAAAAAACGATCCTCATTAATGGGCACCCCGTTGTTGGAATAAAACAGTTCAGCCATTTGCCAGGAAGCCGTCAGGTAGCCCACATACGATGTTTGATCCTGGGAATACATGGCCGGAAAGAGGGTCTTGAGCATATTTCCCAGTGGCGTAAAATTAAAACTGCCTCCCCCGGAGCCTCCTTTTCCATCAGCAAATTGTTGCTGTGTAGACCAGATGACGCCCGGGTTCTTATCCACGCTTTCCGTGATCGCTTTCCGGATGGTCATTAGCTGCACCAGGGAATCACTCATGGCAAATGTACCGGCCCCTCCACTGTACTTATTAAACTGGTATAAATGATACCCGTTGCCTTCCGCCGCATCTATCGCCTCCTTGATAGCCGTTGCCGCCCGCTGCCACTTGGCCGGATCATAAACACTGGATATTAACTGCAAGCCCCGGTTGTCTTTCCAGCCGGCGTAATCGGTATTCCCATTAAACAAAGGACTGGCTGCTGTTGCCAGCACTTTTGCTTTTACCGCCAGCGCGATCACCTGTGAGATACGCCCCTGCTCTGACGTGGGGTCCGGCAAGGTAGGCGGTAATCCGGGCAGGGCTTCATCAATCAACTGCACAATGTAATTCACACAGGAATCTACGGGTTCGCGGTAATCCCTTACATCTTCTGCTTTTGCCGAAACGGGATGATTTTGTTTTACCAATATAATGGGACCATATAATTGCAATAAAAAGAAATGATAATAGGCCTTAAGGAATTTCACTTCGGAGATCCATCTTGTTCGTTCTGTTTCATCTATGTCCCGGGGAATATGTGCATTTTCCAGGAAAATATTACAATCGCGCAGCGCCACGTACATCGGATGGCCACCGCTTGTTCCAGACCAGTAATCCTGGTACGGCGTATTGCTGTTTTGGAGCCCCTGGGCGATGAGGCCGGCAACGGAATTATTGCTGCGGGAATCCCGTCGCACATCAAACTCATCCCAACTGGTAAAATACGCCGGATAATAAAAAGGATCCGTAGGATCTGGCAAATGCGAATAGCAGGTCCGCAGGAACTTCTCCATCACGGAACGGTTGGAAAAGGCGCTTTCTAATGAGGGGGCGTCGTTTGGAACCACATCTAAAAACTTTTTGCAGCCCCCAATGCCGGTCAACACAACCAACAGCCCCAGGATCATCAAAAATTTATGATTAAAAAATTTCATGGAATTTATATTTAGCAATCATTTAAAAACTAAGATTCAAACCAAAGTTGACAACACGCTGCACCGGGTACCCCAGGCCATTGCCTGCCATCTCCGGGTCCCACATTTTAAATTTAGACCACAGCAGCAGGTTGGTGCCGTTTACATAAAAACGCAAGGTGTTAATATGATATCTTTTTGTTAAACGCAGCGGCAATGTGTATCCGGCCTCTGCCGACTTCAACCTTACGAATTTGCCATCGCGCAGCCACCAGGTGCTGGTTTGGTTATTATTACTGATAGCGTAAGTGGATAAACGCGGCCAGAAGGCATTGATATTCCGGTTATCTTCAGACCAGTGATCGTCTGCAATATATTGCAGTAGCCCTCTTTGCCCATTATTAACAAAAGGAGTAATGTCGCCCGGGCTGATAAAAAACGAAGAACGGCCGGAACCCTGAAAGAATAACGACAGGTCGAAGGATTTGTACCCAACGGTAAACCCTGCACCATAAATAATTTCAGGAGTGGTAGGATACCCGATCGGTACCATATCATTCGCGTCAATCTTGCCATCTCCATTAATGTCCTTATACTTAATATCGCCCGCTCCATAAACACCGAAATTCTGTACCGGCGAGTTTTTTACATCGGCATCATCGATAAACAAGCGCTCGGCTATATAGCCAAAGGGTTGACTGACCTTAGTGCCAATACGCGATTTCCACGGCACATCACTATAATCCGGCTCTTCAAAACTGCTGTATTTAGCTGTAGCATAGGTAAACGTTCCGTTCACCAGCAGCCAGAGGTCTTTTTTAAAGTTTTTCTGATACTTTAGTTCCGTTTCAAAACCCTGTCCCTGTGCCGCTCCCAAGTTTGCCTGGGGAATGGCTCTTAGCCCAACCGTTGTGGGAATATCAGCCCGCGTTTGCAAAATATGCGTCCGGTTTTCCCGGAAGAAATCGGTAATAAGGGAGAGATTATTAAACAAGCCCAATTCTACTCTCAGGTTGGTTTTTTTGGCAACCTCCCAGGCAACCAGGTCATTGGCATAGCGAAGAATGGTTATACCATTCTCGTAGCCCCGGTTATACCCAAACCAATAACCCGCGCCATTCATGTCTACCTGAGACAAGTAGAAAAAGCGGTCGTAATTGGAACCGATCTGATCATTACCTACCTTGCCATAAGTAGCAGCAAGTTTGAGCGTGCTGATCACGTCTTTTACGTTCTGCATAAAGTCTTCATTGCTTACCATCCACCCCGCGCCTACTGAAGGAAAAAATCCCCAGCGATCTTTCGGTGCAAAACGTTCGCTGCCGTTATATCCAAAATTAAATTCAAAGAAATAGCGGGAATCATACCCATATGCCAGCCTTCCGGCAGAAGAGATATTACGCAGGGGCAATGATGCCTGGAGCTGCATAGCGAGGCTGTTATTAACATTAGTGGCATCAATAGTGCTGGTTGCCGAACGGATCGTTCCTACCAGAGTAGCATTAATATCATGCACTTTATTAAACGTGCGGTTATAGCCCAAACGTGCCTCACCGTATTGAATGGCACTAACCGTTCTTGGCCCGGGCGAATAGCTGAGATATTCGGTTCCGCTATTTGGGTTTAATGCAAGCAGCTGGTAAGAGCCATCTACCGTAGGCGCCACCGTGTAATAAAAAGGTGCATAGCCCCTGGACTGGTCATAATAAGATTTCCGCATCACGTTATAAGTTCCCCTTGCCGTAAGCCCTTTTAGTGTCCCCTGAAACTTATGCTCCATTTCCAACTGCATCATCATCATGGATTGCTTTGATTGCTTGTAAGAGCTTACTACGTCCGCCAGCGGGTTATCATAAGCGCCTAATTCCGGCCCCGACCCAAATAATATATGCTTGGTATATATATTTGCTGAATCTGCCGGGTAGTAGGGCAAAAACGTCACCGGGTTGGCATTGCGGGCAGAATTGAACACAGCCGCGCCGCCCTGCGAAGGTCCGCTTCCATCATCAAACGACCCATAAGCCCTTACGATACCTGTGGTGAAAGGCGTAAACTTGATGGTAACATTGGAACGTAACTGAAAGCGATTGATATTAATATTGTTATTGAATAAATTCTCTTTGCTTTCCTTTAGTATACCCTGGTCGTTCTGATAGTTCGCTGCCAGGTAATACTGCACCGATTGGCCGCCGCCGGTTATATTCAGGTTCACCCTCCGGTTGGTGGCTTTGTTCTTAATCAGGTAATGATACCAATCCACAGATGGATATAGCAGGGAATTGCCACCCTGTTCCGTTCCCAGTATTTTTGACTGGGAGTACGGAAGGGGCAGCATTGGGTCTCTGGTTCTAACGGCTTCGTTCTGTAATTTCATATACGTAACGGGGTCTGCCAATTGTACCAACTGAGAATTGTAGGAACTGGATTGTTCCGCCCTCAGGTTGATCATCAATTTATCCACTTTGCCTTCTTTCGTTGTTACTAAAATAACTCCGTTGGCACCTCTTGAACCATATAAGGCCGCAGCATTGGCATCCTTCATAATAGAAAAGGAAGCGATATCATCCACATTGATCCGCGCCAGGTCGTTCGTGCTCATTTCAATACCATCAATTAAGATCAACGGATCTTTTTTACCGGCCGTGCTAAAAGTGGTGATCCCGCGGATAAAAAATGATGCATTGTCCAGCCCCGGCTCACCCGACCGCTGGTAGGCGATAACACCGGCCAGTCTTCCCGCAAAAGCAGTTGTAAGGTTACTCGACGGCACTTTTAAACTGGATGGGGTAATGGTTGTGATTGCGCTCACCACACTTTCTTTTTTCTGTTTTCCATAAGCCACCACCACTACATCGCTCTCACTTTTTGCGGATGCTTTCATCCCGATTTCAAGCCCCCTTGTTTTTGAAAGCAAAACAGGCACCTCTTTGGGCTCATACCCCACTGAGGTTACCAGCAGTACCACGCTGCCCGTAGCAGGCAATCTTAATTCAAATTTACCCGCCATATCCGTGTTCGTGCCCGTGTTGGTTCCTTTGATGGTAACGCTGGCGCCAATAATGCCCACGCCAATTTCATCAATGACCCTTCCCGTTATGATGCTGTCGCGTGAGGGTGCTAACTGCTCCCCGGGTGCAGGCGTCAGTGCTTTCTTTTTCCGGATCACGATGGATTGATCTACAAGCTCCCATGAAAGGGGCTGATCGCTGAAACAAGCATCCAGCGCCTGTTTCAAGGTAGCACGCTTCAGTTCCAGCGTCACCGTTTTCGCCATCGAGATCTCCCCGGCATTGGCAAAAACGGCATACCCGCTTTGGGTGCCGATCCGTTCAATTACGTTTTTAAATGGCGCATTGCTGACCTTCAGCGTTATTTGCTGTGAATGCACCGCTGCCCCTGCATGCAGACAGGCGACGACAATAAATACTAAAGTCAATTTCATACTTAACAATAAGTTGGGATCAATTTTGCAGGCAGACCGCCCCTCCCATAATTTACGGGCACATGATTGCATGCGATTTACGTCAAAGTGCATAACTTTGTTCTATTGGGTTAATGAATGATTCTATCAGTTTTTGTTAACCTTATTTCGCCGGGAGTGTTGGAGCACTTCCGGTTTTTTATCCGTTTGTTACATATACTTCTCTCCCGTCTATTTTAAATTTTATTGCACCAACCATTTCCATCAGTTTCAGTACGCGCGACAATGGAACGTTTCGTGGCACTTTGCCAAAGAACTGCATTTGCGGCACTTCAGCGTATACAAACCTTACATCATACCATTTTTCAAGCTGCTCCTGTACCGTAATAAAATCGGTGCTGTCAAATGAAAAATAGCCATCTTTCCATGCAGTAACGGCTTCAGGGTTCTTATAGGCCGTAACTTTCAGCTCATTTGTTTTCGCCTGAAATTCCGAGGCCTCTCCTGGTTCCAGGATGCGGGGCTGCGCCGTTCCCCCCGAGATGCGGATGCGGCCTTCCAGCAATGTTGTTTTTACAATGGCGTTATTTGCGTTTGATTTTACGGAAAAATGCGTACCCAGCACCTCTACCACCTGTTCTCCTGTCTTTACCCTAAAAGGGTGTGCCGCATCTTTTGCCACTTCAAAATATAATTCACCTTCGGCCTGAACAGAACGTTCTGTATCCGTAAAAGTGACCGGAAATTTTAATACGGACCCGGCATTCATCCATACGGTGGTACCATCAGACAAGGTTACTTTATACTGGCCGCCAACCGGTGTTTGTATGGTATTCATTTGCGGCTGTTCGCCGGCGCTGACAGGGGAACCGGAATTGCGCATGCGGACTTCCCCATTACCGGTCTTTGCTATAACTAAACCACTTTCTTTAACCGTATCGCCAATCCTTATCCTTTCAAAATCGATCCGGGCACCGCCGGCGAGCACCATAATGCCCCGGTTACCTCCCGGAAGCACATCGTTTTTCACCAGCTTTGGGGGCGCGTTGTCCCCAACCTGTGTGCGGCTTACAAACAAAATAACCGCTCCCGCCAACACCACCAATATTGCTGCAAAGCGAAGCCATTTTATACAGGCCCGCCACGGAATGCTTTCAGGCCGGCCAATCACTTCAGTAATTTTATTGAACAGCCGCTTACTATCGCTATCGTCCAGCAATTGCGGGTCAGCTGTATCCAGATCAAATTTCTTTTGCAACTGATCCAGGATCGCTTTATTAGAGCGGGAACTGCTCAGGTACATCCACAGTTCTTTCTCCTGTTCGGGCGTGCATTGCCCGTTTAGATACAATTCAATTAATCCGTTGTAATATGCAGCTGATTTTGATATCATATAGCCTCGTCAATCAATAATACCCCAAAAACAAGCGGCAGGTGGGTTCCGTTACCAAAAAAATGTAAAAGTTACCCGTTGGCTTCAAAATCTTAACTTAACGCCCATGCGATTGATTGGTAAAAAATGAATTACCAGGCTATTAGTGCACGTTGTGTTATGAGCAAAATTTCTGCTCACAGTTAGCTAAAAAAAACAGCAGTATTATTAAAATTGAGTTTACTTTATAACCATTAAAACCCATTCAAAGCTTTTGTAATGCCAAAAATATCAATCTATCATTCAAACTTGAATATCTATACTCAACATCGTAAAGGAAGTGATTTATCAGCCATTGAAAGCAAAGAAATTGAAACAAATTTCGTTGTCACAATCCCTGATAACGACTGCAAGAACACTATCAATTTTGAAATTCATTTGTTCGTTACAGTTAAGAATACTTTAAAGATTGACATATCGCATTTAACAAGCGTTACTTTTCGTGTATGGTTAAACGGGCCTCAGCTGGATGCTACGCTAAAGGAAATTGTTGAATCCTGTTTTCAATACTCAATTGCTATGCTAAAAAAATATTCCGAATCCGATCATTCAATTAAAGTACCTAAACTGGATTTTAAAAATGATGCATTGCTTAAATACGTTTCCTCTAATGAATATTTCGCTCTTTTTAATGACTTTAGATCTCATATAAACGACTTAAACTATTAACAGTCAAATGAAGAAACATTTTAGGATAGTATTTTACAGTTTCTGTAAAAACAAATGCGTCAGCAATATCAAAATGAACAGATCCAGCTGAAGACCGGTTCTTTTCGTAACATAGTCCTTAATAAACCGGATGGCCTTTACCATATGATCCTGCACCGTACTGGTAGCAATACCGAGCTCCTGCGAAACATTTGCATAGGTCTTCTTTTCTTCCCGGCAAAGCTGAAACACTTTTTTCCGTTGCTCGGAAAGATGCTCTACGGCTTCCCGGAACAGCGCGCTGTACTGTTTCCATAAAAAAGCATCTTCATTATTACTGTATGAAAATTGCTCATCACCGGCGTATTCAATTACTTTTTCATAGGCCATGCTTCGCATACGGTTTAACACTGCATTTCTTGCAATGCGATAAATATAGCTGTTGAAAGACAACTGCGGATTGATCCGCTCCCTGTGCTTCCATATTTTTACAAATACCTCCTGCAATACGTCTTCGGCAAACTGACGATCCTTTATGAAATATAATATATAAGAATAGAGCTGCTGATGGTATTTGTTGTAGATGGCAGCAAACGCTTTTGTTTCGCCATTTTTTAGTTGTGCCAGCAGTCGATCGTCCAAAAGCATTTAAATAAAATAAAAAAGTTTACAATAGAAAAACGAAACAAATGCATCTGCCAAAGAATCCACTCCTCTGCAGCAGTATATTGCTTGCAAAAAAGCCCCCTGGTAACGGATCTTTTATTAATAAAACGAAAAGCAGCGGATTAAGTAGTTAATCAACATTTTGCATATTTTTAGCAGTTTTGCAATCTATATTTAACGCAATATAAC
>JAGIAQ010000075.1 GCA_017744795.1 Niabella sp. | reverse complement strand
CCTTTAAAAGAGATGAAGGGGCGGCTGTTCCTTATTATTTGCATATAGGTGTTTATGCCTTCAGAAAGGCTGCGCTTTTAAACTTTACCACCTGGCCCCAAACGGAATTGGAAAAAGCAGAGAAGCTGGAGCAGCTGCGCTTCCTCGAAAATGATGTAGCCATTTACATGGCGGAAACCGATTATGTAACCCTTGCCATTGATACGCCTGAAGACCTGGAAAAAGCCAGTGCCTTTCTAAATCGTTAGCACATGAAAGTTCAACCCGAAAAATATCTGAAATACCTGTTGCCGAATCTCTCCGAATTATTTGGCACACAGCGCACGCGCGAAATTCTTTCGGTAAACCCAACAGTTGTACCCAAAAGAGAGGAAGCTCAGCAGGTTATCATTACTGCCTGCTGCTATACAAAAGACGCTATTGAGGAACATAAAAATATTAGTCTGCAACAGGCCCTCGACCTGCGGGATTGTAATAAGATCGTCTGGATCAATGTAGACGGCTTACGCAAGGCTGATGTTGAAAAGCTGGGTGAACATTATGGCATTAACCCTTTGCTGCAGGAAGATATCCTGAGCATCGATCAGCGGGCGAAGATGGATGAAATTGATTCGATCCTTTTCTGTTTGATCAACACGCTCTATTTTAATGAGCAAAAAAAAGCAGTAGAACACGAACAGATCTCCATGGTACTGGGAAAAAGATTCGTGATCACCTTCCAGGAAGACCTTTCCAGGGACCCCTTCAATGCGCTGCGCGAACGATTAAAACTGCCGGCCAGTAAAACCCGAACGAAGGACGCCGACTACCTGTATTATACCTTGCTGGATACGATCGTTGATAACTATTTTATCGTTATGGAAAAGCTGGGTAAAGAAATAGAAGGACTGGAAGCGGAGATCATAAAAAACACCAGCAAGCGTACATTGGCCTATATCAATGCCATCCGTAAAGAGCTTATTGTCCTAAAACGAATGATCTATCCTGTCCGCGAAGTGATCAGCGGACTGCTGAAAAGCGAGAGTGAGTTACTTAATGAAAGCAACGAACGGTATTATAAAGACGTGCTGGACCATATTGTACAGGCAATTGACCTGGTTGACAATTATAAAGATGTAGCCATGAGCATGCAGGATCTTTATCTTAACAACGTAAACCTGAAACTGAACGAAGTAATGAAGGTGATGGCCGTAGTAACCTGCCTATTGGCGCCGGCCACTATCATTACCGGGATTTTTGGAATGAACTTTAAAGCCATCCCCCTGCTGGAGAACAACAATGGTTTCTGGATCGCCATTGGATTTATGATCCTGATACTGGTCTGGATGCTTTCGATCTTCAGAAGAAAAAGATGGTTCTAACAGCTATTAGCCGGGAAATCGAAAAGGCGGGAAGGTCTTACTTTTCAAACTTTGTCGCTTACCGTCTCACCGGCAAAAAGCATAAGGTCCTTTTATTTCTTCTTATACACCGGCACGGTGCTACAAGGCTCGCCATACATCAGGCTCTTTACCACCGGCAATAATTTTATGGAGATGGCTGCATAGGCTTCTTCAGAAACTGGAATATCCCCACAACCCTTGATCACCACACGCGCGTCGTCGAATTCAGCTGCATCGACGGCCTCAATATTATTCACCAGCAATTTGTTTTTTATAGCTACCTCATCGCCCAGGCCAATAAATTTTGCTACCGGCTGCAGATAACTTACTATAAGCATATAAGCCCATAGCGGAACAATAGCATCAGCTGTACAAACGATCCCTACAGTTTTATTTTGATAACTACTCCAATCCACTTCTTTTAGCGCCGCCCTGAAATCTTTTTCTCTCAGGATCATTCCCATGAAAAGAAAATCTTTTATGTCAAAAGTCACTACCGGCTCTTTTGGGTAATAATCCTCAAGGTTCAGTGTGATAATGCCACTTTCGGCTACTTTATTTCGGATAACAGGTTCCATAATTGATATTACAAAGTTAAGGGCTGTTATGTTCTTAAAACGAAAACAGCCCACCGATGAGGCGGGCTGCTTGCAGTACGTGTCGGTTGTTGGTACCGCTAATATATCAAAATAAATTAATAAAATTTACTTCTGTAATCTTTGATCGTTGCGGCTTCGCGAAGCGATTGCAATGACTGGAACTGCGCCTGCTGTTTTGCCTGCATATAACGCATTTTCCGGATCGCATCAATATTCTGCGCTTCCGTTGGCGTACTGATCAGATTATCAACCTTAATAACATAAACACCTTGTGTACCGGCGATTGCTTCGGGCACAACTTTATTTAAATTTTCCTTGTTAAAAGAAGCACCGATCACTTTGGGCTCAAATCCCAGGGCACTGGCTGTTTGCGCGTTAAAACGCAGGCTGTCCGCCGTTTCAACAGGCACTTTCAGCAGGTTGGCCGCCGCTTCCAGGGTTGTGATCTTGCCTATTTTATCAGCGAGCAGTTTTGCTTTTTTCTGATTGAGCAGCAAAGGCTCTACCATCATACGGGCTTTGGCGGGGCTCATGGTACCTTCCTTGTTGATCTCGGTAACCAATCCCACCACATAATAGGATCCTACGCGTGCCGGCTGCACCACTTCACCCAGCTTGGCGTTATAAATACTTTTTACAAAGTTTCTGGAAGCGCCGAGGCCCTGGATCGCAGCGCCTGTGGGCGGTATATCAGCAGCAACCGCTTTGTTGATCCCCTTTTGTGCCTGCAGTTTTTCGGCCGCTGCAGTAAACGATTTCTGGTCAACCGCTTGAGCTGCAAATTTTGTAGCAGCCGCATTCGCTGCATTATCTGTTTCCTGGCTGGCTTCGATCGGCTTGCCTATATATGCAATTTTGTACCCGGTGCCGCTTCCTTTGGTGGAAAGCACTTCAATAATATGATACCCGAAATTGGTTTTAACAATGCCTTTGCTGCCCACTGGATGCGTAAAAATATAGTCATTGAATTCCGGCATCATCTGACCCGAAGTAACATTATCATAGGTACCCCCGTTCTGCGTTTTGCCCGGATCGTCTGAAACTTTGGCTACCAGGCTGTCGAAAGACTGGCCTTTTTGCAGTACCTGGAATACACTATCGGCAATTTTACGTGCGGTAGCGCTGTCCCGGATGGGCACTTGCTGACCGGTTTGAGGATCCTGGGTAACGGTTCCGATCAGGATATGCCGCACTTTAACGGTGTCGGGCATAGTTGTGGTAGCCACAATTTTAGCCAATTGATAGTTGGCTCCATCCACATAAGGACCGTATATATTGCCCACGCCCACCCGGAAGATAGAATCCTTCATGGGCACCTGTATATGACTGCCGCTAATAAACCCGTCGTAATAATTATTAACACCCTGGGCCATCAGGAAATCCTTTACGTTATGCGCACTGTCGAACCCGGCTTTTAATTCCAGCACTCTCTTTCTTACATCTGCACTATCCGCTGCACTGGGGTCTGCATTAAACGCTACATAAGAAATGCTGCGGCTTTCCTGTTGTTTAAAATCATGGGGATGCTTATCTATAAACGATTGAATATCATTATCAGTGACCTTCACCGCAGAATCTGAAATGCTGGTATAAGGTGCTCTCACATAAGAAACCTTCGACAGCAGGGCGTCGTCTGCCTGCTGTTTTTCCAGCATCCATTTGGGGTAGTTAATGCTGGTGGTTAATAAGGCATCATATTTTTCAGCGGTGCGCTGAAACGCAAGCTGGTCCAAAAATGCACCCAACTGGGCTTTTTGTTCCGCTGTTCCTTTTGATTTGATCTGGTTCAGCTGTGCCTGAGCCGCAGCACCATCAAACTGTCCGGTTTGTGGATTAGCAAACATTTGCATGATCTCCTGTGGCGGGTTAGCGCCAAACATCATATCATTCAGCTCTTTTCTGCCCACTTCCAATCCCAGTTTTTTTGTTTCCTGGTCCAGCAGAAGGCGCGATACTTCCTGCCCCCAGGCCTGGTCGTTTGCCTGTTGTGCCGACCCTTCGCCACCGCTCATGCCACGGGATTGCATGGTTTGGGTGGTTTGCTCCACCATTCCATTAAATTGCTGTAAATCAATTGTTTCTCCGTTAACTTTTCCTACGGTTCTGGTATCGCCGCTAAAAAGGCTTCCCTTGTTCTCAAAAGCAAGCATCACAACAAATATGACCAGGGCTATACCAATGATAATGGCCATCACCTTGCCATACTTATCCTGAATGTTCTGTATTACTGACATTGTTAAACGATATATAATTATTTTAAAAGGTTGGCAAAAATAGTGTTTTTAAAGATATCAACAAACTGTGGAAAACAGAGGATTACAGGGTTTTCGCCCCTTGTTGATGCAACCGATTGAACAGCGGTGGAGCGGCTATTCATTCTATATTCGTTGTGTTTTAAACAAAAAGGATATGATTGCTATAAAAAGAATTTTGTTTGCAGGGATATTTACCTGCGCTGTATTGGCTCTCAATGCGCAATCGGTGCTGCTTCCACTGGGCGGGAATGCCTGGACGCTGGACCGGAATAAAGAAGGCATACGTATTACTAATAATGGTGTGACGAACTGGACCAAAGCGGGTGAGGGCTTTACCGCGTATATCCGGGTTGCACAACCCGGCAGCATTAAGATCTGGATGAATGCCGATTCACTTCGGGGCTCTGCTACTTTGGCTGTTGCCATTTTGGGCACTAAAAGGGAAATAACATTGATCGGCAATGCTTCCACATTTTATTTGGGCGAATGGACCGTTAAAGACAGCGGCTATGTACCCATCATTATTAAAGGAGTACGGAAAGAAGGCGCTGCTTTTCCTGATATAAAAATGTTGAAGCTGGAAGGAACGGCCATTACAGACAAGGCCAGCTATACAAAGAATAATGAGGGAAGCTTTTTTCATTGGGGAAGACGGGGGCCATCGGTGCACCTGGGCTACCAGCTGCCAAAAGATATAAAAGCCGAGTGGCTGTATAACGAAGTAACGGTGCCTGCAGGGAATGATGTGGTGGGCTCCTATTTTATGGCCGACGGTTTCGGCGAGGGGTATTTTGGCATGCAGGTCAATTCTCCCACAGAGCGCCGCATATTATTTTCCGTGTGGAGCCCCTATGCAACCAATAATCCGAAAGAAATACCCGAAGAGCAAAAAATAAAATTGCTCAAAAAAGGGTCAGACGTCCATACCGGCGAATTTGGCAATGAAGGATCCGGAGGGCAGAGTTTTATGAAATACGACTGGAAGGCAACCGTTACGCAAAAATTTTTATTGCATGTGCAACCCGATGGCGATAGTCATACCATCTACACAGCATATTTTTATGATAATACCAAGCGGCAATGGCTATTGATCGCCAGTTTCAGGAGACCTAAATTAGCCACCTATTTAACGCATCCCTATTCCTTCCTGGAAAATTTTAGTCCGGATATGGGCAATGTGGAACGCCACGTCTTTTTTGGGAACCAGTGGGCTGCTGACGGCGCGGGGAATTGGTACGAACTGACCAGGGCCCGTTTTACAGCAGACAATACGGCGCGCATAGGTTACCGGAAAGATTATGATGGCGGCGCAAAAGGGCAGGAGTTCTATTTGAGAAACTGCGGTTTCTTTAATGATTACAAACCCTATGATGTAATGCTGGAACGGCAACCCACTCATAAAAAGCCGCAGGTTGATCTTAGCCAGCTGCCATAAAATCAGCAAAGAATATATCCGGAGATACATGTATGGTTAATTAGCCACAGAAGCACAGAAAACACTGATATTTTCTGTGCTTCTGTATTTCAGTGGCAACTGTTGTCACATTAGTCTACTTGTTTTGTAGAAAATTATTTTGTTGTTAAAATTTTAACATATACCTTTGCCCTGCCTTTAACAAAAGAGCAGCTTATCAAGAAAGACGGAGGGAAATGGCCCGTAGAAGTCTTAGCAACCGCCACTATTGGAAACGGTGCTACATCCATCTGCCGGCAGGCGGAAAGATAAGTGAATAAAACAATGCATTATTGCATTCCCTGATATTCACGATTTTCTTTTCATAACTGATTTTGTAAGGCGCAATTTTGAATATAAACGCAAAAATGCAATTATGGGAAAGAGGTATGAAGTAACCAACTGCAGATACGGAAGTCTTTGTAAACCGAAAATGATGCGCCCGCTTACTGCGCGAATGCAACCTTGTTGTTGCTGATATATTGCCCCATCTTATTTCTTTTTAAAGAACGGTGAAAAACCGAAAGGGCGTTTTATGCTCTTAAATCTACCATTCAATAACAGTTTAAATCAAAATAAAACAATGAGCCAATTTCTAAAACGACTTATTACTGCAGTGCTCTTTCTTCTTCCGCTATGGAGTGCCGCACAAACCCGAACCATTTCCGGTACAGTAGTAGACCAGTTAACCGGAGCCCCGTTAACAGGGGTTACTGTAGAAGTGTCCGGAACCAACCGGCGTGCTGTTTCCGACCAACACGGTGCTTTTTCGATTGACGCCGGCGCACGCGGCATATTACTTTTTTCATACGTTGGCTATGCTAACCGGCAGGTAAACACCGACAGCGTTAAAGCTCCTTTGCGGGTATCCCTGCAAAGTGCGGAAAATGCACTGGATGAAGTAGTGGTAACAGCGCTGGGCATTTCCAAGGCAAAGAAATCATTAGGTTACACTACCCAGGAACTGAAAGCCAAGGACATCGGCGAAGCCAAGGAAACCAATATCGTTAATGCCCTCGCCGGAAAAGTGGCAGGGGTGCGTATTACCAATACACAAGGCGATATGGGCTCCTCGCGCATTGTGATCCGGGGAGAGACTTCTATATCCGGAAACAACCAGCCGTTGTTTGTTGTAGACGGTGTGCCTGTAGATAACTCACAGCTGGGAGCCGGCGGATCCAGGGACTTCCGCAACGCGATCGCCGACCTGAATCCCGAAGATATAGAAACAATAAGTGTATTGAAGGGACCTAATGCTGCTGCGCTTTATGGCTCAAGGGCCGGACAAGGTGTTATTTTAATAAAAACAAAAACAGGTAAAAGAAAAAATGGATTGGGGGTGACGTTGAATTCCAATGTGAATATTGCGAAACTGCTGCTCTTGCCGGATTATCAGAATGTTTTCGGTCAGGGGTCTGAAGGGAAATTCAGTTATGTAGATGGTAAAGGCGGTGGTGTGAATGACGGCGTGGATGAAAGCTGGGGCCCGAAACTGGACGGCCGGCTGATACCGCAGTTTTTTTCAAAAGGACAAGCCGTTCCTTTTGTGGCGCACCCGAACAATGTGCGTGATTATTTCAGAACAGGCGCTACCTTCAGCAATGGAATTGCATTAGCGAATGCTGGGGATAATTATGATTACCGCATTGCTTATAATAATGAAAAACAACTGGGCGTAGTGCCCAACAGCGAGGCAAAAAAGAATAACTTTTCTATAAATACCAACTATAACGTTACCCAGCGGCTAAAAGTAGGAGTTAATGCCAACTATATTGTCGATGACGTTCCTAACCTCCCCGGGGCCGGTGGTAAAAGGGCAACCAGCACCATGCTTCAGTTTACCTGGTTTGGCCGGCAGGTAGATGTAAATCAGCTCCGGAATTACAAAGATGCCAATGGAAACTCGACCAACTGGAACAACAGCTATTACAGCAATCCGTTCTGGGTGGCCTATGAAAATACGGTAAGCCAGCGGCGGAACCGGATCATCGGAAATGTGAACATTAACTATACCATCCTGGACGGTCTGAGCGCTAACTTCCGGACCGGTACTGATTACTATAACGACCGCCGTAAACTCCGGGTGGCTTATGGCACCAACGGTACGCCTTTTGGTTCTTATGAAGAAGATGCATATACGGTAAATGAAAACAATACAGAAGCGATGCTGCGTTATAATAAAAATATCAGCAGCCTGTTTAGCCTGGATGCCTTTGCCGGATGGAATCAACGTACCCAAATGTACGAGGAAAATATACAGCAGGCGCCGCGATTGGCAGTACCAAATGTATACACTCTTGCCAATTCCAGGGACCCCCTGGTTTCCAATAATTTTTATTCACGACAAAAGATCTACAGCACTTTTGCATCCGCACAGGTGGGGTACCGAAACTTCGCTTTTGTAAACCTTACATCCCGTAACGATTGGTCTTCTACGCTGCCGATCCAGAATCTTTCTTACTTCTATCCTTCTGTAAATGCCAGCCTGGTATTAACAGACGCGCTGAATATAAAATCAAAGACTTTGAATTTCCTGAAGCTCCGGGGCGGCTGGTCTAAAGTGGGAAATGGAGCAGGACCTTATCAACTGATCAATACATTTTTATTTAATGCCCCGTTCCTGGGCAACCCGCAACTAGTGAGCTCTCAGGTGGACCTGGACCCCAACCTGAAATCGGAAAGCACAATTGCTTCGGAAGTGGGACTGGAAACTTCGTTGTTTAACAACAGGGTACGACTGGACTTAAGCCTTTACAACTCAAACAGCATTGACCAGATATTGAGTGTGGGCGTAACAGCCGCAACAGGATACACGCAAAAGCTCATGAACGCCGGTAAGATCAACAATAAAGGCGTGGAAGTACAATTGGGATTGATCCCTGTAAGACATAAAGACTTCCAGTGGAATGTAGATTTCAATTATGCTTCTAATAGAAGTCGTGTGCTGGTATTAGACTATGAAGGCCGCCTGCAGAACTATGTTTTAGGGTCCTATCGTAACGTACAGGTGATCGCAGCCGTAGGTAAAGCCTATGGTACCCTTTTTGGCAATGCTTACCTGCGGGATGCTAATGGCAATATCGTGGTAAACAAAGGCGGCATACCGCTGGCGGACCCGAATAAAAAAGTCTTGGGCAAATTTACTCCTGATTGGGTGGGCGGTGTTACCAACAGCTTTACCTACAAAAATTTTAGTTTTTCATTTTTAGTGGATGCGAATATCGGGGGCTCTCTTTTTGCCGGAACCAATTCCACGGGCAGTTACACCGGCGTATTGGCCATGACCTTACCCGGACGGGATGCGGCACATGGCGGGCTAAGCTATTACTATCCCGGCAATAATAAAGCAAACGGAACAGTAGCCGGTACCAGCGCGCCCAATGGTGAAATGGTTTATGACGATGGTATGATCTTTAAAGGCGTTACCGCCGACGGGCAAAAAAACACAACTATTATTCCTGCCTCTCAATACTATAAAGCCTCTCGCAATATAGAAGAGCAGTATGTGTACAGCGCTTCTTATGTGAAACTAAGAGAAGTGAAACTGGGTTATAACCTGCCCGCAGCCTGGGTAAAAAAGATCGGGTTTACCGGGG
This sequence comes from Niabella sp., assembly GCA_017744795.1. Lineage (GTDB taxonomy): Bacteria > Bacteroidota > Bacteroidia > Chitinophagales > Chitinophagaceae > Niabella. Next base: position 9,957 of record JAGIAQ010000075.1, on the reverse strand, counting down.
CCACATTTTCTGTTGTAGGGCGTAACCTCTGGATCATTTATAAAGAAGTGCCCAATATTGATCCGGAAGTGGCCTTTACCAACGGTAATGCCCAGGGGCTGGAAGATCTTACACTACCCACTGTGAGAAATATCGGATTTAACCTGAACTTAAAATTTTAAAAGTGGCAGCTATGTTTAAAAATATATATACACTACTCATAATTATTTTCGCGCTTTCCTTAACCGCCTGCAAAAAAAATCTTGCGGAAATTAACCGCAACCCAAATGCGGTGGAAAACCCGCAGCCAGACTATCTTTTAACAGCTGCGGAAAAACTGGGCGCCGATGCGTATTGGGGCGCCGATAACAATTTCAATTCTACGCTGCTCATCATTCAGCATTGGGCCAAGATCCAGTACACGGAGCCCGACCGGTATATTTTCAGCAACAGCAGTTTTACTTCTTTGTGGAATACTGCCTATGCCCAGGTGATCACCAACCTGAATACGATCATTCAGTTCCCCGATCAAAAGGCCAATGCCAATTACAAAGCCGTAGCCACTATCTTACGCTCCTGGACCTTCCAGCTGCTTACGGATGCTTATGGCGCGGTACCTTATAAAGAATCGGGAAAGATCGGCCAAACCCTTACCCCTGTTTATGATGCACAAAGAGATGTCTACTTTGGGTTGTTAGACGAACTGAAAACAGCAGCAGCGGCGTTGAATGCTTCGGCAGGAACTATTTCAGGCGATCCCCTGTATGGCGGTAATTTAACCAACTGGAAAAAATTCGCCAATGCGCTCCGCTTGCGCATCGCTTTGCGTATTGCCGATAGAGAGCCTCAAAAAGCGCAGGCGGTTATTGCGGAGGTAACAGCCGATCCATCCACACTGATCAACAGCAATGCGGAAACTGCCCAATTGAAATATGATCAGTCACCCCTGCAAAACCCGGTTGCCGCCTGGTTTTCAACCCGCGATGATTACAGAATTGGCAAAACTATTGTCGATCGTTTATATGCATTGAATGACCCGCGCCTGCCGGTATATGCCGACAAGCCCACCGATCCTTCCGTTACTAAATATGTGGGCGTTCCCAGCGGGCTTACCAACAGCGATGCCAATAACCTGGGCTTTGCCAAAACCTCAAAACCCGGACTTACGTTCTTCCGTTCAGATGCGAACCCGGCGGTGATCATGAGCTATGCCGAGATATTATTTGATCGCGCCGAGGCAGTGGCCCGCGGATTCATAAGCGGCGATGCAAACAATTTGTACCAGCAGGCCATTACCGCTTCCTTCAATCAATACCAGATTACCGACAACACGGTTATCAATAATTACCTGGGGCAGCCAACCGTAAGTTATGATCCGTCGAACTTCAAAAAATCGATCGGCGAGCAAAAATGGATCGCGCTCTACGGCCAGGGGCTGGAAGCTTTTGCAGAATGGCGCCGGCTGGATTACCCGCAGCTTACGGCTGGTCAGGCAGGTGTGCTGGATGGAAAAATACCTGTTCGATTTATCTATCCCGGCACCGAACAATCACTGAATGGCACTAACTATAAAGCGGCTGTGGCAGCACAGGGAACCGATAATTTACTGACCAAAATGTGGTTTGACGTAAATTAGAGGTTTCTCCTCGCCCTCCTTTGTCGGGCTCATCGAAATGACGTAAATTGAAATAGAAGTCGTTTAATTTTTTTATAGAAACAATGTTGAACCTGGCTTTCCCGCTGATTTTACACAGATTTAGTACACCGCTGATATCCGCAGATTGATTTTCTGCGAAAATCTGCGCAAAAAAATCTGTGACGATCTGCGGGAAATGCAAAGGAATCTAAAAGTCTAAACAACTTCATATCACACTCAATAAGAAAACATATGCTTAAAAAATATTTATTCTCTTTTTGTTTGATGCTGGGCCTGGCCTCCGTTACACAGGCACAACCAGCGCATCTGAAACCCGGCACCTGGAGAGGTGTCCTGCAGCGGCCGGACGGGCACAACATTGTGTTCAATTTTGAGACGGCAACCCTGAAGGGTAAACAGGTACTTTATGTACTGAACGCCGGGGAACGGCTTTTAGTTGATGCCATAAAACAAAAAGGAGATTCTGTCTGGATACAGATGCCCTTTTTCGCCTCCGGCTTTGCGTTGCAGCTGGGAAAAGACGGTAACCTGAACGGTGTTTATACAAAAGATTATGGTGTTAGAAAAGAGACCATTCCCTTCTCTGCAACCCATGGCAATACAGAGCGCTATCCTTTAAACCAACCTCCGGCAGTTGATATCAGCGGGCGGTGGGCCGTAAGCTTTGGAACAGCTAAAGGAAAAACGGAGCAGGCGATAGGAGAGTTTGTTCAGGAGCCCAATGGCAGAATCACCGGTACTTTTTTAACACCAACGGGCGACTACCGGTATTTAGAGGGCGCTGTTAATGGCGATTCCCTGCATTTATCGGGGTTTGATGGCGGTCATGCTTTTGTATTTACGGCACTCTTGCAGGATAAGGACAGCATCCGCAATGCAGCGATGTATTCCGGATTAAAAGGGCATATGCTATGGGCTGCGCAAAAGAACGATACGGCGCAGTTACCGGATGAATATACCTACACAAAAATGAGAGAGGGTGCCACCCGGCTGAACTTCCGGTTCCGTTCCACTTCCGGCAAAATGGTTTCCTTGGATGATCCCGCTTATAAAAACAAAGTAGTCATCATCCAGATCCTGGGATCCTGGTGCCCGAATTGTATGGATGAAACAGCCTTCCTGAGCAATTATTACGACAAGAACCATAGCCGTGGCGTGGAAATTATCGGGCTGGCCTACGAGCGTACCGGCGATTTTGAAACCTCGCGCAAAGCGCTGATCCCTTTTCAGAAAAGATACCAGGTGCATTACCCCTTCCTTGTAACCGGCGTGAGCGTTACGGATGAACGGCGTACGGAAAAAACATTACCGCAGCTGGAAAGTATAAAGGCTTTTCCCACTTCAATTATTATCGACAAAAAGGGCGAAGTAAGAAAGATCCACTCAGGCTTCAATGGCCCCGGCACCGGCAAACACTATGAGGAATTTAAAAAAGAATTTGAAGCATTGATCGATGCCCTGCTGAAGGAACCTTCCTGAATGTAAAATATAAAATATTGAATAAGGAATGTAGAACATCATCCTGAACGGAGCAAAGTGAAGTGAAGGAACTCGTTCCGGATGCAGGAGGCTTAGCCCATTGGATATAAATTTTTCCTGCAGATTTTCACGGATCTTTTTCGCGGATCAACGCAGATCGTTTGTAAAACGCTCATTTCAGTGCTTCTGTGCTTCAGTGGCAAGAAAGCAGAATGGATGGCTAATGAAATCCAATTGTTGGCCCACGGAATATGCAGACCCCGCCGTCGGCGGGCGCAGAAGCACATTGTTCTTGTTCATCTGCGGTAATCAGCGCTATCCGTCGGAAACCTATTTCGAATCAGCTTTGCCCCGCTGCTCTTTTTCTGTGTGCATCAGCGCGAATCTGCGGGCCAAAAAATACTTATGGGTCTGAGTCGTTAACACTTAAAACTGCACCATCGCCTTAATCACTCCCGTTGCGGGATTTAGCCAGGATTCAAAATGATCCGGAACTGTATCAAAAGCCACCGTATGGGTGATATAGGTTTGCGGCTGAATACGGCCGGCCTTCATTGACTGTATCACGTGCTCAAAATCTTCTTTTACTGCATTCCGGCTGCTCATCAATGTGGTTTCCCGTTTATGAAACTCAGGATGATTAAAAGAGAAGGCTTCCTTTTGCAACCCGATCAATACATAACGGCCGCCATGGGCCAGGTACTGAATGCCGTTATTAATGGCGTTCAGGTTACCCGTAGCATCAATTACCACGGTTGGAAAATCGCCATTGGTAATGGCTTTTACCTGCTCCACGGCATCCGGCTGGCGGCCATTTACAGTGGCGTGCACCTTTAATTTGTCTTTGCAAAAACGCAGCCGGTCTTCATTAATATCCAGCGCAATTACTTTTGCACCTGCTATGCGCGCCAGTTCCATGGTGCCCAGACCAATGGGGCCCGCGCCGATGATCAATACAAATTCGTCCGGTTGTACGTTAGCGCGTTGCACCCCGTGCGCGCCAATAGTCAGTGGCTCTACCAATGCCAGCTCGTCAAAACTTAACCCTTCGCCTTTTAAAAGATATTCGATAGGTACCGTAATATACTCCCGCATGCCGCCATCAATATGTACACCAAAAACGTTGATGTTCACACAGCAATTCGGCTTGCCGGAACGGCAGGCAATACAAGTGCCACAATTAAAATAAGGCATGATGGTAACCGCTTCGCCTGGCTCAAAACCGGCTGCACCACCGGTATCCACCAGTTCGCCTGAAAGTTCGTGCCCTAAAATACGGGGATAATTAAAAAAAGGCTGCGTTCCTTCAAATGCATGCAGGTCCGTGCCGCAGATGCCTACCCGCTTCAGGCGAATGATCGCTTTCCCCGCCTGCGCCACTGGCTGTGAATCTTCCCGGTATTCAAAACGCCCGGGGGTCGTACAAATTAAACTCTTCATTATTTTATATAATCGTCAAAGCAACAATTAAAAACAGTTTAACCAATTATGCTACAGATAGGGATAATCCGCTGCGATCAATCCCTCATTTTTTAACCGAGCCCAGAAACTTGCCGGAATTTCCTGGTGCCCCATCTCCACATTTTTGCGCACCCGCGCCGGGTTGCTGCTGTTCAGCGCAATACTTTTTACACCGGGAACATGTAATCCAAAATAAATGGCTGCAGCCGCCGGATCAATGCCAAATTCCTGGCAAATGCCATAGTACGCATCCCGCCATTTGTAATAGGGCGCATCTTCCGGATTTTCCCTGCTTAGCAGGTTGTAATTAAAATAATCGCTGCCCATCAAAAATCCCCCGTGAAAAACGGCTGAATTAATAATAATGATACCTTTTTTATGCAGCTCCTCCAGGAACGCGATCAGATCCGCCGGGTGGCTGTAGATGGTATAACTGTTGGCGATCATCACCCAATCCAGTTGCACATCCCTTGCAATTTTTTCAATTGCACGCCAGTCCTTGGCGCCAATACCGATTCCCGCTACTTCCCCCTTTGCCTTCAGATCGGACAGCGCCCGGTAGGCATCCAGGATATCATCATATCGTTTTTTATAATCGTCGGCGTCCGTAGCGGCAGCAAGGTATTCATCAGGATCGTGCACCGATACCAATTGAGGCCGGTAATTGCCCAATAATTCATTTCCCTGCCGGAAACACTCCAGGATCCCGTCATAACTGATTTTCTGTTCTGCATCATTCTTCAGATTATGCCAGATACCTTTTTCGAAAGTAGGCTCTGGCGTCAGCAGCGGTTTGCGCACCCAGGCCAGTTTATTGCTGATCAAAACGGCATCTTTTTTAACACCGAGATCCGACAGGCATTTGCCCAGTTCCTCCAGCGCCAAGCCCGCACCGTATTTACCCGCAGAGTCAAAAAGCGGCATACTGCCCTCGGGCGTTGCGTCAATGTATTCTTTTACAATGGCCCGTTTCTCCCCGTAGGGTAATTCCTTATACAAGTTGCCCAGCAAACTGGTGCCGGAAGAAACGACGGGTAACTTTATTTGCATGGGTCAAATTTAGACGAAAAGCAGCGGAAAGAATTATTGTTTTTTGGCAGAAGATTCTTTGTTATTGGCTGCGTTTTAGAGTTGCTAATTATTAGCCGGGAAAGCGGGAAGACGGAGAGATCTTGTTTTCAATCGTCGCGAACTGCCTTACCGGCCAGGAAATATTTTTTAATCGTTGAATCCTATTCCTCATTATGAAAATATAACTTATAGAATCGGCCCTTATCATCCTCGCCATGTTCAATCATATTCCGGTCGCCGTGGATATAGATATGAAAATTCTTATCCAGCTTGATAATGCTTTTGTAGGCCCGGTTCTGGCGCTTAACGGCCGCCGGTGAAATGGAGAAATCCTCTGCTATTTCCATATCATGTTCCGCTGTATAATGCTGCTTGTATCGATCGAAACTCTCAATATATTCTTTGTGCCCCAACACTTCGCCGTTAAACGTCTCCTTATCAAAATGCTGCTTTTCTTTAAAGAACTGCAGACTCCGGTTTAAAAGATCCGCCTGATCCGCCCGGGTTACATTAAACTCCTCCGGCAAACGGTCCGTTACATAGGTTTTATAAAGTGCCATGGTGCTTTCGGTATTATAATATTGATCCTGCCGCTGGCGGATACGCAGGAACGCATCGGTCCAGTAACGCCCATCCGCTTTGGATTTACCATCCACCACAGAAATAATATACCCATTCTCCTTGTCGGTATTAAAGATCATGCAGCCTTTGTCCAGCTTATTGATATTGATACCCTCTTCGCTTTCCACTTCAAAATGCTCGTCTATGGGAAATACCTTCAGAAAGGGCTCTTTATTTTCCGACTTAAACAACCCGATGGCGTCCACCGTTTCGCCATTGAGCAATCCTTCCTTAAAATACACCACATAAAACTCGCCCCCTTTTATCTCCGGCAAGGTGCCCTGGTTATAAAGATGCTGGGCCAGGTTTTTGGACTGTGCCAAGGCTTGTTCCGGCCGGTCAAAAATGGCGGAAACATAGGTCCACACTTCGTTCCGGTGCAGATCTTCGTTATCGCTGAAAAACTGAAAATATTCTTCGGATTTAAAAGGATTCAGAAAATAGCGCGTCAGCAGCTCTTTAACGGTGTCATCTACCGCCAGTTCCTTTTTTGAAATGGTCAGATATTCGTCTTCCGATTGGTTTCCTACCTTATGTACACAAATATGCGAGATCGCCGATCCTTCGAAATACTGCATGCGTTGCTTTTACTTTTGGCGCTCAAAATAAGACAAAAAGCGTCAAATATTTGCCCGCAAAACAAATCCGGTCAAAACCAGCTCGATTTTTTCCGGCCGCCCAGGCCAATCGCGCCCAGGAGCGAACGCACAATTGTATTGCCGGCCGTACGTGCCATACTTTTTACAATAGGATTGTCGAAAATGGTTTTCTCTGCATGTGCTGGTTGCGGTGCTTCCTGCGTTTTTTCGGCGGCATCACTGAGCTTTTTCGTTAAGATCTCATAGGCGCTTTCATTATCGATGGTTTCGTTATAATGAGCAGCAATTTTCGATTTTGCAACAATCGCATCGATCTCTGCATCGGTCAGAATATCCATACGACTTTGCGGCGCGCGCAGCATACAATGTACCAGGGGCGTGGGAATGCCTTTTTCATTCAGCATCGTTATCAGCGCTTCGCCGATCCCCACCTGCGTCAGCAGCTCATCTGTTTTGTAAAAAGTGCTGATGGGATAATTGTCTGCCGTTTCCTTAATAGCCTTACGATCGGCCGCTGTAAAGGCTCTCAGGGCGTGCTGTATCTTTAACCCCAGCTGGGCCAATATGGAAGCCGGCACATCCATTGGGTTCTGGGTGCAGAAAAATACGCCCACACCTTTAGAACGGATCAACTTTACAATGGTCTCCAGTTGATTCAGCAAGGCGCTGCTGGCTTCATTAAAAATAAGATGCGCCTCATCAATAAATAATACCAGTTTAGGCTTGTCGAGGTCGCCTGCTTCGGGCAGCGATGCATATAATTCCGCCAATAGCTGCAACATGAATGTGGAAAATAATTTAGGGCGGTCCTGCAGGTCGGTAACCCGTACAACGGAAACCATCCCCCGGCCGTCATCGCCGATGCGCATCAGGTCGTCCACATCAAAACTCCGTTCGCCAAAAAACAGGTCGGCGCCCTGTTGCTGCAGCTCAATTACTTTTCTAAGGATGGTTCCGGTGGAAGTGGTTGAAATTTTTCCATAGGTTTTCTCTAGTTCCTGCTTGCCTTCATCGCTAACATATTGCAATACTTTTATAAAATCTTTTAGGTCCAGCAGCGGCAGTTTAGTATCATCACAATATTTAAAGATCATTGCCACAAACCCGCCCTGCGTATCATTCAGCTCAAGAATTTTTGACAGCAGCACCGGGCCAAATTCACTTACCGTGGCCCGCAGTCGCGTTCCTTTTTCTTTGCTTATGGTGAGAAACTCTACCGGGTAGGCCTGGGGTTTAAAATCGATGTTCAGTAATTGACAGCGTTCTTTTATTTTATCGTTTTCGATTCCGGCTGCACCAATACCGCTCATATCTCCTTTAATATCCATTAATACCACGGGAATACTGGCATCGCTCAAGCCTTCTGCCAGCACCTGCAGGGTTTTGGTTTTGCCCGTACCGGTAGCACCGGCAATCAACCCGTGCCGGTTCAATGTTTTAAAAGGGATAAGGATATCGGCGTCTGCAACCACTTTGCCATCCAGCATGGCCCATCCTATTTTATAACTTTCACCTTTAAACGTATATCCGTCCTGCACTGCTTTAAGGAAGCCAATTGTGTCTGTCATTTTGGAAAATTTTAACTAAGATAAGGGTTACGAAAGGAAATCAACACTTTAACAAAATATTCATTTCCATTTGTCAATGGAATAAAAAGCATTAACTTTATTTGCCATCTAATAACTTAAATACCGCAACATGGAAACAAAGAAACCAAGAATATTATTGTGCGAAGACGATCCGAACCTTGGCAATGTGCTGAAGAATTACCTGGAGCTGAACGATTATGATGTTACCCTTGAGCGGGACGGCCGTTTGGGGCTGGCGGCTTTTCAGCGCGAAAAATTTGATCTGTGCCTGCTGGATGTTATGATGCCGCATATGGATGGATTTACCCTGGCTGAAGAAGTACGCAACGTGGATCCTGATATTCCCTTGTTCTTCCTGAGCGCTAAAACCATGAAGGAAGATATTATCCAGGGCTATAAACTGGGGGCAGATGATTATATTACCAAACCCTTCGACAGTGAAGTATTGCTTTTGAAAATTAAAGCAATACTGAAGCGCAACGAAGAGCTGAATAAAGAAACAGAGAATAAAGAATACAACCTGTCCAGCTACCATTTTAATCCCAAACTGCGGCAGCTGATCCATAGTGGTAATACGCAAACCCTTTCTCCAAAAGAAAACGAACTCTTGAAAATGCTGGCGGAGCATCTGAACGACTTATTGCCCCGCGAGCAGGCCTTAAAGAAAATTTGGGGCAGCGACACTTATTTTAACGGCCGGAGTATGGATGTGTACATTGCCAAATTGCGCAAGTACCTGAAAGATGATGAGAAGATCGAGATCGTGAACATCCATGGTAACGGTTTCCGGCTGGTGGTGCAGGATTAGGCGACTGATAATTTTAATTATAGAAGCGCTTAGGCCGATGGGCTTAGGCGCTTTTTTTGTGACCAAAGAAATAAAGGCCCCGTGCAACCTACATCAATAATCTAAGACAAACTTAAACCTTCGGTTAGCTACGGAGCCAATACAATCTTATATATTTTATTTAGATGATGCTTTATATCTTGTCTTCAGGGTTGTTTAACACCAACGGAAAAGAAAGTGCCGTCTGCATGGCCTTAACACAAACGGACACTTTTCTGAGGTTAGCGCGGCCAGGAAACTCTTGATAAAGCAGCAAAAGCATGAGGACACAGTTTTTCAACCCGCTGTCCGCAGGAGCAGCTTATATGCAGTTGGTCATCGGTCACTTTAATAGTTAGGATTCCTCTTTTTTCATGCTTTTGCAAAGCAACAGACAGACGTACTACCCCATTTTCTGCAGATAAAACCTGCAGCCGTACACGCCCCCAATCCTCCTTGCGCCAGGTTGTTATAGCCTTGTTATCATTAATTTCCTTCTGCGTTATTAAACGGAGGGGGTCGGTCTTTAACCATAGGATATAAGGCTCATTAGAATCGCGGAGCGTTTGGGGTTTGTTTTTCATTTGTTAGGATTTGCAGGTAAAGCTGCACCTGCGGTGGCCGCTATCCTAAATTAAAAGGCGATAAATTATTGCCAAAATGAGGTATTTTAGT
>JAGIAQ010000074.1 GCA_017744795.1 Niabella sp. | reverse complement strand
ACCGTAAACAGTTTAGTTCCTTTGCTTACACTTAAAACCAAAGGCTCCCCCGATTCCAGCGCTGCTTCATGCACGGCCATATAGTGTGTGGCATCCGCTTTTATCGTCATAACCGGCAATCGAATGCCCTCAGCGTCTTCCAGCTGCTCCGGGCCAATATTTGCATTTTCCCCATTGTAATACCAGGCTGTATAGTTGCCGGAGAAATGGAACTGTGTCCGTTCCGTTTCCGCATTTGCATTTTCGTACCTGAAGGCAAAGCCATCATTGTATACCCTGACCCTGATCTTATACAGAGAAACATCTATTAGTCCTTCATTGTAAACATCCGGCACCAACATCCTTTTCCCCCAAACCGGTTTCCAGCTCTTGTTTACGGCTTTCACAGAAGCCGATTGCCATTCTATTATTCCGGGTTCATTTACTCCGAACAAAGATGGTTCAATCAACTGTAATCCGTTTGCGCTAAAACTATAAACAATACTATGGTCTTTTGTTTCATCAATAAGAACAGACAAGTTTTTATCTGGAGATGTTATTATGATTCTATGTTTTGCCGGCTGGGCAAATACTCCGGCCGTCCACTGTACCAGGCAGAGCAATACCAGGCTTATTTTCAACAAGGATCCTTTTTTCATATTCTTCAACTTTACAATATATATTCTAATCACGATACAATCAGCTCAATAAAATCAGGCAATTTCAATATGCCTGCAATCGATCCAAAAATAATTTTTAATGCCATTTTTAAAATGGACATTTCTCTAATAAAGATGGATTTTACTGCGTTTGATTTCGATGCCTGGTCAGGGGGTAGAAACAGCATACTAACTTAAAAAACGTTCTTACTTACAGCAGGTAGTCCGGCCGCCCGGGCCGTTAGCACCAAACGGTCGGTTGCCGTGTTCATGCGAACCAGGAAGGTGGCAATACCCGCTTCTGCGTTGACACTGGCCGGACTTTCCAGTTTTGCATTGCCCACAATCTTTAAGGTAACGGCATTGTCTGCAGTTACCACCCCGTTGCCTTTTGCATCGGTGATTTTCGCATATACCAAAACAAGATCATTGGTATGTGCTTTCAGCGGTTTGCCGTTCTCCGCTATTTGCAATTGGATCTTTGATGCCGGTCCGGCAGTAGTCACCTGATCCGATGCCAGCTCCTTTCCATTACTATACCCTACCGCTTTTAACACTCCCGGCTTAAAAGAAATATTTTTAAAAGTAAACGGCGGATGCGTAAGATGATTGGCATTGCCTCCGTCAAATGGATTGCCGCCATGATCAAGGTCTTTGCCATAGCTCGTCTCCGGGCCGTTATCCGGCTTTTGACGGACAAGCAGTTTGTCATTCAAATACAAAGCCACTTCATCACAGTTACTGTATACCGTAACCGTATTCCAGCGATTTGCCTGTTGCCAGTAATGCGCAATAGAAATGATTGGTCTGCCCGCGCTTTTTACCGTTCGATTATTCTGCTGACTTTGAAAAAAGAAATAAGAAAATTTAGGGATCCTGAAAATATCAGCTACGCCCCAGCCTTCAATGCCCACGGTTACGCCCGCCAGTCCGTCAAAGAACGCCCAGGTAAGATCACCGATGCCACGCGGCCAGGACTTCCGGTTCTTATTGTGCTCCCATTGCAGGTTCCAGGCCTGCTGCAATAAGGCATCCTGCCCGTTGCCTCTTATCTGCCGCGTAGTGCTGTTGCCGCCGCCAAATTCATAATCGCCATACTCCCGGATCAGGAATGGATTGTCCGGATAGGTGGTATTATTCCTCGCGCCCGGATCCCCATTCCAGTCGTCGTAGGGAACGTCCCAGCATGCCTTTTTGTAATAGGAATCGCCGCTGGTGAAAAAGTTTTTATTGCCCATCCACTCACTATGCGCTACAGTAGCCTGTTTGCAGCGAAATTCAATGGAGGGATAGGTTTCGTTCAGGCTTGTCTCCCACAGTAAAACCGATGGATGATTCCTGTCGCGCCTGATCATCTGCCGGATATCTTCCATTACATGTGCTTCAAATGCAGGAGAGCGGTTGAAATACTGCCAGCCGGGGATGCAGTCCAATAGCAGCAAACCCAGTTCGTCGGCGGCCTCCATAAAGGAAGGGTCCTGGGGATAATGCGCCAGGCGTACGCAGTTCATGCCTGCGTTTTTTATAAGCCAGGCGTCGCGATAATTGGCGTTGTGAGAAAGCGCATTGCCGATATAAGGATAGTTTTGATGCCGGTTAGTGCCAACGATACGGAACGGTTCGCCATTGATCAGCAATCCTTTTTCTTTTGTGATCTCAAAACTACGGATTCCAATGCGCGTTTCTTTTTCATCCACGATATCATCGCCCACCCGAACGATCGTTTTGAGCCGGTACAGATCAGGATGATCCGGGTGCCATAGCCTCGGGTTATTTACCGCTAACTGTTGGGTGTAATGCTGATCAGCACCGGGGTTCAGGCTATTGATCGCACTAGTGACCGTAACAACGGTGTTTCCCTGTTTATCTAAAAGCTGTTGCGTTATTTTAAATTTTTTTTGCCGGGGATATTCGTTGACAATATGTGTCTGAATGCCGACTAATGCACGCCCCTGGCTCACCTGTGGATACGTGACGAAAATACCCCCTCCTGCCGGCTGACCCGCGGCTACCGCATCCGTGATATGCAACGGATCTTTTATGTCCAGCCAAACATCCCGGTACAATCCCGAGTAATAAATAAAATCCAATTTCTCCACAGGCTTGCCCGGCGGCACTACCGGATTTGCGCGGTTATCGAGTTTTACATAAATAGTGTTATCCTTTTCAAAATCAACCATCTTACTGATATCAATAACAAAGGGCAAATAACCGCCTGTATGCCTGGTTATATAGTTGTTATTTACCCATACATCCGCCACCTGCATGGCCGCTTCAAAGTACAATGTAATAGCTTTCCCCTTATTGCGTTTATCTACTCTGAAAATCTTTTTATACCAGGCAATGCCTTCCCGTGGTTTTACAATCACCAATGGCTCGGGAAAGGCAGTATGGGGCAATGTTATGGCCTGCCATTTTTTCCCGACTGCCGATTGCAATTGATACGAAAGGTCTTTCGTATCTGCCGTAACAGCAGTATCTGCTACATTGGTTTGCTCTGTTAAGAACTGGTCGTTCCAGTTATTGCCCAAGCGGCGAAATGAATCGATCTTTTGTCTGGACGCATATTCGAGGCCGATGAACTGCCACTTGTTATTGAACGAACTGCGTTGTGCGTAGGCAGATTGCAATAATAACAATGCGCCTATGAACAGGCAGTTTTTTTTATTCAACATAGATACATTTTTCTTTATAAATATTAATAATCATTAAGAAGTTAAGGTGCATTAAGCTGTGCTATTGATAGATCTTTAATATTTATATGACCAAACACGTTAACATCACCAAACGCCCCCACAGGGCGTAAAACACAATTGAAACGCATATTCTACCGATCTGTTGCCCCGATGGAGCAATTTCCAAATTCATCGTTGGCAGAAAATGCCAGCAACACAATATTTTAATACGATACAACAACGGGCAATTCATTGCTCCCCGAAAAATGAAACCAATTATAATCTGCATAGCCGGGCATAGCGCCGGGAATTTTATTGAAATGGAACAACATGAAACGATTGGCTGTCCAGGTAAGCCCCAGCCCCATTTTCAGTTCATTACCCAGGTCATGAAACCCCTTCCCATCAAGGCTATAGGCAAATGATGCGATAAACCCTTTATCCGTTGCCGATGCTTTCAGCCATATCCGGGCTGTCTTCAGATTGGAAATACTATCTATTATTTTTCCATTATTCACCATTACCAATAATCGCTTTGCCCCCTGCTGCTGCACACCGATAAACGCATACGGCTTTTCAAAAACCGCCAACCCCGCCACATCGCCGTCTTTCAGTTTTGAAAAATCAAGTTCGGTCACGGCAGATGACGCCGGCCCCTGTACTCTTTGAGAGATGGAATTACGCGCCTGTAACAGATCAGCTGCATAACCGCCATGTAAGCGCAGGTAGCCTGGCCGTTCTTTTAAAGACCATTTACTATTATCCGGGTTGTGGTTCCATTGCCATTGCAGGCCCAGTTCCATGGTATTAAACTCATCCGATGTGGCTGGTATTTTTGTGGAGTACACCTTACCAACATTGGGTTTTGTATTTATAATAACCCCTTTGCCATCCCCGTTCTTTCCCAACATAGGCCAGCCGTCTTTCCACACTACTGGCACCAGGTTGGGCACGCGACCTATGGGGCCCCGGTCCTGCATAATGATGAACCACCAACTGCCATCCTGCACCTGTATCATACCGCCCTGGTGCAACCCGTTATTGGGATAGGAGGATTCATCCTGTACAATTACTTTACTTTCATAAGGACCATAAATACTTTTACTGCGCAGGCACATCTGCCAGCCTTCGGTGCCGCCGGCCGGGCAGGTAATATAATAATAACCATTGATCTTATACACATGGGAACCTTCCATGCCATAATTACCCCTGGGTGCGGAGGAACCTTCGGGTATCGGGATGGATCGATCCCAGATCATTTTTTTCTCTCCTTTTACAGAAAGCCCGTCTGCCGCAAGTTCCGTTACATATAATTTGCCCTGACCATGTACTACATACACTTTTCCATCCTCGTCAAAAAACAAACCCGGATCGTACAGGTATTCGGGAAACACAGTGCGCTTCCAGGGACCTTTTATATTCGTTGAAATGCACATTGAAAAATGCCCTTTTTCACCATTCCAGTTAGGCGTACAAAAGCCTACATAAAACAACCCGTTATGATGCCGTATGGTGGCCGCCCAGGAGCCGCGCAGGTACATCTCTCCTCCCTGCAGATCATAACGCGGATCTTCATCATACCGGTTTACGGCATAGGAAGCCATTTCCCAGTTTACCAAATCTTTTGATTGCAATATGGGGCACCCGGGAACATAATGCATGCTGGTAGATATCATGTAATAGGTATCGCCCACGCGCGTTATATCCGGATCGGGCCAGTCGCCCCAGAGGAATGGATTTTTGTAAGTTCCATTGCCATTATCTGCGGTCCACACGGTCGATTGCGGCCTTGTTTGCGCGTAAAGACCTGGACGAAAAACGCTTGCTTCCAGGATCAGAAGGAGCGCTATCAATTTATATAAACCGGTTCTCATATAACATCAAATTCTTTTAACTTAAAAAATAAAGCCATTTCCTGAAAAGCTATAAAACATTAAGAGGTTAAGATGCATTAAGGCCTGACTTTCAAATTCTGTTTTTAATGGGCCCTCCATCCAATTGTTCATGGAATACCACCGGATGGCCCGCACTGAGCCTGATCTTCCGGCTCTTTTTTAGGTAACTGATGGTACAGGTTTCATTCCTGCCCGGGTAAAGTATTGCTTCTTTCAATTTCCCGTTTGCCCAGGCAATGGTGAGCTTATGCCCGCCATGAACGCGTATTCCCGACAATTTACCGTCCGGGAAATTTGCCGCACAGGCCGGCAATAATTCAATTTTGCCGGGTTGCGAAAATACGAGCGATTCCGAAAGCAGCCTCGGCAGGCTCAACGCCGCATCCAGGTTATATATGGCGTGATTAGGATTGTGCGATGTGACCAATCCGTCATAAACATATTTACGATGTGCAAACCGGTTCAGGTTGTCCATTACTTTTTCTGCATCATGCAGTCTTGCCGCCATTAAAGAAATATGAATAAGGCCATGGGCCGATTCGGTATCAAATTTAAAGCGCTTACCCAGGGCCACCCGCGCCGCTTGCAGCAACGCCGGATCAGCACCCGGCTGTAAAAATTCCGTGCCCGGAAACACCGGGTATAAATGCGAATTGTGCCGGTGCGCATAGTTATCCGGGTAGTTGGCCGGAGCCCATTCAGCAAGCGCTCCGTCGGCATTGATCCGGTAAGGAAGGATCTGGTCATGATATTGCTGCCAGCGTTCCATATCTTCCTTATTGATCCCAAACATTTTTCCCAAAGTGAGTAAATGTTCAAAAACCTCCCGGGCTACTGCAATATCAATAGTGCAATCTTTAGCAAGATTGGAGCTATTAGCGCCCACATTATTTTCCGGCGATATGCCGGGAATAATATGATAATAGCCATCCTGCATTTTTACTAAATAATCTTCATAAAACTGCGCCATTTCCTGGTACAGTGGCAATACCTTTTTATGCAGAAAAGCCGTATCGCCATACAACATCCCATGTTCATAAAAAGGCATCAGGTTCCATCCTGCACCAGAAGGCCAGTACATCCACGGATAATCTGTGCCGAAATGATTTAAAAAGCCCCGCTCGGGATCACTGTAATGCGGAACTAAAAATCCCCGACATCCGAGATAGTTTTTAGCGTTCAGCCGCCAGGCAGGCAACAGTCGTTCCACATAGCCAAAATAAGATGCGGCACATTCCTGCAAGTCGCCGGTCGACATGGCTGCGATGGCCAGGTTAACATTGGAGTCAAATACAAAGCCACCGTTCCAGGCCGGCCGCCAGCCCCCACCCCATATGCCCTGTAAGGGCGGCGGATATTTGCCGCAGGACGAAATCAGCAGGTAGCGCCCCATCGCATGCAGCTGCTCCAAAAAAAGCGGTGTCACGCCGTTTTTATCTGCATCGGCGAGCATCTCTTCGGTTGAAGTAGTGGCCCATTTCGTTGCACAGCCCAGGTCCAGCACTACCCTGCGGAACATTTCACCATGCAACGCCGCATGCGGGCGCAGGAGCTGTTCATAATGCAGCGGCAAACTGCTTAAGTCATTTTTCACCGGCACTTCCTGTGAGGTGTTGCCATACTGCAAGGGCGTAATCCTCAAAACAACAAGAATTTCTTCTGCCTCCTCAATGCGAAGCTGGTTTCCAATGCGGGTTTTCCGGCCCCCAACGGTTGTTACCCTTGCCAGCCCTTCATAACCGCCCGGGTCGTTTGCATATTGTGCATGATAGGTCAGCCATCCGTCGTTTGTGGCATCGGATTGTATGGAGCGAAAGGCTTTGCTGATGTCAACGCCATCAATCTGCCCGGTTCTGCCCGGCGTTTCATCAAGGCTCAATGATACGCTCAGCCTCCGCTTTCCGATGCCGCGGATCCGGAGCACATTTACATTGTTGGCGCGGGAAGAAAAAAGTGTTTGTTCCACTTCGCCTTTGTCATCGCGCCAGCGGATCAGTGATTCGCCGGTTTCCATATTCAATTGCCGCCGGTAATTACCGGTTGCCCCAAATGTTGTGGTTTGTATGTTCAGGTCAAAAGCCGGATGTGGCGATACCGGCCATGCCTGCGGGGCGCCCATCGCTACTAATTGCCTGCGCGCCTCTTCTGTTGCAAAGCGGGCTGCGGCCGTTAAACTATCGTGTACGGCCATTTCCCGTACGCGGGGTAATAATCCGGCAATATTTGCCACGGCAATTTTATTACGATCCCAGGCACGCAGCAGCAGTTCTTCGTGCACACAAATCACCCGTTCTTTACCCGGCGTTCCCAGGTGCATGCCACCCAAACTGCCATTGCCCGTAACAAAGGCATCCTGCCAGGCCGTTGCCGGCTTTTTTGCCCATGCAATCCAACGGCCCGCGCCTTGCGCCGCTCCGGTATATCCCTTTAAAAGAAAAATGCCGGAGAAAAATAGTATCAGTATAAAAAGCTTTTTCAAGTGGAAACAAATTTAATTGTTAGTTACTCGCGCTGCGCCCAAATTCAAACCATTCCAGGTTCAGCAAATCCTTTTTTATATCTGCTGTGCTCCTTGCTTTAAATACTAACACAAGCGCATGTACTCCGGATACTTTTTTTACAGCGGTTGTATGAATGGTATAAGCCGTTTCATTTTCCATTACCGGCACCTGAACCGTTCCGATCAGCTCGCCGTCCGGCTTATTCAGCCGGATCTCTATCGTTGCATCCTGGTTATTGCCCCAGGTTTTACAGGTGAATTTTGAAATGGCTTTTTTGGTAAAATCAAAATATTTCCAATACGCGTTATCCCCGTCCCTGATGGCGGCAAGCTGCTCAACGGCAATATCATTTGGAGGCCTTCTTACGGTAACCATTACATTGCCCGACATCAGGCAGGCCCGGGCCGCATCCATCCGTTGTAAAGGATCTATGGGGCCACCGGCGCCCTGCGTGGTCATTTCCACTTCATTAATGGAACCATCGGCGTTAAAGCGAATGGGCTCCATGCAGGCCTTACGCATAGTGGCACTGCCATGCGTGGGCCGGTGATAGAACACATACCACTGTCCGTTTATTTCCTGTATGCATCCGTGATTATTTACCAGGTTCCTGCCGCTGCCCCAGTTATCAATGATCACCCCGCGGTACTGATAGGGGCCGAATGGGTTGTTTGAAGTGGCGTAACATAACGTAGCACAGTTGGACTCGCCATGTCGTTTATGACTGGCATACACATAATAATAAATGCCGTTTCGCTTGCGCAGGGAACTACCTTCATTAAACGCATGCGCTTCATAAGTAAGAAGGCTATCGTGCACCGGGCCCTCGATGGCCGTAAGGTCTTTATTCAACTTTGCGCCCCTGGCGTAACCCTGCCCCCAGAATAAATATGCCTGGCCATCATCGTCAATAAAAACAGACGGATCGATGCCTTTTATTCCCCCGATAATTTTTCCCTGTTTAAAAGGACCATAAGGCGATGTGGCCACCGCCACCCCTTCATCTTTGCCGCCGCCCGCGAGGCAATAATATAAATAATACTTCCCGTTGTGCGCAATGCAATCCGGTGCGTATAATATCTGATCCGTATAATCTGTTTGTTTGCCTGCACCACTGGTGGCAAATGAGGTTTGTTCCACCTGCCATTGCGCCAGGTTGGTAGTTGACAGTACATCATAGGAATGAGAGCACCAGGCATTGCCCGGTTCATCCCGCGAGCCGTACAAATACACTTTACCGTTGGGCATAACGCGCACTTCAGGATCTGCAATATACAGCCCCGGCGGGCTAATGGGGTTCAGCGGCCTGCTTTGCGCGGCACAAAAGACGCGCGTCAAACAGCAACCCAGCCACAATAAAAACGCAACGCGTATTTTTAATCCTCCAATTGTTTTCTTTAAACGAACGAACGGCATACTTTAAAAAATTATTTTATTATGAGCCGGGCTGTAGTGCTACTATGAAAGCCCGTTGCGTCGCACACTTCGGCAGCAGTAATTCTATCAACATCCTGGCACAATCACTTTTCCTTTTTTGCTTCAATAAGCCGGGCCGAATGGGGTTGCAGCGCAGGAACAACATACCGGTTCCGGAAGACGCCCAGGGACTTACCGGTCCATTTGTCTGTAAGCCGGTAGCTTCCCGCCGGTAATTTTATGATGCGTTCTGTTGTGGTATCTCCCCAGTTAAACAGGGAATAGACGGTTCCTTTTTCGGATGGCGTAATGCCCACTTCAAAATTTTCGTTCTCAAACCGCGCGGCCACACCGGAAGGGGGGACCAGCTTTTTCAACAGGGCCACTTTACCGGCAGGCAGGTTGGGCAGATCATCCCCGCTTAACAACAGGCCTCCTGTAGCATAGATAACTGTAGCATGAAAAAGATATTCATCATCAGTGGGCCTATGATCCGTAGCACGGCCTCCCAGTAAAATACAATCCGGGTCGTTCCACCATAACCGGCCATTCTGCCAGCCACGCAAAAGATTTTCTTTGCCGGTGGTTTTAAACGATTGCCAGGAATAGTCAACATCATTGGAACTCCTGGAGCCGTCGATCAACCCCAGCGAAGCCCAGATGGGATGATTGCAACCCAGCAGGAAGGCATCCCCCGCGCCTTTCCGTATGGCTTCCATACCCCTGCGATAAGCTTCTATGCGGGTGGCGTTTTTATCATAATGCACGCCTCCGTGGATAGCGCCCCAATAGTTGGCATCCAATTTAAAATAAGTACAGCCCCATTTTTCCCGTAGCGTTTTAAATACAGCTGTCAGGTGTTGTTGCACCGCTGGATTCGTTCCGTCCAATACATACCAGGGGGCCAGCCTCCAGCCGCCAAAACCAATTCTATCGGAACGCAACGGTTGTCCGTTCTCATCTTTTACCATCCAGTCAGGATGCTCTTTAAACAACTTTGACTCCGGACTGGCAATAAATGGCGCTACCCAAATTGCGGGCTGCCTGCCTGTTGCCTTTATCTGGCGGAGCACCTGCCCCAGGTCACCACCAAAAGACGTTCCCACATCCAGCCAGTCGCCCATCGAGGATTGGTAGCCGTCATCTATTTGTATGTACTTTAACTGCGGCATATTTTTCTTGATCCATTCCGCATTGTCCATCACATTTTTCGCAGTTACATTCGGACCAAAACTTGCCCAGGACGACCAGCCCATCGGCTCTGCAATCTTGTGTAACCGCGGATGATGCCGCGCAATAGCAGTGGTTAACTGATCATACAACTTTTCCCTTTCGGGCCCCTCCACTGCCATAAACTCTTCCAGCTCCCATTGTCGGCCGGGCTGCAACACCAGGTTTTCGCAATCCATTGAAATGCGCAGGCGTTGGGCATCAAAAGAAAAACGGGAAATAAACCGGTTGCAGGAAGTCGTGGCTAACAGTAAGCGGGCATTGGCACTTAACTGTAGTGTCAGCATTCCATACACGGTTCGCAATCCTTCTGGTTCAGGAATTTTATAATGCCCTCTGTCTGTATAACCACCGAGATCTTTCGGAACGGCCAGCGTGCCGCCTGTCTGAGATAATTTTTGAAATCCCTCCCCATAAATGGGTGTATTGGGCGGGAGCCCATGGTTCAATTCAAAAACAATTACTTCCTTGATTGCCATCGGTCTTCCTGATGTGTTCTTTAAAGTGAGTCTGCAAAGATTGCTTTTCCATTGCCGGCCGATAACGAATGCTCCTGCGGGTGCTTTAGCCCCATCGGCCAGCACAACTATTGCGGTGGCTTTTTTTAAATCAGCCAAGAATGTCTTTGCAAGGCCCGGCTGGGCTTCTGCACGATTTGGCAAGGAAAGAATGCCGGTTACGATCAGCAGGCAATAGAAGATCCCTTTTATACGATGCATTTGTTTATAATTTTAATGAACTTGTTCAATGTTATTTTTAATACTAAATGAAACGGGGCTAACCAATTAGCCGGGAATCCGGAAAGACGGGAAGGTATTTCATTCCAGTCTCTTAAGACTTACCGCTTCACCGCCTTGCCGGCTCCAAAACAACTTTGCGCAGGAAACGAATCTCGAACCTCAGACGTCAAACGATAAACCTTAGAAACCTTATAGTTATTGATTCATTTTACCTGATAGTAGACGCTATTTTACAATTAACATAACACGCATGCTTATTGCAGTTTCCAGCTTCCGCGAATGCTTGCCTTTGCCAGCGCATTCGCTTCCCTGTCGTTTATGAATTGTTCAGTAGCCGGATCCCAATGCAGGGGTCGGTTTAACCAATAAGCGATGTTGGCAATGCAGCAAACGCTGCTGGTGCGGTGCCCCGTTTCCACATCGCAGATCGGTTGCTGGTGGTGCCGGATCCCTTCCAACCAGTCTTTATAGTGGTCGTTGCTTTTATACAAATGCGTTTCACCTGGTTTTATCTGCGCCGATACGATATTAGCCGGATCGGTATCGAGGTAGCCCCTGCTTATATCCAGCTTTCCTTTTGTACCAATAAACCGAACCCCAAAACCACGCCCAAAATCAAGATGTTTCATTACGATGCCGTTTTGATATACCATGGTAAGCTGTTTATACTTTTTTTCATCCGGCGGAAAATAGTGCGTGGGGGCACTCCGATCCATTCCTAACGCCCATTGCGCTATATCAAACATATGTGCGCCCCAATCACTAAGGATACCTCCGCCGTACTCCTTATAGAAACGCCAGTTGGGATAAATATCTTTTTCAACGGGAGGTGCTAATTCTGCATTGAACGGCCGGAAGGGCGCGGGACCAACCCAGCTATCCCAGTTAAGGTTTTCAGGAATGGGCTGTCCCAGCAGGTAATCCGGGATGGCCGCTGTACCTACATTCACCTGTACTTCTTTTATATCGCCAATATAGCCATTGCGCACCAGCTCGCAGGCGTGGCGGAAATTCTCCCAGGAACGCTGCATGCTTCCGGTCTGGAAAATGATTTTATTTTTCTTAACTGCGCTTACCATCGCCCGGCCCTCTTCAATCGTATGTGCCAATGGCTTTTCGCAATACACATGTTTACCAGCGTTAGCGCTCATAATGCTGGCAACGGCATGCCAGTGATCCGGAGTGGCTACTACAATAGCATCAATATCTTTCCGGTGCAGCATCTCACGAAAATCAGCATACCCCGTAAAAGAGTGGGCGCCCCACTCCGCTTTATTTTTTTCATTGATCTTGCCTACGTTTGTTTTGAACAGCTCCAGTTTTTGCGAATCCACGTCTGCACCGGCAATTATTTTAGCTTTGCCGGAAAAGAATTCCGCTAATGACCGCGCCTGCTTACCGGTACCGATAAAACCCAGGGTAATCTGATCACTTGGTGCAATGAATCCACGGCCGCCCATTACAAAACGCGGAACGATTGTAAAAGCCAGCGAAGCCTTTGCCGTGTTTTTAATAAATTGACGGCGATTGGATGATAAATTTTTTTTCATATGAAGTTGTTTTGAAATAGTTTTGAATCATTAAGAATAGTTAAGTTGTCAAATTGAGCAATACATTGTTTTTTAATCCTCGTAACGCATTACTCTAATACCAGCGAAACGGGCGCAAATGCTTTGATCGTTAGCGTTATTTTTCCATCCTTTACGTTTAATAGTTCACCGGTTGACACGCCCCTTAAGTTTATAACCCGGGCCTGTTTAAATTTACTCCCCTTTGGCAATTGTACCTCAACCATTCCTGTAATACCTGCCTGCTCCCACAAACGCAGGAGCGTTCCTTTATTTCCGTCGGGATCGTCGCCAAAGGCCGTTACCAGCACGCCTTTGCGCGAAATGCTCAATCCTTGTTGCCGGGCGGGCAATCGTCCATTCTTATTATCTGCAATTGTCGCCATTAAGGGCAAGCGTGCTTCCCATGATTTAAAAGTAAGATCTTCTACTTTATTTTCATGATCGCCAACAGGCCACAGGCGAACACGTTCATTCCACGAGCCCTCCTGCCAAAGCGGGAAATTGGTATTCCACATATTGTTATACAGGTTTACAAATACAATGGGCTTTTGCGGCACGCGCTGCATTTCAAAATGCCAAAGCCCGGGCTCACCCAAAGCAACCAACGGCGCGTCAATCGGGCACAGCGCCATGCCAGCATTACTTCCGGAAATGGACACACCGGTGCTAACGGCATTTAAAAAACGGTTCGTGCCGGGCACGATGTCTTTAGCAGGATCTATGGGCGCTCCCAGGCGGCCTTCCAGGAATTCTGGATCTTGAATATTAAAAGGAAAGCAGAGCCATCCCCCTTCGGGATTTTTTTCTGCAGTTTTATGATCTACCTGCCAGTTCACATCAACATAAGGCAATGCCTTAGGAAAAGTAAAACTGATCGTATATGCCTGTGCCAAACCCTTTGTATCAGCGGTTGTTAATGTAACAATATCGGCAACGGCTGACGAACTGTGTTGCATCTTCCAATCTCCGGGAGTAACCGCCTGGTAGGGCCACTGCGTGGAATCCGGCATTCCGGGTTTACCAATATCGTTGAGCGCCCAACCGTCTTTCATACGCGAGTATTTATTGAAAAAGCGATCATAGACTTCTTTCCTGCTGAATTTTTCGTGTAAGAATTGCCCGATCACATAATCACTCTTCGGATCTTTTAATTCTTTGCCGGTTTGTTTATCAATCAAAGAGCGGATGCCGCCCTTTACCATATCGAAGGCCACCCTAAAATAGGCCGTTTCAATTTTAGCTGCATCGTTATTTTTCTGCTCCGGTTTATTATGGACATAAGGAATCGTTTTATATCCATTTGCCGGTATATCCTTCACGAAAACTTTTTCTCCCTCTATTTCCACAATGCCTGAACGCTGCCAGGGCAGTGCATTATACACAAGAATACTTTTTTCTTTTACGGCTACTGAAGCCGCCAGCAGGGCCAATCGCTTTTGTAATTCTCTGTTGACGATGCGCGCATCTGTAGCTGCATATTCTTTATGGTCTTCATAGGACTGCAGCCATTTGCGTTTGCTGCCGCGGGGTATTTTTGTGTAATCCCCATCTGCCGGAACCGGCTCGCTTTTCATTTCCTCCAACCATTGCTTCCAGGCAGCTCCATATAAACGGCGGGGCCCGTATTCGGCGTTCATTCCCCAGGTGTGCTCGCCGTAAAGCAGGCTATTCTCATACGCCTTTTCCAAAGCTGTATCAACCGGCGGCGGCCTAAGTCCCCATATTCTTAACTGCGCATCCAGCGACTGCAATGCCGGTTCCAGCGGACGCGTATCCCGCGCCAGCCGGGTTGCCTGCGGCATAGACATAAGACCATGGATCCAGGTATCAGGCATATCGCCCCGTACTACCGGCAGATCGGGTTTTTCAGCCAGTGCAGCCTTTGCAAAATCATCTAACGTACCAAAATGAATTTTTACACCCGGCATTTTTTCTTCATAGCGCTTGCGCCAGTTCGCCACCTCCTCCGGCGTGGGCGGGCCATGATTATCGCCGGTCATGATCATGGAGAGGTAATTATGGCAAGGCCAATCAGCCGGAGGAAAGAAGCTGCTGCCATAATCAATATTGTACGCGCACAATATGCGCGATCCGTCCGGCCCCTGCCACCAGAAAAGTTGCGGCACGCGCGGGTACTGACTTGCAGGGTTTAC
Source organism: Niabella sp. (assembly GCA_017744795.1). Classification (GTDB taxonomy): domain Bacteria; phylum Bacteroidota; class Bacteroidia; order Chitinophagales; family Chitinophagaceae; genus Niabella. The sequence goes on along the minus strand of JAGIAQ010000074.1, from coordinate 5,212 downwards.
ACCGATATGCAAAAATTTTATCCCGGCATTATTTAACAAGGTTGGCCACACCCAGCTATGGGAAGGCACATCCGTCATTTTTGCTGCGATGGGCAAGGGCAGGTGATATTTGCGGCTTACGTTGCTTGCATATCCCAGCCCTCTTACCAGATCTTCCAGATCCTGGGATTCTGTATGCATGGAAAAAGGCAGAGCATGTACGGCAAGATATCCATCCCGTATGGCCTGTTCCACACGCAATTTCCTGGCGGGATCCTGCTGCGGGCCTAAAATCTGCGCCCAGAGCGGCCATCCCGGTACCGTCCACACAAATCTGTTTTCTTTTGGTTGTTTTTTATTATCATCAATAATCTTCAGTGCATTGTCCATCATTTCTGTGCGATACCGATGAAACACATTTGCCGCCTGATCCGTAAACCCGAGGTCAAAATGGGTTTTCACCACGATCCATATATCTGTTACCTTATCAGACAGCGGAGGCGTTTGTGCGCCCGCCCGTTTCAGTTGCAACAATCCGGAAATTAAAATGATCCATAATACGAGCATCCTTCTTTTCATACGATCTGTTTACCGTTTTAGTTATTGATATCCAGCTTTGTTAAGGCAAAGGCATAAGCGCCCAAGGCCACAGCCCGGCTGGTTCCCAGGCTGCTGATCACAATTCCCGTTTTTTTACCGCACGCATATTCAATGCTTTTTTCTGAACCGGGTATCATTATTTTCTTCGCCGCATCAATCAGGAATTCATTTTTTTGTTCCTGATCCATCAGGTTATATGCCTGTGCAGGCAGGCAGGGCACCTGTTCACCATCGATCAGGGTGCGCCTGCCATTTATTTCAGCAATTATTGCCGGCAATAGGTACTTATGCGCATTGGCGATACCACCACCTATTACCACCAGTCCATCCGCCACATTCAACGTTTCGGCCAATGTAAACCCGGCCATTGTTCCCAGCTCGTTAAAGGCGTTGATGGCAGCGAGCTGATCCCCGGTCCTGCTACCTTCTGCTATTTCAAATATTTCCCGTGGGCTCAACGAAACTTTCGTACCTGATTGCTGCGCATATTCTTTCTGAACGGCACGGACACTAATGCCCGCTTCCGCAATTTGGGAGCCATCCCTTTTATTTGCCATACTCCAGAGATTAGCGGCACTTCCGTTGTCGCCGAACAACAACCGGTTATTAATTACAATTCCGCCACCAAAGCCCGTTCCAATGGTTACGGCAATTAAATTTTTGAATTGCCGCCTGCTCCCCGACTCCTTCAGCTCCCGGTTTATTTGTGGCAACGCGCCTGCAAGCGCTTCGCCATAGGCAAAAAGATGCCCGTCATTATTGATAAAAACAGGCAATCCAAATTTCATTTTCAAAAAAGGCCCAAGGGCCACACCGCCGCGAAAGCAGGGAAAATTGGGCAGATCCCCGATAATGCCATTCTCATAATCGGCCGGACCCGGGAACGCAAAGCTTATGGCTACCGGCTCCCCCTCTATCCTTTTCTTTACCTGTTCAAATCCCGACACGATCGTGTTCAGGCAGTTCTTCAAATCCTGGGTATCGGCAGGCAACGTCAACGGCGGGGTCACCTCCGTATTTTCCCGGATAGCGGAGAACACCAGGTTAGTGCCACCTGCATCTAACGTCAATACCGTCCGTGGGTCTTTATCAAACATATCTAACGGTTAAAAAAGCCAGGTTTAACAAAGGCTTTAATTGTTTTACATTCCTTCCCGACTGAATTTCCGTGTGGCTTAATGCTGTACTTTTTTACACGGGCCGGAACAATAAAGGTTTCTGCATAATGCACAACAAAGGGATCAAATTCACCAGCCTCACTTTCCACTACAATTGCCTCGCCATCTACCAGGTTCAGCACATTCAACGTTCCGTTGGTTTCATGTACCACCTCCTTCGTAAACGTATACCTTCTCGTTTCTATAAACTGGGTTTCATGTAACCCGGTACGCTCCTCCATCCAGCCCTCGCCGGAAGTAATCACCGTAAACCGGTTTACCAGTTCGCTGTTCGTAACAGCGGTATCCCTTTGCCAATTGATCACTTCTTTTCCCCTGTTGATATTTACCGGGCGCGGACGGCCGTCTAACCCTAACCGGTTCCAATCCCACAATTTGAAGGTATATATAAATGGGGTGGCGCTGATCTCCAGCACCATTGAATTTTTTCCTGAACAGTGTATGGTTCCCGGGGGGATGCAAAAATGATCATGCTTTTTCGCAGGTATCCGGTTTACATATTTATCTGCGTCAAACAGGTAGCCATTTCCCTCCTGCGCCGTTTCAAGCTCACCAAGCATTTGCTCTTTATCAATACCGGTCTTCAGTCCCAGATACACATAGGCATCATCTTTTGCATCCATTAAATAATAGCTTTCTTCCTGTGTATAGTCAATGCCAAATTCTTTTTTCGCAAAAGCCTTTGTGGGGTGCACCTGCAGGCTGAGGTTGCCACCCTCCATGGTATCCAGGAAGTCAAAACGAATAGGAAATTCTTTCCCGAACTCTTTTAAAATGGCAGCTCCCAGCAGCTCCTGGCTTTTCAGCAATACCAGGTTGATGGCGGGCGTTTCAAACGGAACACCCCACACATTAAACAGCAGGCTGTTTTCTTCCGGCACACAATCAAAGCACCAGCCGTAATTTACCACAGAACGATCCAGGTCGCAAACGGCTTTCATCCATTGTCCGCCCCAGGGGGCAGGATCAAAAAACGGCACCACCCGGAAAGGGCCGGATACGGCTTTCTCCATCCCGGCAAAAAACGTGGCTTTATCAATCATGCGGGGCAACATTTGCACCGTTGTATCCAGCCAGTAGTCGACCCGGTTATACAGGGTTTGCTTGTGATGATCTAAGATCTTCCAGTCGTTAAACAGTCCTCTTTTATACCGAACCGAAATATATTCTTCCCGGTCATCGACGCCTAATCCGCTCCCTTCCATTTTTCGCATACGCAGCTGCAGTTCCCACCGGGGCATATCGGCATAAATGGTAAGCCCCCCTTTTGTTACAACGTCCGCCCCGCAACCAAACACAATAACCCTTCCCTCCTGCGCCGCTATTTTTTTCCGGGCGGCGATTAATTTTTCCGGATCGAAATAATCGTCCATTGTCAAAGCCGTCATCTGGCCGAACAGTATATCGTCCGTTACAAAGGGTTGCGTCAGCTCCCTGATCACTGCCTCTGTTTTAAACAGGGATACAGTATCTATAAATAGCGCATGCGGCATTTTTTTTAACTGCGCTGTTAGTTCTGCAGCATTAACTCCCGTATAACATTCTACTATCAAAGTCCCTTTGGATCCGAGCGCCGCTTCCACTACTTCCAGCACCGGTTCCCAACCCTGTTGTATAAATCCTTCAATTTTAATTTCCGGTTTTTTATTATATCCTGTCATTATTTATTTTATTTATAGCTGCACTACGCATATCTTTTCCTCAATAACTCCATCATGTACTGGTTTACTTCCCACTGATCGGCAAGCGGCTTTCCGGTATCCGGAGCCTGCACCATATAAGGATAGGGGCCAAACTCCGGCGCAATAGTTAGTACGCCGCTCTCGGTTTTTTTCCGGTTCACAATCGCATCCCACCAGTTTAAATGCGCTGCAACGGCAGCGCTCCATTCCTTTATCCTGGGGTCCGGCACCTGCGGGCCCTGGCTGTATCCCACTCTTGCGTGCAAATGTTCCGTTCTGTCAATGGCAAGTGTGGTGGCATGAGGCTGATCTTCGAGAAAAGACTCGCCCACACATACCCAATGCGAAACATCAAATGTAATTTTCATATCCGGTATTTTTTCCAGGCAATCCTTTGCAATATGCGCGGCAAATAAAAATTTATTACGGTGGGTTTCATGTACCACCTGCAGGCCGGTATCCTTTGTAAACCCGCTGGCACAGGCCACCAGTTCCCTGTTCTGGTCAAAACTAAAAAGGTCCCGCCCGGTTTGTGAATTGATCTTTACCCAGGGATAGGGCTTTATTTTTTCGAACCAGCGGCAATAAAGATCCGTATGCCTTGAGAAGTTTGCTTCTCCGGTATCATAGCATTGTGCAATGAGCTTTAATTTATATTTTTCGGCCAGGTTGCATACCCGGTCTATCTCTTCCGTTGCCGTGGCATTTCCCACAGCATATTCCACACCATTATAACCGGCCGCCTTCACCTGCTCCAAAAACAACTCCCAACTGATATGCTCGCTGCCCCAGCGGGGGCAATAAAACTGTATTTCCAAGCGCTTTAAGTTTTAATTGATAAAAGAAGTATTCATAATTTAAGAAACCATTAAGTAGTTAAGGTTCATTAAGCACCCACCGACTATTCTTAATGCTTCAATGATTTTCAGTCCTGACTTTTTATTTTTAATACCTCCGGCCTTAGATAAGGTTTGTTCAAGTCCACCAGCCCCTTCCACTCATAAGGGTCAATACCGGCTACCAGCACAATATCCCGCAGGTCTTCCGTGGGGGCCAGTTTCCCGTCCTGATCCCAGGGCAACATAGAACCGGCGCTCATATAGTGATTTACCAGAGCGGTTCTGAAACAATCTGCTGTTTGGTTCCTTAAAGAGCTATGCAGTGTATAGCCATTAAAGAACACCACCGACCCGCTTTTTACTTCCACAGGAACTTGCTGTTGCTGATAGGGAGCCACATCAATTGTATCCACATCTGCATAGTTATTGTCATCATTTTTTACCCGCTTCATTATATAATCCGGCCGTCCCGGAACAATCCACAGGCAGCCGTTTTCAACGCTGGCATCATCAATGGCAATCCATACACCCGTCAGCGACCGGTCTCTTGTGGGAATATAAAATTCATCCTGGTGCCAGGACTGGCCTGCTTTCCCGGGCCCTTTTACAAATAACATGGATTGCATACATTTCACATCAGGGCCAATAATTGCCGTCAACACTTCCACGATCTTTTTATGCGACAAGACGGAATGAATCAATGGTGAAATTTTATGCGGGAAATGAATCGCCACATACTTTTTTAAAACGTCGGCGTCCGTTGCTCCGGCCGTTACGTCCAGCATACCCTCCACCTGCCCGCGCTCCCCGCGAAAAATGGCGGCCGTTTCCTTTTTTAGCGTATTAATTTCTTCATCGGAAAGCAATGCCGGTGCAATAAGAAATCCATTTACCGCATAAAAAAGCCGGTTGGCTTCACTAATGCCCCCGGGGT
>JAGIAQ010000073.1 GCA_017744795.1 Niabella sp. | reverse complement strand
AAATAGTTTCAGCAGTACTGCCCGTGAGCACATTTGTTCGCCGGCTTTTTCTCGCAGAGGAACAGGAAAACAATAGCGCCAATAGTGGGATCAATAACAGATACCGGAATGATTGCATTTGCCAAAAATAACATATCCCTTGAAAACAATGGCTCACAGATTTTTGAAAGTCATCCGCCGCGTCATTGCTCCTTTGTCCCGATGGCTCTATCGGGACTGCGAGAAACTCTTAGCGTCTTTGCGTCGTTGCAGGGAATGACGCAGTTTGGCAGGTGTGAGAAAATAAAATCTGATATACCCGGGAGCTGTTTGAATGATTAAAGAATATATTTGTAGCTAAAATAAGTGTTATGCAATTACGATTTTTTGCTTTTTTATTTTTACTACTGACAATACCCGCCGGATCTTTATTCGCGCAAACCAGGGGCCAACAGGAAGTGGAAGCGGTAGTTAAAAAGTTGACAAAAGCGATGCTGGACAGCGATGTGCCGGTTCTGAGTGCTTTGGCTTCAGCCAAATTAACCTATGGACATTCCAGTGGAAAGGTGCAGAATAAAACAGAATTTCTGGAATCATTTAAAACCGGTGCATCGGACTTTACAAAAATCGATATTAAGGATCAAACCATTTATTTGGTGAATAATACAGCTATTGTGCGTCACTTATTAGATGCAGATACGAACGACAATAAGCAGCCCGGCCATACAACTTTAAAGATCATGACGGTTTGGGAAAAAGTAAGCGGCAAATGGGTGTTGATCGCACGGCAGGCTGTAAAAGCGCAATAAGATTTTATATTATGAGGAAATTATTCGTATTGATTTTTGTAGCGGGGAGCCTGAATGCTTTTGCGCAACCTAAAACCATTAGCGTTACCAATCCTTCGTCCATTGAACGTAAGGATGAACTAGTTGTTTTAAAACGCAGCAAGCTAAAAAGGAAGCTGCCTGCTTTAAACAGCCGGCAATATGTGCTGATCAATGACGAGAAGGTTCCGCAGTTGGTGCAATACGATGATTTAAACGGCGATGGTATCTGGGATGAAGCCGCGCTGCTCCTCGATTTAAAACCCAACGAAAAAAAGGTTTTGACGATAGCGGCTGCAGATAAACCTGCTGCAATAAAAGCAGTGGTGCGCTCATACGTGCGACAAAAGCACAAACTTGCTGATGAACATTTTGGTGGTAATGTGCTAACGGATACTATGCCGTTGAATAATAAACCCACGGATTTCTCCAAGCAAAAATTGCCTCCTTATTTAACGGAAGGCCCGGCCTGGGAAAATGATAAAGTTGGGTTCCGGAAATATTTCGATACAAGGAACGCGAATGACTTGTGGGGAAAACGTACTTCAAAAATGGTTTTGGATGAAGTGGGCGCCGATCCTTCCAAAAGCTATCATAACCTGTCCGACTGGGGAATGGATATCCTCAAAGTAGGCAATTCATTGGGCGCCGGAGCATTGGCTTTAAAAGTAAAAACAAATGGAAAGGACACGGTGATTCGTTTTGGCCGGAATGCGCAGGTCATCTACAAGCAAATAACGACAGGGCCCATTCGCTCTATTTTTGAAATGATATATAAAAACTGGGAGTATCTTCCGGATGCACGTCCGATAACGGTTACAGAACAGATCAGCATCTGGGGCGGCCAATATTTTTTTGAAAATAAGGTGAAGGTGGATGCACTGCCCAAAGACGCCCTGCTGGTGACCGGCACTATCGATTTCTTCAGCAAAGCCGATTATAAAATTAATGAGAAGGGCGTAGTTGGTTTATATACTTATGACCGCCAAAGTGAAAATAAAGATATGCTGGGGCTTGGGATACTCACCAATATAAAAAACTTTAAAGGGTACGATCACATCACAGCTTCCAATACAGATATTACCAATGCTTTTACATTGGAAATGGCGCCTGTAGCAACGCTGCCAGTTATTTACCGGTATTATGTTGGCTGGGAATTAACGAACCCGGCTTTTGCAAGTAAACAGGGTTTTGAGCAATTCATGCACAGCGAAGCGGAAAAGTTCGGGAAGCCCGTAGTTGTTCAATAGAAAATTCAATTGACGATAAATTACCAGTCTTTAGCATTACTGGTGCCGTATTGCGATTTATTTTCGGAAATACGCTCCTGCGTATTTTTTTCCTTTTCTTCGAGCTTATCCAGTTTGTTTTGGGATTGAGATTGACTCAGTTTAGACTTTTGCTGCTGCGATTGGTCGTTTTTGTCTTTCCCGCCACCACCACCACCGCCGCTTTGTTTCTTCTTTTCCAGCAATGCTTTTTGTAAATTTTCCCGGGCATTTACGTCGTTGCTGTTTAAACGCAACGCGTTCTTATACGCCTCAATGCTTTCATCCAGTTTATTCTGATTAGAGTACACGACACCGGCGTTATAAAAAGCACCGGAGCGAAGACCCGCATCGGTATTGCCGGCTTCGTTGGCCTGCTGGTAACTTTTCAGCGCTTCGTCGTATTTCTTCAAACGGAATAAGGCATCACCTTTGTTTACCAGTGCCACATATTTGTTAGTACCGCTGGTGGCTTTGTCATATTCTGCAATAGCCTCTGGCAGCGATCCTTTTTTAAAAAGATCATTCCCCTTTTTTATATGCTGCGCCCCGTTATCCTGGGCAAAAACAGGAATAGCGATGCATACGGATAAACAAATAAAACCGATCTTCATTCTTCTTTTTTTATTTTTCTGCCATCGGGCAATAACTGCTCTGCTACCAGGCAAAGCGCCATAATAGTGGCAAATACCCAGAAGTAATAGGAAAAGCTCATCAGGCTTACATCTCCCGACACCTTTTTATCGATTTGCGCTAATTGGGCATTGATTGTTTTAATAGCTGTGTTGATGTCTGTCAAATGCACATAAACGCCATGCGAGTTCGCTGCGATCTGCTGCAGCTCTTTTTCATTCAGTTTGGAAATAATAGGTTTCCCGGTAGCGGGATCCAGCTTGTTGCCGCCGGTAGAATCATCCGGGATAAAAGTACCTTCGGGTGAGCCGATGCCCACGGTATTCACCATCAGGCCACGCGACGCCATTTGCTTTGAAATTTCCATCGCTTTTTCATCATGATCTTCCCCGTCGGAAATAAGTATGACGGCTTTATATTTTGCTTCGCGTTCGCCGAAGGCCTTCAGACTTTGTTCCAATGCATCCCCTATCACCGTTCCCTTTACGGGCACTACATCCGGTGAAGCGTCGTCCACATACATCTGCGCCGAACCATGATCGGCACTGATGGGCATTTGAATAAACGCTTTCCCGGCAAACCACACAAGTCCTACACGGTTATTGGGCATGGCGTCCATCAATTTGCTGATAAACTGCTTGGCCAGCAGTAACCGGCTGGGTTTTACATCCTGTGCCAGCATACTTTTGCTCAGGTCCAGGGCAAAGACCACATCAATGCCCGAGCGTTTTATACCGTCATCTCCACCCGGCTTTCTGAGGCTCATGACACTTAATACGCCCATCAAAAAAGCCAGGCATAATAAAAGGAATTTGAAATTGAACCGGATGGGACTATACCCTCTGATCATGGCTTTTACCAGCGCGGGTTCTCCTATTCGCTTTATGGTACGGCGTTTCCAGCGTTTTACAACTGAAAACAGGAACAGGAACAGCAATACTGCCGTTGCCAGCCAAATGAAGTAGATATATTGAAATTCAAAACTCATCTGGGGTAAAGTTAACAAGTTGCCCCGTTTAAAAGCTAAAAGGGCCGCTTCCTTATAAACTTGTTAACATTTCATCCTGCTGCCAGATGCTACATTTTTCCCTCAAAAAAGCCCAGTTGTTTTAAAATGTCTTTTAACATTTTTAGTCGAACGGTGGTCATATCGTAATTCGGGTCGGGCGATTCAACATTCAGTACAAAGAAATAAGGGTGTTTATTTTCTTCGATCCACCCGGTGATCCAGCCTAAAGCATGATTCTTATCCGTAGTGCCCCAGCCGGTTTTATAGGCCAGCTTATAATTGGCATTGTCTTCAAAGAGCATGGCATGCTTTACTTTTTCCTGGTATAATTTAAAGAAGGGCAATTCATTAAAGTAAAGTCTTTTTACAATGCCCAGGTTTTCATCTGGTGTTATTTTTACTGAATTATCCAGCCAGAAACTGTCAATCTTTGATTTTATTTTATAGAGTGTATCTTTTTTACCCGCGCCGTAGTGTAAGGAATCGAGCCAGTATTCCATCTTTTCTTTTCCTATTCTGCGGGCCACCTCCTGGTAATAGGGTACTGCTGATACGCGAAACGCCTGGTACATAGTTAAGTCTTTATCCCATTCAGGGCGCCGTACCACGCCATCCCAGGGAATGATCATGCTGTCGCTGGAAATAATACCTGTCTGCAATCCAATTAATGAATTTACAATTTTAAAAGTGCTTGCCGGGAGATAGGCACTATCGCGATAGCGGGCAAGATTATAAACGGTAAAATCACCAGTGCCGTTATCCAACAAAGCGAAGCAACCGGTTAAATGGTTCTCGTCGAAGTATTTTTTAAGCGAGTCGTCCTTTTTTACATTGTCCTGGGTGCAGGATGTTATTAAAAAGGGTATGATGATCGATACTAAAAAAATGCTAAAATAATTCCTGTTCCTGTTGCGGGCATCCACTGCTTTCATTATTCTGTTTTGTTAATGCCCGCAAAAATACGCAGCTATACTTTAATATAGATCTTCTTTTTATCGAGCCAATACGCAATGGCCCACATAAAAATGATCACGCAGATGGCAAAAAGCAGCGAACCATTTTCCTTGGCGCCGGGCGTATGCACCAGTACCTTCATATAAAGCCAGTTCCAGGGGGTGACACCCGCCTTGGTTTTGAACAAAGCTGCTAGTCGGGGCAAAAAGCCGCTCAGGGCAAAGATGAACAAGGGGTTTTTGCCAAAAACCTCGAAGAAGGTGGCTAAAAAGCTCTTGCTTCCTTTTATTTCAATGAAAAAGATCATTACGCAAAGCGTGATAATCGCCAGCCCTGTAGTGTAGACCGTGTAGGAGCTGGTCCATATTTTTTTATTGATCGGGAATACCATGTCCCAACAGAATCCTGTCACCAGCAAGCCTACGCCGGCAATAAAAAGAACAGTAAGCATTTTGAACATGGGGTTCCGCGGATCCTGTTTATCAGTAAGGTCTTTAGGAATTTGCGCGCTGCTGTTTTTAATATACATGCCAACAAAATACCCGAAAACAATTTGTACAATGGCTCCTAAAGAACTGGCGAACCCTTCGGGATCAAAGGGGATCCCTTCTCCCTTATACATATGGGGAATATGCAGAATGGCTTTATCTATATTGGTACCAAACCAGCCTTTCAAACTATAAGGATCGGCGGGGTTGCCTATGATGCAAAGCCCCCAATAAGCCAGCAATAACACCAATGATAAAAAATAAGCTGTTTTGGGCTTTAGGTAATAAACAATAATGGAGGCGAAAAAATAACAAAACGCGATCCGCTGCAATACGCCAAAAATACGTATGCCAATGTTTTTTTCGGGGTCAGTTACCCAGGTAACAGCCTGCAGGGTATCGCCATTCCATCTTACAAAAGGAGACCAGTTTAAGAAAAGACCAATGCCAAAAATGATCAGCGTGCGTTTGGTCACTTTTTTCCAGAATTCAGCAGGGCCTGCTTCCTGTAATCTCGGAATTACAAAGGACATGGCGTTGCCCACGGCAAACAGGAAAAAAGGGAACACAAGGTCGGTAGGTGTAAGGCCGTGCCAGGGCGCATGGTCCAGCGGTGCATAAATGTGGGCCCAGCTGCCCGGGTTGTTCACCAGGATCATCAGGCAAACGGTAGCGCCCCTGAAAACATCAAGCGATCGGTATCGGATCTTCATTTTCTTGAAATTAGTGGTTAAAGTACAAATTATATTTCTAAAGTAAATAATTATGTTTTGGTAATATTGCTGTTCCCAAAATGAGTGATAGCATGAGTCCTGCAATAATACACGGTGGTGCGCATAATGACGCAAGAGGTACCTTGTTGTTCAATAATAATTTTGACGCCGGCCCGGTTAAGCGGATTTATACGATCGAGCATAATGATGAAACTTTTGTGAGGGGATGGATCGGCCATGAAATTGAAAATCGCTGGTTTACAGTGCTGTCCGGCGGCTTTCGCATTATGGTGCTTCCAATAACGGATTGGAAGGAGCCCGATCTGGATGGCACTCATGCCCTGTCTTTTGAACTTGATGCAGCGCAGCTTGATATTTTGCATATCCCGCCGGGTCATCTCTTCTCCTTACAGGCAACCGTTGCCCCTTCTCGTATATTGGTTATGGCGGACCGGGCATTAGGAGCAGCAAGCGATGAGCATCGGTTTCCTGTATAGCCCTGGGTAGGATATTTAATGGAATTGTATCGTATAACTATGAAATTGTTATAAATTCGTTTGGTAAACCACAGATAATTGCTCCATTGTTTGTGAGAATACAGTTTCCGTTGAAAAGAATAATAACATAATTTATAATGAAAAAAAGAGTTTTAATAACCGGCGCCGCCGGTTTCCTGGGTTCGCACCTTTGTGATAAATTTATTAGTGAAGGGTATAGCGTTATTGGGATGGATAATCTGATCACTGGTGATCTGAAGAACCTGGAACATCTCTTTCCTAATCCTGATTTTGAGTTTTATCATCACGATATAACAAAGTATATTCACATTTCCGGTCAGCTGGATTATATTTTACATTTTGCATCTCCGGCTAGTCCTATCGATTATTTAAAGATCCCCATTCAAACCCTGAAAGTAGGGGCCATGGGCACTCATAATTGTCTCGGCCTTGCCAAAGACAAGAAAGCAAGGATGCTGGTAGCCTCAACAAGCGAAGTGTACGGAGACCCACTGGTGCACCCGCAAACGGAAGAATATTGGGGTAATGTAAACCCCGTGGGGCCCAGAGGCGTTTATGATGAGGCGAAACGGTACATGGAATCGATCTCCATGGCCTATCATAGTTTTCATAACGTGGATACGCGGATCGTACGCATTTTTAATACTTACGGACCAAGGATGCGGCTGAACGACGGCCGCGCGTTGCCGGCCTTTATCGGGCAGGCACTGCGGGGCGAGGATATCACCGTTTTTGGCGACGGATCGCAAACCCGGAGTTTCTGCTTTGTTGCCGACCTGATCGATGGGATTTACAGGTTGCTGTTGAGCGACTATTCCCAGCCGGTAAATATTGGGAACCCTAACGAAATATCCTTAAAGGATTTTGCGGAAGAAGTACTGGCCCTTACAGGGAATAAGGTAAAAATAATCTATAAGCCGCTGCCGGTAGATGATCCCAAACAACGTCAGCCGGACATCACTAAGGCAAAAAAAATACTGGGCTGGGAACCTAAAGTTTCCCGGAAGGAAGGCCTTGCAATAACATACGACTATTTTAAGAATCTTCCCTCTGAGGAATGGCATAAACAGCCTAAGGAGTTTATCAGCAGTAAATAATGGCACGTAGCTTGCTGTTTGTTAATGAACACTGAACTTATTGTTTTTAGGCGTTAAAAGAAGCAGTTAACTGCTTGCTTGCCGTTTATCTTTGAGGCAGCAAACTTCCAAAAGTAAGGCAATTGACTCCCAAAATGAGATAAAATGACCTGAGATGGTAAGTATTGTCGGTTCAGAGAGAATTTAATTTGCGTAATTATTTAAAATATGTTTGGCCTTTTCTCAAAAAAAAATCAAAAGTGTAAACTGGACTATACGTTGATCAAAGCTGACATGCACTCTCATTTGCTGCCGGGAATTGACGATGGCGCTCCGGATCTTGAAACTTCTGTCGGTTTGATCCGCCAGTTTCAGCAGTTGGGATATTCCAAAATAATAACAACGCCACATATCTTGTGGGATCTTTATAAGAATACGCCCGATCTGATTCAAAACAAGCTTGAATTAGTTCGTAAAGCTCTGAAAGAAAATCAGATAGATATCGAAATTACTGCCGCCGCCGAATATTTCCTTGACGATCATGTATTGGACCTGCTACAAAAGAAACAACCGCTGTTAACTGTAAAAGACAATATGGTACTGACCGAGTTTTCTACCATGCATCTGTCTTTATCCATGAAAGATATGTTGTTTGATATGCAAATGGCGGGTTATCAACCTATTTTGGCGCATCCTGAGCGTTACGTTTATCTTCATAAACAATGGGATGTTTTTCATGAAATAAAAGAAAACGGAGTCCTGTTTCAAATGAACCTTTTGTCTGTTACCGGCGGATATGGAAGCAGAGTTAAAGAAATTGCGGAATATTTGTTAGAGCATGATTTTTATTCATTCGTGGGATCCGACCTCCACCATAGCGGCCATATGTCGAGAATGCAATCACTGGAAATCCCGCAAAAACTTCAGGAACTCATTGCAGGTGGCCAACTGTTAAATACCATCTTGTAAATTGGTTTATGCTTGACAGCAAGCCGTCGGTTTTTCTGTCAAATGTACATTGTCTATCAAAGCCTCTTCCTGCCGGGATGGCAGTCGCCGTCAAACGGTAAACTTTTTGTAATAAATGATCAGCGGCGTTGCGCAGATTGCGTAAAGTTGTAATTTAGACAAATTTCAAACGAAGGAGGGTGTTATGGCAAATAAAGAATTCAATGAACTGTTGGTGGATAATGCTGATTTTCTGAAGCCTTTTGCTGTGAATCTGACAAAAAATTCAGAATCGGCCAACGACCTTTACCAGGAAACGCTTTATAAAGCGCTGGCCAACTCGGAAAAATATAATACCGGTACGAACATAAAAGCATGGTTATTCACCATCATGCGGAACATTTTTATAAATGATTACCGCAGGAATGCCAAGCGCAAAACAATACTGGACAGTACGCCGGAAGATTACCTTATTAACCTGAAGCAGGTTTCCGTGGTAAATACAGCGGAAAGTTCGCTCCGGGAAAAAGAGATCCTGGTGGCAATTGAAAATTTACCGGAAACTTTTAAAGTTCCCTTTCGCCTTTATTTTGAAGGCTATAAATACCAGGAAATTGCAGAATACCTGCAGGAACCGCTGGGAACTATTAAAAGCCGTATTCACTTTGCCCGTAAACTACTGAAAGAGCAGATCCGGAGGTACTAAAAACAGTTGCAGGTCACAAGTTTCAGGTTACAGGTCTACGTGAAACCTGTAACCTGAAACTTGTAACTTAATTCTCCTGCACAAACGGATTATTCCTTTTCTCATAGCCAATACTGGTTCCCTGACCATGCCCGCTATACACTTTAGTATTGTCAGGCAGGGTATAAAGTTGTGTCCGGATGGATGTTTCCAGCGTACCGTAATCGCCTCCCGGCAGATCTGTTCTCCCGATGCTTCCGCTAAACAACGTGTCGCCGCTGATCAACAGGCTGTTTTCCCCGTTGTAAAAGGAAAGGCTGGCCGGAGAATGCCCGGGGGTAAATAGTATTGTAAATTCGTCGCTATCCAGGGCTATCGTATCTTTTTCGCTTATAAATAACACATTACCAGTGTAGGGTTTAAAATCAAAGCCATATTTTTCAGCGATTTTTGGACCTGCCTGTAAAAGCGGCAACTCTTCCTGATGTATGTAGAGAGGAAGGGCCCATCTTTCGGCTACGAACTGGTTTCCTAAAATATGATCAATATGACAATGGGTGTTGAGCAAGTAAACCGGTTCCAGCTTATTTTCGTCAATAAAGCGCACCAGTTGCTCCTGTTCTTCTTCGGTATAGCATCCGGGATCGACAATGATACATTTATTTGATTCATTATAAATGACATAGGTATTTTCCTGGAAAGGATTAAAAACAAAACGATGAATATATAACATAACAAATATTTATTTTTAGGTAACGAACCCGGATGAAAAAGCGTCTATTCAAATGAATCAATGGGTTTCAGTGCCTGTATTGAACATAAAAATGCGGGTGAAAATAATTGAATTTTTGGAAATTAAGAACATCGAATGAGGAAGGCAGGTTTATTGTTGGGGATATTATTGTGGCAACTGTCGGCATCTGCCCAGAAAACACTCACTGGTACCATAAGGGATAACCATAGCGATGAACCCATTCCCTTTGCCTCTCTTCAGTTTAAACATACCAATACTGGTTTTGTTGCAGATTCCGCTGGTGGTTTTCATTTTGTTGCGGAAGCATGGCCTTCAGATACCTTAGTGGTTTCTAATGTGGGCTATGAAACAAAAGAAATTGCCGTTGACCCCATAAAAGACTCGCTGATCGTTTTACTGGACCCCAAAGATTACGGTGATGTGGTGGTAAAAGCTAAAATAGACATGGGCCTGTATGTTTGGAAAAATCTTGTAAAGCACAGGCCTTATAACGATCGTTTCCGGCATTTTGAAAATTTTTATTACGAGATCTATAATAAGCTGGAGCTGGATCTGACCCATTTAAAAACCATTGAAAAAGTAACGCGGATCAAACCTTTTCGCCCGATGAATGACCTCATCAATAAAAACATCGACACCGCGGAAGGGGTCAAATTTTTGCCCGCTTATTTAACGGAATCCATTTCTGATTATTATTATCAAAAAGACCCGCTGCGTCGAAGAGAGGAGATAAAAGCCTATAATACCAACGGCATCAAAAATGCAAGTATGGTGAAGTTCCTGGGCGGGATGGATCAGGTGTTCAATGTTTACAACGACTTTATAAATGTGTTTAACCGGCTTTTTGTAAGTCCGGTCAGCCGCAACGGCAGCGCCTATTATAAATATGCGTTGAGTGATACCCAACGCATCGACAACCAGAAATTTTATCATTTGGTGTTTACTCCAAAAAGCAAAGGAACCAATACTTTTGAAGGCGATTGCTGGGTGGCCTCAGGGAGTTTTGCCATTCAGAAAATGAGCCTGCGCCTGGATCGGTCCGCCGATGTAAATTTTCTGGATCGTTTAAGCCTGATACAGGAGTACAAGAAAATAAACGACAGTACCTGGTTTATTGCAAAGGATAAGTTTGTGGCA
The DNA here is from genome assembly GCA_017744795.1 of Niabella sp. Classification (GTDB taxonomy): domain Bacteria; phylum Bacteroidota; class Bacteroidia; order Chitinophagales; family Chitinophagaceae; genus Niabella. Next base: position 9,176 of record JAGIAQ010000073.1, on the reverse strand, counting down.
AGTTTTTCTCCAATTGGAAAGCAGGTGCCGGGTTTCATTGCGCGCAAGACGACCACCTACCAGGATGCGCGTACCAATGACAGTAGTGTTGCAAACATCCTGAAACAAAATAAAAAAATCGAAGAGATTGTTGTAAAAACCGGCTCGGGAGACAAGAATCAAAACTATTGGGACAGCGCGCGGCAGGAAGGGCTCAGTACCAATGAAATGAACATCATGAATATGATGGATACGGTGCTCAATTCGCCGCGGTATAAAAAAATAACGAAGCAGATCGCTTTTTTAGGCTCGGGTTTGTTTAATGTGGGCAATGTACAATTAGGCTCTGCTTATAACTGGTTTACCGGCAATGCCTGGGAAGGCTTTCGTACCCGGTTCGACGTGGCCAGCAATATCCACTTCGATAAAAAGCTTTGGTGGCACGGCTACCTGGCCTATGGTTTTGGCGACAAAAAATTTAAAGGAGAAGCAGAAGCTTTCTATCTGCCCAAAAAAGAACCGAAACGGCAGTATTGGTATTTGGGATATAAAAATGATCTGGATTACGGTCAGACTTATTTTGGTGAAATTTCCAATGATAACATTTTTGCCCTGGCCATCCGCAAACCCAATATCCCATTTAAATATATTAACCTGGAGCAAGCGCAGTTCGAATTTTTTAATGAACTGGGAAAGGGTTTTTCCGTATTGACGAATCTGTCCAGGAAAACCTACCGGCCCTTACAGAACCTGATTCCGGCAGACTCATTCAGTGTTAATAAAAACAGTTTAACTGGTACAGATATTACTTTGAAATTCCGTTATGCCTTCCAGGAAAAATTTATTGAATCCAATTTTTTCAGAAGCAGCCTGGGTAGTAAATATCCCATAGTGGAAGCAACTTTTATAAAAGGGGTTTCGGGGCTTTTGGGTGGCGACTATAACTACACAAAGCTCCAGGGAAGCGTATCGGAAGTATTGCGGATCCCGCCGCTGGGCGTGATCAATTACCAGGTGTACGCGGGAAAAACATTTGGCACGGTTCCTTACATGTTTTTAGATGTGGCGCCGGGTAATGAACTGTATTATTATAACCGGTATGCCTTTAATATGATGAACCGGTATGAGTTTATTAATGATCGCTACGCGGGGATCAACTTCGAGCACAATATCGGTAACGGTATTTTTAAACTCATACCCAAACTGAAATTCCGGCAGTTTTATACAGTGAAAGCCCTGTGGGGCGCTCTTTCCGACGAAAACAAAGCACTTAATTTTAAGGAGGGACACAACTTCCAGTCGCTGGACGGTAAAACCTATATGGAAGTAGGAACAGGCATTGACAATATCCTCCGCTTTTTCAGGGTAGATTGCATCTGGCGCGTATTACCCAACAGCAACATCAAACAAAGCACGGCCCGCTTCGGGGTGTTTGGAAGTGTGCGGTTGACGTTTTAGATCTATGAGATTTTCGAAACCTCATAGGTCTCTGTCTTTTCTCCCTGTCCGCAAATTACCATCGAAGCCATATCAATAAACAGCCCGTGCTCCACAATACCAGTAATATGATCCAATGCTTTTGCCAGAGCCGTGGGATTATCGATCAATCCAAAATCAACATCCAATATATAGTTTTGCTGATCTGTTAAATAAACAGCATTATTCTTCGTCCGTAAGGCTACGGCACCGTTTAATGATTTTAGTTTAAGAGAAACCGCATTGGATGCAAATGGAATTACCTCAACCGGCACTTTAAACGCACCCAGTTTTTCTACTTTTTTCGAGGAATCCGCGATAATGATTTGTTGCTTTGTAATGGAGGCCACGATCTTCTCCCTCAATAATGCGCCGCCGCCGCCTTTTATCAACTGAAGCCCAGGGGTAAATTCGTCTGCCCCGTCAATAGTGACATCAATTGCGTTCACGTCGTTGACATCAATTAAGGGGATGCCCAATTCCGTGGCCAAACGTTTTGTTTCCTCCGATGTGGGGATCGCTTTTATAGCCAGTCCGTTTGTTACTAACTCACCAATGCGGAGGATCGCGAAATAGGCTGTGGAACCGGTCCCCAGGCCAATGATCTGTCCGTTTTTTATATAAGATACCGCTTCGAGGGCCGCGTTCTTTTTTTCCTGTTCGTTCATTTACGATGCTTATTTATATATTGTTTAAGGCATTTATAATAATGCTGCAGGCCTTCCGGATCTCAGCCTCAGAGATCGTTAACGGCGGGCAAATCCTGAAAGAGGAAGATGCAAATAGAAACCAGTCGGTAAATACGCCGGTTTCTTCATTTTCGAGAACGGCATCGATCAGTTTTTTGTTGCGCTCAAAGGTGTCCAGATCTACTGCCATCCACAGACCAAAAGAGCTAATATTTTTTATCAGGGGATGGGTAAGCAATGATCTGAATAATTGTTCTTTTGCCGAAACGGCTTCTGCAAGCAGTTCATCCAATACTACTCTTAAGGCCGCCAGTCCCGCGGCACAGGAAACCGGATGCCCTCCAAAAGTGGTAATATGCCCCAGCACAGGGTTCTCGGTAAGTGCCATCATTATGTTGCGGTCACTTATAAAGGCTCCCAGCGGCATGCCGCCCCCCAGCGCTTTTCCCAATAATAATATATCAGGTACCACGTCAAAATGCTCAAATCCCCAAAGCTTTCCCGTGCGGCCAAACCCAGCCTGTATTTCGTCCAATACGAATAAGGTCCCCGTCTCTGAACATTTTTTTCTGACAGTTTGCAACCAGTCCGCCTGAGGGGCAATGATGCCACCCTCTGCCTGAACCGTTTCCAGTATGACGCAGGCGGTAGATTCATTGATCTGGTGGAGCCATTCATAACTATTATAATCAACATGCAGAATGTCCGGTAACAAGGGCCGATAGGCATTACGCCAGTATTCATCGCCCAGGATGCTCAGTGCGCCTTGTGTGGAACCATGATAAGAATTTTTTGCAGCGATGATGCGGGTCCGATTGGTATACCGTTTGGCCAGCTTCATGGCTCCTTCCACAGCCTCTGCGCCGGAATTAGTGAAATAAACCGAGTTCAGTTGCGCTGGTAAATGATCAGCAAGTTGTTTGGCATATTGCACCTGCGGACTTTGCACCACTTCACCATATACCATCACATGCAGGTATTGATCCAGCTGGTTTTTAATAGCTTCAATAACTGCCGGATGCCGGTGCCCGGTGTTGGCCACGCTGATGCCGCCGATCAGGTCAATATATTCCTTGCCCGCCGTGTCAAATAGGCTGCAGCCTGTTGCTTTTGCAATTTCAAGTGAAAGCGGAGCCGCAGACGTTTGCCCCACATGCCGCAAAAAAAGTTCCCGTTGATTCATCGTCTGCAAAAGTAGTTGATAGGCGGATAAGAGTTCCTCGTTAACTTTTAAACATTTCAACTTGTAAACTTTTCAACTACATTTGCTAACAATTGTTCGGAAATGAAAAGTGCTACTTTACGTATCGTTACCGCGGCGTCCCTGTTTGACGGGCATGATGCTGCGATAAATATCATGCGACGGATCCTTCAGTCGAAAGGGGTCGAGATCATTCACCTGGGGCATAACCGCGGCGTGCAGGAAATTGTGGAATGTGCCATTGAGGAAGATGCGCATGCCATCGCCATTACCAGCTACCAGGGCGGTCACCTGGAATTTTTTAAATATATGAAAGACCTGCTTAATGAAGCCGGTTGCGGGCATATAAAGATCTTTGGCGGTGGAGGCGGAACGATCCTGCCCCAGGAAATAGAGGAATTGCATACATACGGCATTGATCGGATCTATAGTCCGGATGACGGAAGAAAATTGGGCTTAGAGGGAATGATCGAAGACCTGATCCGTTGCGCCGGGTCAGCATCAGCACTGAATGCCTACGCGCAGGCGCCGGGTAACTGGCATAGTGATCCCCCGTTACATGAAGCCAAAGATATTCGCTTTATTGCGCGCGCCATAACTCAGGTTGAAGCCGGGGAGGAAGATCATTTAAAAATACCCGGGCAAAAGAGTGGTGCAAAAATCCCGGTGTTGGGTATAACCGGAACGGGAGGCGCTGGTAAATCCTCTGTCACTGATGAATTGGTGCGCCGCTTCTTAAACCAGTATCCTGAGAAAACCATTGCGGTTGTTTCTGTAGATCCTTCCCGCAAAAAAACAGGCGGAGCCCTGCTGGGCGATCGCATCCGGATGAATGCCATCGCACATCCCAGGGCTTATATGCGTTCCATGGCCACAAGGGACGATCATGTAGCCTTGAGTGGTGCTATCCAAAAAGCGATCGATGTTTGTAAGGCGGCTGCCTTTGATCTGATCATCCTGGAAAGCGCGGGGGTAGGCCAGAGCGATGCTTCGATTGTTGATCATGTAGATGCAGGTATGTATGTAATGACCCCCGAATACGGCGCGGCCTCTCAACTGGAGAAAATAAATATGCTCGATTATGCCGACATCATTTGCATTAACAAATTTGATAAAGCGGGCGCTTTAGACGCACTGATGGAAGTGCGTAAACAATATAGAAGGAATCATCAGTTATGGCAGGAGCCGGATGAGGCATTGCCAGTGATCGGAACCATTGCAGCGAAATTCAATGACCAGGGGGTTAATGCGCTGTTTCAAAAAATTATTCAGGTATTGAATGTAAAATGTGCTGCTGGTTTTGACGAAATAATTTCATTTCAGGGAGCTGCGCCAACAGAGCGGGCCATTATTCCGGGCAAACGGGTACGCTATCTTTCTGATATTTCAGAATCTATCCGGCTGTATAATCAATGGGCAGATGAAAAAGCAGCAGTTGCCACAAAGTTGTATCAACTGGATGGTGTGATAAAGAGTTGTAATTTATAATGGCAATAATCCGATCATATAAAAAATGGCTGGGAACCTTAAAGGAGCAGATCACGCAAAGCCGCCTGCAATCATCATTGGCGGTTAATACCAACATGTTGCTGTTGTACTGGTTTATCGGAAAGCAGATCGTTCAGAAGGTTGATGTGGAAGACTGGGGAGCAAAAGTGATTGAACAACTGGCTGATGATCTGCAAAAGTCTTTTCCGGATGTACGAGGCTTTTCTGTACGCAACCTGCTTTACATGAAACAATTTGCTGTTACCTACCCTGATCTGTCAATTACGCAACAGCCTGTTGCGCAATTTGAAGCAACAGATTATTTTCTGTCAAACCCTTTACTGACAGGCATCCCATGGGGGCACCATACCTATCTGATTGATAAAGTGAAAACGTTTTACAAACAATTAAAAAACCGGAAATAATGCAATCGGACCAGCATATAAAAGAACGATTAGAACAAAACTATCAGGCACTGGAAAAGCAGCTGGAGCCGGAGCTGCGGGCGCTGCTAAAAAACTGGCCGCAGTTACAGGAACAATATGAAAAGGATGTTTTTGAATTCACCGTGCGGGATAAAACCATCAGCCTGCCGTTAACTGCAACCTCTTTGAGCGGAACGGTCATAAAAAAGATATTGCTTCCCAAATATAAAGACTGGGGCGATTTGTTGAAATGGCAGTTACAGGAGAATGTGCCGGGAAAGTTTCCTTTTACCGCTGGCGTATTTGATCTGAAACGTGAAGGCGAAGATCCTACCCGGATGTTTGCAGGAGAAGGCTGTCCGGAGCGTACCAATAAACGGTTTCATTATGTAAGTGCCGATAGCACCGCCAAACGCCTGAGCACAGCCTTTGATAGTGTAACCCTGTATGGCGAAGACCCGGAACACAGGCCGGATATTTATGGAAAGATCGGAAACAGCGGTGTTAGCATTGCCACGGTTGATGACGCAAAAAAATTATATAGCGGGTTTGATCTCTGCCATCCGGCGACTTCTGTTTCCATGACCATAAACGGACCGGCGCCGATTGTTCTTGCTTTTTTCCTCAATGCTGCCATTGACCAGGAGTGCGAAAAATATATTGAGGAACACCGTCTATGGGATCAGGTGGCGGCTATTCGGCAGGAAAAATTTGCGCATTTTCCTGAGCCTAAATATAATAATCCCTTGTCTCCAGGAGAATTACCTCATTCCAATAACGGGCTGGGCCTGGGTTTGCTGGGATTGAGCGGTGATGAGGTGTTGGATAAAGCTACCTATGATAAAATAAAAGCGGCAACCTTAACAAAAGTACGCGGCACCGTACAGGCCGATATTTTAAAAGAAGACCAGGCGCAGAATACCTGCATTTTTTCTACCGAATTTGCTTTAAAACTGATGGGTGACGTACAGGAATACTTTATTAAAAATAAGGTGAGAAATTTCTACAGTGTCAGCATCAGCGGCTACCATATTGCGGAAGCCGGCGCCAATCCTATAACACAGCTGGCCTTTACCTTATCCAATGGATTTACCTATGTAGAATATTACCTCAGCCGCGGCATGCATATCGATGACTTTGCGCCCAACCTTTCTTTCTTCTTTAGTAATGGAATGGATCCCGAATACAGCGTCATCGGCCGGGTGGCGCGCCGCATCTGGGCCAAGGCGATTAAAAATGTGTACAAAGGAAATGAACGTTCTCAGAAACTGAAGTATCATATTCAAACATCGGGCCGTAGCCTGCATGCCCAGGAAATCGATTTTAATGATATCCGCACCACGCTGCAGGCGCTCTATGCTATTTATGATAATTGCAATTCATTACATACGAATGCCTATGATGAGGCGATCACCACACCTACCGAGGAAAGTGTGCGCAGGGCGATGGCGATACAGCTGATCATTAACCGGGAACTGGGGACCGCAGCATCGGAGAACTTTATACAGGGAAGCTTCGCCATAGAAGAGCTGACCGATCTGGTGGAAGCCGCAGTTTTAAAGGAGTTTGATCGTATTAACGAAAGAGGCGGTGTGCTGGGGGCCATGGAACGCATGTACCAGCGCAATAAGATCCAGGAAGAGAGCCTGTATTATGAGATGAAAAAGAACGACGGAAGTTTGCCTTTGATCGGCGTAAATACTTTTTTAAATAAGCAGGGGAGTCCTACCATTTTGCCAAATGAAGTGATCCGGAGCACACCTGCCGAAAAGGAGCAGCAAATAACCAATCTTAAAAATTTCCGGGAACGCAATAACGAAAAAAGCGGCCCCGCAATTGCCGCGTTAAAACAAGCTGCCATTGAAGGGGTAAATTTATTTGAGGTATTGATGGATTGTGTAAAAAGCTGCTCATTAGGGCAGATAACGCACGCATTGTACGAAGTGGGCGGCCAATATCGGCGCAGTATGTGATTTATTGCTTAATTTCGCCAAATTCTATTACAAAATAAATAATTATGGAAACGGGCCTGCTACACCTGCATAGCTTTTTGCGCTGGATAATCTTATTATTATTAGTGATCGGAATACTCAGGAGTATAGGTGCCGGCAATAAGCCTTTTACAAAAGGGCAAAGCCGCATCGGTACATTTTTGACGATTGCGGTGGACATTGAATTGCTGGTAGGTTTGATACAATGGTTTACCGGACCGTGGGGCTATAAACAACTTACCTCAAGACCCATGGCTGAAATTATGGCCGACCCCGTTGCCCGCTTTTTTACAGTAGAGCATATCACGATGATGCTTATTGCCGTGGTATTGATCCATATTGGAAAAGCGGCCGGCAAAAAGAATATTTCTGACAGGAAAAAGCAGCGAAAAACGGCACTTTTTTACGTACTGGCGCTGATCATCATTCTTGCTGCTGTTCCCTGGCCGTTCCGGGCCGTTGGTGCGGGCAGGATGTGGTTTTGATCTGGTGGCGATATGTTTGTTTGTTAAATAATTTTGCAGCTCCCGGGCTGCTTTCTTTTTTCACTGACCATCGACAATGGACCATTGACTATTGACTATTCACTATTTCCCTCCCAACTCGATCACCTCGCAATTTTTGATCTCTTTTCCATCAATGGCAAAGCGGATCAGCGTTCTTACTTTATGCCAGCCCTGTTTGCCCGCAGCGCCGGGGTTCATATGCAGGCACTGCAGGCGGTCGTCGTACATGATTTTCAAAATATGCGAATGGCCACTGATAAAGAGTTGTGGCTGTTCCGCCCGTAGTAATGGCTTGGTGTCTTTATTATAATTGGGCGGATAGCCGCCGATATGTTTCATCAGCACTTTTACGCCTTCGCACATAAACGTCAGCGTTTCCGGAAAGATACTGCGGATGTCCTGCCCGTCGATATTGCCATAAACCCCGCGCAGCGGCTTAAATTGCTGGAGTTGTTCCACCAGTTCCCTGCTGCCAAAATCGCCGGCATGCCATATGGTGTCACAATCCTTAAAATAAGTAAATACCGCTTCGTCTAAAAAGCCGTGGGTGTCTGATAAAAGGCCGATCCGCGTCACGTTTTTTGTATAAAAGTAGTAAGTTCAATGAAATAATATGGAAAGGTTGCTTTTTAGAATTGGCTCCCGCAGTTCCTGCGGAATAAACGCAGAAGGCAACGACCATTTACGGAAATCAGCGGAAAAGATCAGCGCAAAGCTGCGGGCAACACATAAAAAAACAGCCCCGCAAAAACGGAGCTGTTCATAAAGTATTCTAAATACAATTAGAAATTCTTGGAAATACCAATGTTAAATGTTCTTCCAAAAGTAAAGTCAAAAGTGTTAGCCGCTTTGTTAGCACCTTTTGCTTTTAAAGAATTGAACTCAACACCGCCAAAATCAACGTTCAAACCGAAATTGTTTTTTACATTGATAAATACAGCAGGGAACAGACGTGCATAACCACCATTGCCGGTAGATTTAACGGTTGTGGTAGCACCGCCTACTGTAGTTTCAGTTTTGTCGGTGTAGCCCTGGTAACCGCCTTGCAGCTGACCATAAATAGCAAAAATGTCAGAAACAGGAGCCGTGTAACGTACAAAAGGACCTACATTGAAATCAGATGTTTTGCTAACAGTGTTGCTACCTTTAGGTTCAGTTTTTGACAGACCTACGCCGCCGGTTACGCCTAATGTCCAGTTATCATTGAATTGGTAACCTACAGTGGGAGCAATTTCAAACTGTGTTGTTTTGCCATCTGCAGTTGTGTTACCGGTTCCAACATAATTTTTAGTGTGCACACCAACATTACCACCTACTAATACGGTTCCGCTTTGTGCGTTTGCACCTGCAATAACAGCAAGGGAAAAAAGGCTTAATACGATTTTTTTCATTAGATAAAATTTTAGTTAGGCCCGTAGGCC
>JAGIAQ010000072.1:13485-21373 GCA_017744795.1 Niabella sp. | reverse complement strand
TAAATAATGTTTGTATTGCTCTGCGTTACCGATATCGGGCATAAACCCCAAGCGTTCCAGCAGGGAGGCACCTGCTCCTTTCTTCCAGTAATAGTCAAAAGAAGTGGTATTGATCTTGTAGCGTTCCGGCGTATCTATCCTCATTTCAACCCGTCATTTTAAACGGGAGCAAAGTTACGACATACCGTTCTTACTCCGGCTCAGCCAGTTGATAAATAGCACCGTGATTCCTGCCAAGGCCATCATAGTCCAGCCCATACCCCACCACAAATTTATTGGGGATCACAAAACCGGTGTAGTCAATCGGCACTTCATATTTGGTCATTTCTGCTTTGTGCAGCAGCGCTACAATTTTTAATGAGTGGGGTTGCTGATGTTGTAATTGGGGTAAAAAATAATGCAGGGTTTTCCCGGTGTCAATGATGTCTTCAAGGATCACCACATCTTTCCCGTGCAGATCATCTTCCAGCCCGATGGCGGTGGTTACATTGCCGGTAGACTTGGTTCCCTTGTAAGAAACCAGTTTTATAAAACAGATCTCGCTGTCGATAGTAAGGTATTTGAAAAAATCGGCAGCAAACATAAAGGAGCCGTTCAATATCGCAATAAAATATACCTTCTTACCGGCATAATCTTTATTGATCGCATCTGCCAGCTCTTTTATTCTTTCTTGCAGCACGGTCTCCGAAAGGTATATGGAGAAGCGCTTATCATGTACAGTAATATCAGCCATATATTTAGTTGACGCTTACACCCGGCTCCGCAGTGCGTCCGGGAGTCTGGGGAACATCGGTATTATCCAGCGCGGCTAAAACAGGTTTCATGTCGGCAGGCATTTCTTTTTTACCCATACCGATCAGGGTATAGTCTTCAAGATTGTATCGCTCAATCAGCCCGATGATGAGCTGCGGGTATTTGGGATTGGTGGCATAGCCGGCCTTTTTTAATCCGTTGGCCCAGCCTTTATAATCGGAAGGATCCAGTTTAAATAAAAAAGCATACCGGTCGCGGCTCTTTAAAAAATCCGAATGATCGCGAAAGGATGATTCGGCACGTTCGTATTTTATAAACCGCTCCTGCGGATGGTCGTCATCATGCAGCACATAGGGCCCTGTGTAACCCGTTTTACATTTGATCCCAAAGTGGTTGTTCGATTTTTTTACCAGTTCGCCTTCGCCGGCGCTGGATTCCAATATACCCTGGGCCAGTTTAATGGCCGCTGGCACACCGGTGCGGTGCATTTCTTCAATCGCAATGTTCCGGTATTGCCGGATATAGGCCATAACAGTAGCCGTTTGCTGGGCACCGGCGGTAAAAGCAGTAAACAGGGCGATAGTCAAAAATAGTTTTCGCATCATCTGATGATTACAATTTGCGCATTAAATAAAGTCCGTCTCTAATGGTCAATACCAGTTTATCAATGTCATTTCTTTGGCGTATGAAATCGTTAAATTCCTTAATGGCTTTAGCACTTTTTTTCTTCGGGTTTTCCTCAAAAATCTGACCGTGAAAAAAAATATTGTCGGCTAAGATAAAGCCATTTTTCCGAACCTGGCCAATAATTGTTTCAAAATAGGAAATATAGCCTGGCTTATCTGCATCAATAAATACCAGATCCCAGGTTTCGTTCAGCCGCGGCAATATCTCTAAAGCATTGCCAATGTGCAGTTTAATCTTATTTTTCAGGGGGGATCGGTCAAAATACCCCTGGGCGATCTGCCCGGTTTCTTCCCTTAGCTCCAGGGTATGTATTTCGCCGTCTTCAGTAAGCCCTTCCGCCAGGCTTAAAGCGCTGTACCCTGTAAAAGTGCCTACTTCCAGAATGCGCCGGGGGCGGATCATCCGGCTAACCATTTCCAGCAATTTTGCCTGCACCGGCCCGCTCAGCATATGCGGTTCCGGATGGTTCTTTTGGGTAAATGCATCAATTTCCTGCCTTAACGCATCAGGAGGCGAAGAATAATCTGTTGTAAATTGCTCTAAGTCAATAGATAATAACTCCATCATTCAGTTTTGACCGCTTTAATGTACAGAATCCTGCTCCAGTTGCGCAGGGTCTGTAACCCGTTTCGAGATAGTCAGTAATCCTATAAACGTAAGAGCGGCATTAATTATTATGAGCTCCAACCCTATTTTAAAATCTCCGAAAATAGCCGACTGGTATGTGTCGATCAAAAAGCAGATAATGGGCGCAATAAAACAAACATAGGGCACCAACCGGTCGTTCGGACGACGTTTGGTGAAGATGCCAAAGGCAAACAATCCCAGCAAAGGACCGTAGGTATACCCTGCCAACTTCAGGATAATACCGATCATACTATTATCATTGATCCAGTAAAACAGTAATACCATCAGTAAAAAAGAAAAAGCCACAATAAGGTGCACTTTCTGGCGGAACTGCTTCTTTTCTTTCTCTGCCATATCCGCGCGTCGCTGCAGCCCCATAATATCGATACAAAAAGAAGAAGTAAGTGCGGTCATCGCTCCATCCGCACTCGGGAATAAAGCCGAAATAAGCGCCACGATAAATATTACAGAAATATACGAAGGCATATGATTGAGCGCCACGTCAGGGAATAAAGCGTCTCCTTTGGCGGTTAACCCTTCCCTTGCAGCAAACAAATGCAGCAATCCGCCCAGGTAAAGAAACAGCCCGATCACCACCAGCATAATAAATGCCAGTGAAACCATGTTTTTCTTTGAGTCGTTGAGGTTGGTAACGGAAATGCTTTTCTGCATCATTTCCTGGTCAATGCCCGTCATGCTCAGCGTAATAAACATACCCGCCAGGATCTGCTTTATAAAATAACCGCTGGACATCGGGTCCGTATTGAATATTTTCGATAATCCGGAAGAGCGCATGGCGTTCAAACTATCGCCAACGCTTATATTCATATGTTTTAAAAGAAAGATGGTGCAGATGACCAGGCCCGCCAGCATGCAGGTGGTTTGCAGGGTATCCGTCCACACAATCGTTTTCACCCCGCCCTCAAATGTATAAAGGATGATCATTACGAGGATGATCAACGTGGACACCCAAAAGGGAACACCAAAGCTATCTAAAATGGTGATCTGCAAAATATGCACCACCAGGTACAAGCGGGCTGTGGCGCCTACCAGTCGGGATATGATGAAGAACCAGGCGCCGGTCTTATAAGAAAGCACCCCCATCCGGGTTTTCAGATAGCCGTAAATAGAAGTGAGCTGCAGCCGGTAATACAAGGGCAGCAGCACATAGGCGATCAGTATATACCCGATCATATACCCGAACACCACCTGCATATAACCAAAGGCATCTTTACCCACCGCACCGGGAACGCTCACAAATGTAACCCCACTTAAGGAGGTGCCGATCATCCCAAAGGCCACCAGCATCCAGTTGCTGTTCCGGTTGCCGATGAAAAAAGATTCATTATTACTGTTTTTGCCCGTTTTCCAGGCAACGGCTAATAACAAAACAAAATAGACCACGACAATTGAAAACAGGAAGGCTGCCGACATATTATATAAACATTAAACTTTGGCGTCGAATAAAATTAAGTTTTGAAGATAGGGAAATTTGAATTCCTTTTGTAAAAAACTATTCCTTATGCCGATACAAGCACTGGCTGTTTTCTGCGGATCAAAAGAAGGAACCGATCCCTTATTTACCCAACACACGGAAGCATTGGGCACGCTGCTGGCCCGGCAGAACATTACCCTGATCTACGGAGGCGGAAATGTGGGCCTGATGGGTACGGTAGCGAACACAGTGCTTAAGGGCGGGGGGAAAGTGATTGGAGTGATCCCGCAATTGCTGGCGGATCGGGAACGATCACACAAAGGATTGACGGAATTATTAGTTGTGCAGGATATGCACGCAAGAAAAAAGAAGCTCTATGAATTATGCGATGCCGCGCTCATACTGCCCGGCGGTTATGGTACGATGGATGAATTTTTTGAAATGATCACCTGGAACAACCTCGCCATCCACAATAAACGCATTTTCATTTTAAACACGAATGATTTTTACAGGCATTTGTTAGCGCATATTAAACAAATGCACGCAGCAGGTTTTTTATACGAATTGCCCTGGGAGAAAATTAAAGTATTGAGCGAACCGGGGGAGTTGTTGCCTTATTTAGTAGTCGACTAAACTATTTTTTTGTAGGTAAAACTGAAAGGTAAAATCGATTGACCAACGAGGGCTCCGACTTCCCGCCTTCCCGGCCAACTATTTAATTCATTTTTTACTCACCCTCCAAACAATACCGCTAACATCGTCGGTTACCAATAAAGCGCCATCCGGCGTTTGCAGTACCATCACGGGGCGGCCATACACATCTTTACCTTCCTGATCCACTAAAAATCCCGTTAAAAAATCTTCCATTGGCCCGGAGGGTTGTCCGTTTTTAAACGGTACAAAAGCGACTTTATAACCGGAAAACTCGGACCGGTTCCAGGAGCCATGCTGCCCTACAAACGCACCATTTTTATATTTTGACGGAAACTGCCTGCCGGTATAAAAAATCAATCCCAGGGAAGCAGTATGCGATCCCATCGGCACATCCGGGACCAATACTTTATCCTTCAGATCCGGGCGCTGTCCGGCCAACCGGGGGTCTTCATGTTTGCCAAAATAATACCAGGGCCAGCCGTAAAATCCACCCGGCTTCACACTGGTAATATAATCCGGCACCAGCTCATCACCCAGGTTATCACGCTCATTTACCGCTGTCCATAAGGTATTGGTGCCTGGTACCCAGGCCATCCCTACCGGGTTGCGCAATCCCGATCCATATACTTTCTCGCCCGTGCCGTCCAGGTTAAATTCTAAAATATCCGCCCTTCTTTTTTCATTGTCTATACCATGTTCAGCAGCATTACTGCCTGAGCCAACGGTTACAAACAACTTATTGCCCGCAGGATTCAGGATCAGATTACGTGTCCAGTGATTGTTATACCCGCCCGCCGGCAGGTCAATGATCTTTTTTCCTTCACCTTTTATAACGGCGTCGCCTGTGTTATAAGGATACACCCAAACGCCGTCAGTATTGGCCACATAAAATTTTCCAGGGGCAAATGCCATCCCAAAAGGCTGATTCAGCCCGGATAAAAAGGTTGTTTTTGTTTCTGCAACTCCGTCTTTATCTGTATCACGCAGCAGCAGAATCACGTTCACGCTTTTGCCCGGCACCTCAGATCCGGCCTTCCCTGTTTTTTCGTTTTGCTGTACCTCTTTTTTGGTGCGTTGCGAGTTGGAGAGGGCCACCAGCACATCGCCATTTGGCGTTAAAATAATATTGCGCGGACTTTTCATGCCGTCTGCATACCGATTTACCTTAAACCCTTCAGGAGCGATGGGCGTTTTCCCTTCGGGCCAGCCAATGACCTTGCTGTACTTCGTTTTTGAGGCCGCAAGGTCCGGACCGGGTAGATCAATAACGCCGGTTTTTGTTTTCACCTTATCTTGGGCAATAGTGGTTCCCATTGTAAAAATAGCCAGACTGAACAGGGCTGTTTGTAATTTCATACTGCGCAACATATTATAAATAAACAATTTGGATATAAAAAGTCCTGAAAATACGTAAAAAAGGGATTAGGTACCCCACCGGGCTTTATTTGCGCAAATATGGGTTTTTTGGAAAAACTTTTGCATTTTTGCAGGAAACCTTCCCTTTCCTGATGAAGATAGACATTTATGGTGGTTTAGTTGAAAAGAAAAAAAGTGCCCAAAAATCCTTTGCGGTGCTTATTGACCCTGACTCAGTTAAACCCTCCTCTCTGAACCAATTAGTTTCGCTGGCAACAACTGCGCGGGCGGACTATTTCTTTGCTGGGGGAAGCCTGGTATTATCCACCCACCTGGATGAAGTGATCCAACAGTTGAAAGGAGCAACAGATATTCCCATAGTGCTGTTTCCCGGAAGCCCCTCACAGGTAAGCAAATATGCCGACGCCCTTTTATACCTTTCTTTAATTTCAGGCAGAAACCCGGAATTATTGATAGGCCAGCATGTTCTTTCCGCTCCCTTTGTAAAAAAGAGCGGGCTGGAGATCATTCCTACCGGCTATATTGTTGTGGATGGCGGCGCCCCTACCACTGTATCGTATATCAGCAATGCAGCACCTATACCTGCAGACAAAAATGATATTGCCCTTTGCACCGCGATGGCGGGCGAAATGCTGGGCATGAAACTGATATATATGGATGCCGGAAGTGGCGCTCAAAAACCGATCACCGAATCCATGATCAGCGCTGTGTCAAAAAATGTAGACATCCCGGTAATTATCGGCGGTGGTATTACCGATCCTGAAAAAGCGTATCTGAATTGCAAAGCTGGCGCTGATGTAATTGTTGTGGGCAACGCGATCGAAAAAGATCCTTCATTGATCACAGAGATCAGCCATGCTGTGCATTCTGCTAAACCGGCGAAGGTTTAGGGAATAGAACGTTGGTCATAATGAATCGCCCATCAACATATTCTATGTCATCTCTTTAAGCTTTCAGGATGGCTCCTTTCATGGGCGCTTACAAAGAAAGGCATTTATTGTCAATAATAGCTCCGTAGAGCGTGGCTGTTAATATGGTTTTCATCTTTCTATAGATCGCTTCGTTCCGTCTTATTTTTCTCCCACTTTTTTCAGTCGATAAAAAAGTGGGCAAAAAATCTCGTTCGCAAAAAGGCAAATCCTGCCTAATTGCCGCTAACCGAATCAGATCTTCTCAGTCCGGCAGGAACAAAAAAATCTGCGCTACAGGCTTTGTTCCGCCTGCAGCGGAACGCCATTCCGCTTGCTTTTTCTTTTGCTGTTTTGCGAACAGCCTTCTAATAAAGATTTTCTGGATTTATCTTTTCATTTTCATTGGGTAGCGCTTTATTTTGACCGTTCTACAATGCAATAGCCCACGATAATCAGATGATTGAAGAACACCTATTTTGCATCAAAATTTTTGTATGCTCTTGAAGAAACGAATCGATTCACTATTGACTATTCACTTTTCACTTCTAAAAGCTCATCATCTCCTTAAACCGTACCGCCTGGCGGCGACTTACTTCTATTTTTTCACCCTCCTTTAATTCGACCAACAATCCGTTGTTAAAATAAGGTTCTATCTTTTCGATCATCCGGAGGTTGATAATATGCTTGCGGTTGGCTCTAAAAAAACTTTTTGGATCGAGGCGTTCTTCCAGGGCATTCAGCGATTTTAAGATCAGCGGCTTATTGACTCCAAAGAACACTTTTGCATAGTTGCCCACACTTTCAAAAAGCCGGATCTCACTCAACCGTACAAACCAGCAGCGGTCTCCATCCTTTACAAAGACCTGGCTGTTTTCCGTCAGCAGATCATGATTTACAAAAGCAACACCTTCCGTTTCCTCATAATCGGGAATATTCAGTTTTTTAACGGCATCTTCCAATCGTTTACTGTCGATGGGCTTTAAGAGGTAATCCAGTGCGTTTACTTCGAATGCTTTTAACGCATATTCGTCATACGCTGTGGTAAAAATAACCAGGGGCGTGTACTCCAGCTGCTGCAACAGCTCAAACCCGGATTTGCCGGGCATTTGAATATCCAGGAAAATAAGATCGGGCTGCAGATGGTTGATCTTTTTGATGCCGTCCTCTGCATTGCTGGCTTCATCAATAATCTCAATTTCCGGGAACTCCAGCAACAGTTTTTTAAGCTCTGTGCGGGCCAGCCGCTCGTCGTCGATTATAATGGTACGCATACTTTTAGTTCTTTACTTTATTCAGGCAGGTAAGGCTATTTTAGCTTCCACCATTTCCGGTGTCAGCTGTTTTATTTCAAAACCGCTGCGCCCGGGGTATAATAATTTTAACCGGTCCCGGATGCTGTTCAATCCAAACCCGGTGTCTTCGTTCCCAAACACCAGTTTCCCGG
>JAGIAQ010000072.1:0-13475 GCA_017744795.1 Niabella sp. | reverse complement strand
TCAATAAAATTATTTTTAATAGTGGCCGCTATAGAAACCTCGCCCCCTTTTACTTCCCTCCCGATGCCATGTTTAATGGCGTTTTCAACCAGTGTATGTAAGATCATTGGCGGAATTTGTTTATCCAGCAGCTGCTCGTCAATATTATAGGACACCGACAGCCGGTCTTCGAACCGGACCTGTTCCAGGGCCAGGTAGTCCTCTACAATGCCCAACTCCTTTCGTAGCATTACCGTTTCCGTTTTGTGCATGGTGATGCTGCTGCGGAGGATATTACTGAGCTCCGTGATGGCATCGCGGGCGCGCTCCGGATTTTCATCCACTAATGCCCGGATACTGTTCAGGGCATTAAAGATAAAGTGGGGGTTAATATTCGATTTAATGGTTTTAAGCTCCAGCTCCCGCACCACCGATTTTAACTGAAGCGTATCGATCTGTTGCTGCTGGTAATCCCGCTCATAATGATAAATGATATAAACCGCATTCCACAAAAAGATATAAATGCACCAGGAAATAGTGCCATCGATCGACATCAGCCAGATACCCCTGCGTTTCAGCATTTCCAGTTCCCGGGGCATGAATAAAGAAAAGCGGGCAAGGAGCTGATGCTCTATCAGACCGCAGAGCAAGGCCGTTATAAAAGACAGTAAAATAAAATTAAGTACCTGGATCCCGATCTTATGATTAAGCAATCGCAGCCAACGGATAAAAATGCGCATAATATGCGTCATCACCAGACCTATCAGCACAAAGCAACAGGCCCGTTTAAAAAAAAGAGACTGATCCTCCGGGGTATCGAATTTGCCGTAAAGCCAGGCAAAAAATAAGTGCATGAGAAAAAAAGCGCCCCAGCCCAACAGCTGAAACCACCAGTATTTTGTTTTGCCTGTAAACATGGAACAAATCTAACTAATTCCCGTTCGTATGGGCGCAAAAATCAGTAAGTGGCAAAAATCATTTATAAAAGGTGCACAACCGGTTGCACGAAAAAGAAATGGACCCGGTTGCGCATTTTTTTTAGATTTGTTTGTTTAAATAAATGAAAATGAGATACCTGTTTTTATTAGTAGCGATTGCAAGTCTGCACCAGCTGCGGGCCCAGGATGTAAAATACATAAACGGGCATAACGAATGGAATGCCGACTCACTGGGCAATCACCGCGTTGCACTAACATTTAGTGGCACCGGAAAATTTGCAAAAGCTACGATAGAATGGCGGCGCAGGGACAAAAATCCCGATCAAAAAAGGATCATTGTACAGGACGCCAAAACAGGGAAAAAGATACTGAATGTAAAAACCGAAAGCAGCACTGATAAAAATGGCACGATCATTTTTGAGCCGGTGTCTGGCCCCGGCACGTATTATGTCTACTATCTGGCATCAAAAAATGCGGGCTCCCCCAATTACCCTACGGTACATTATTTAATGCCCGAACAAACAGCATCCGGCGATTGGCTGGGCGCTATCCCCGCAGGATTAAAAAGCAATACAACCGTAAAGGAGATTGAATCCATCGATGCTTTTAATAGTTTTTACCCGATGGAAGTAATTGCCACAGATGCAGAAACAGCCGCATTGCTGAAAAAATATAAAAGAACAGACTACGTGGTTTTTCCTGAAGACCGGCAATACCCCGTGAAAATGTTCGACCGCATTCCCTATCGATGGGTGCAACGAGGCGCCGTGACACAATTTACCGGCAGCGCGCTGCGGGGCGAAAATTATGCGCTACAACTGAACGTATATGCGTTGCAAAACCTCGAACAATTGTCCGTCAACTTTGGGGATCTTAAGGACGGAAAGGGTAACATCATTGCCGCAAATAATATCAGCTGCATCAATACCGGCGGTACCGATTACCGGGGCAATCCCTTTACAAAAATCGTAAATGTTACTAAGGACAGCATACAGCCTTTATGGTGTTTACTGGATGTGCCCGCTACCACAAAACCAGGTATTTATAAAGGAACCGCAACCATTAAAGCGGCCAATGCAGCCGTTACACTTGTTCCCATACAACTAACAATAGGTAACGCACTTGCAAAGAATGGCAATATCGCTGAGCCCTGGAAACAAACCCGGCTAAAATGGCTGAATTCCACGATGGCACAAGAGAATACTGTTATTGCTCCTTATACCCCGCTGGTGTTAAAAGACAATGTGATCGATCTGCTTGGCAGGAAAGTAGCCATAGCGCCCTCCGGCTTCCCGGCACAGATCAGCACCTTCTTTAACGAAGAGATGACCGGGCTGCAAACCACGCCCAATACCCTTTTGACGGAACCGATCCATTTTCATTTTTTTGGTGCAGATGGAAAAGATCTGAAACTAACAGATGGGCCGCTCACCTATACCAAGCAAACACCAGGAACGATTGAATGGAGCAATGTAAATAAAAACGAAAAGATACAAATGGACCTGCACGCTTCATTAGAATTTGACGGGTTTGTATCTTACACAGTAAAGATCACCGCACTTCAGGACATCGATTTTAAAAATATAACCCTGCATATTCCTTTTACAACAGCGTCATCCAAATACCTGATGGGCCTGGGTGAAAAGGGCGAACTGCGTCCGGACAGCGTTGCCTGGAAATGGAACGTGGCGCAAAAGAACCAGGATGCCGTATGGGTGGGCGCTGTAAATGCAGGCTTGCAATACACCCTGCGTGATGAAAAATATGTCCGGCCGCTTAACACCAATTTCTATTTGCAGAAACCATTGCTGTTACCCACCTCCTGGGGCAATGGCGATAAGGGTGGCATCACTATTGCTCAAAAAGGAAAATCGATCCTGGCAGATAACTACTCCGGCGAACGTCATATGAAAAAAGGCGATACCCTTTATTATAATTTCAACCTGCTGATAACGCCGTTCCATACCATCAATACCGATTTCCAGTGGGCTACCCGGTTTTATCATAAATATGACAGCATTCAGAAAATAAAAAATATCGGGGCCAGCATCATCAATATCCATCACGGAACGGCGATCAACCCCTGGATCAACTATCCCTTCATCGAATGGCAAAAGATGAAAAGCTATATTGATCAGGCGCACCAGAACGGTCTGAAAGTAAAAATTTACAACACGGTAAGAGAGTTATCCGACCATGCCTATGAGTTGTTCCCGTTAAGAAGTCTGGGCCACGAAGTATATTCCCCCGGCAAGGGCGGCGGCTTTAGCTGGCTGCAGGAGCATGTGGATACGGATTATATTGCCGCCTGGTTTGTACCAGAAGTAAAAGATGCCGCTATCATTAACAGTGGTATGAGTCGCTGGCACAACTATTATGTGGAAGGCATGAACTGGCTGACCCAAAATGTAGGCATTGACGGCATTTACCTGGATGATGTTGCTTTTGACCGCATTACCATGAAACGGATCAAGAGAGTATTAACGGCAGATGGCCATCCGGGTATTATGGATCTGCATTCTGCTAATCAATATAATAAACACGATGGTTTTATCAACAGCGCGAATTTGTACATGGAACATTTCCCCTACCTGAACCGTTTGTGGTTTGGCGAATATTTTGATTATGAACATAACAGTCAGGATTTCTTTTTGACAGAAGTAAGCGGTATTCCTTTTGGACTGATGGGCGAAATGCTGCAAGATGGCGGCAATGCCTGGAGGGGAATGGTATACGGCATGACCTGCAGGATCCCCTGGACGGAGAACGCAGACCCAACGGGCATCTGGAAGCTCTGGGATCAGTTTGGCATGCAGGGCACAAAGATGGTGGGTTACTGGGTAAGCAATCCCCCTGTAAAAACGGACAATGAAAAAATAAAAGTTACTACGTATAAGAAACCGGGCAAAGCATTGATCTCTATTGGCAGCTGGAATGAAACCGATACAGATGTTTCGCTGCTCATCGACTGGAAGCAATTGGGCATTGACCCGGCTAAGGCCACCATCACTGCCCCTGCAGTAAAAAAATTCCAGGAGGCGCGGAGCTTTAAAGTCGGGGAAAAGATACCGGTGCAAAAAAGTAAGGGGTGGCTATTGGTGATTCAATAGTAGAAATTATTTAGACTTTCGGACTCCTTTGCATTTCCCGCAGATCGCCACAGATTTTTGCGCAGATTTTCGCAGAAAATTAATCTGCGGATATCAGCGGTATCTTAGCTCTGCCTAAAATCCCGCCCGACTGAACGTCGTTCGGGCGGGAGCGGAAAAACCTGGCTCATATTGTTCTTATAAAACATTTAAACAACTTCATATAATAAACCATTAAGAAGTTGAGGGGCATTAAGTCTTTTTCTTAATACTTTCCTGGGCTTCGGCTGAAATTTTTAAGATCGCCAAAGGCGATAGAATAAGGATGCGCGGCTGCAAGCCACGCATAGTTGGAAACCTGTTGCTTAAGCTTGTATAATATCCCAGAATCAATATTTTGTATCGATACCCGCTGTTATCTCGCTCTGTTTTTTTCATCAAATTGTATTTCCTTGTCGTAAGATTTGACTTTTTTTCTTCCAAAATTGTAGGAGACACTTAAACGTGCCCCGCGGCTATCGTAGTAATTATTTGCAGTTTGAATATACCGGTCATAGTATAATGTTGACCGGGTCGCTAATGTTTTAAAAACATCTTCAGCTACGGCGTTAACAAATAGCGTATTACTTAACAGACTTACTTTTACACCGGCGGTAAAATTGGCAAGACCGTGGGAAGCGATATTGAATTTTCTGGCAGGAAGAATATGGTTAAAATTGACCAATAGCGAAAAAGTTCTGGCCTTATTTAAAATCAGCGTATTATTTATACTGTATGAAGATGCAATACCATTTATGGGTTTCACTTCCGGCGCCGACGAAGAAGTTGCTATATAGGATGCCGAACCATAAACATAGGTTTCCCACCATTTGCGCAATATAAGATTCAGGCTAAGATTCATTCCCAGGTTATATTGCGTATAAAAATTATCCCAGATCACTTCCCGTATTCCCCGATTCACCAGGGTTATGCGACTAAACCCGTTGCTTGTTTTTTGCGCATAGAGGGTTGCAGAAAACCGGTTCTTAAACAAATAGGCTAATTCCAGGTTGTTATTATAGGAAGGCTTTAAAAACGGGTTCCCCGTGTAATAAGAGTATAAATTTGAATACCATCTAAAAGGATTCAGCGAAGTAAACCCAGGCCTGTTAATTCGCCTGGCGTAACTAATATTATACACATGATTTTTCAATTTATACTGGATATAAATTGTCGGAAAAAAATTCCCGTAGTTATACTTATTTCGTTGGTTTAATGTGGGCGAGTAAGCATCTATAAAAGAATATTCATACCGCAATCCCGCTTTTGCGGACCATCTGGCATTTATTTGTTTATCGAAGCTGACATATAGCGCCCAATTACCTTCATCATATTGAAATTGATTGCTTCTGTTATAATCGATCCGATAAATCGAATCCGAATAATTTAAATATTGTAAATCTGATTGATTCTTAAACCGCGTGTAGGAGATCCCCAGTTCCGTATTTACAAGTGCAGACGGTAACTCCACATCTGCCTTTCCGGACCATACCTGGTATCGCGGAGCTGTGGTATTTCGGACTGTATCGGTTTCAGGCCTTACACTGAATGATGTTTGAAAATCGGTTGTTTTATCCGGAGCGTTGTAAAAATAATTGACTCCAATATTTAATTTTTTGCCCAGGGTGTCTAATGCTACGTCGTAATAGAGGTTAGCCGTTTGGCTAAATGTAATCCCGTTTTGCTGAGAAGGCGTCGTTAAGATAGAATCTGTATTATTTTTGATCACATAAACGGACGTATTTTCTTCAAGTATTGAGCTATAGTTTTTGTTTACATCATATATAAATCCAAAGTCCGACTTGGGAGCAAGCTTATAATTGAGGGAAATACCTCCGCTCAACCCATAGTCTCTGTCTATTCTTTTCGAAGTACTAAAAATAGAACTATCACCAAGTATATTAATTATTTCCCGGGCCATTCTCTTCCTGTCATATTGTGAAACGCGATAAGACATGTTGAGCTTTTTTGATTGATAATTAAGGCGAATACTATTGGAGTATCCAGGGTAGGTTACTTGCTGATAAGAAGAGGACAAATTTCCACTCCAACCCAAAGCCTGATTCTTCTTAAGAACAATATTTAATACCCCGCTATTGCCCTCTGCTTCGTATTTTGACGGAGGCATGGTAATTACTTCTACTTTTTCAACATCTTCTGATCGAAACGACTTCAAATAATTCGCCAACTCATTTCCATTCAGGTATACAGGCCGTTCGTTAATCATAACCCTTACTCCTGCTTTTCCCTGAAGATTAATCGATGATTCATCCGGGCTTACCTGTACCATTGGAACATTTTTAAGCATCTCCAACACGTTCATACCCTGAGACGCTATGGACTGGCCAACATTAAATACGGTTCTGTCCAGCTTACGCTCGATCAAAGGCTTTCTGGCGTTTACGGTTACAGCCTGCAACGTACGGCTCAAATTTACAACCCGCACAGGAAGCAGTATATCCCTGGCCTGAACCTCCATCGAAGTATCAAGAATTATCTTCCCAAAATAATCGATCGTCAACCGATAACTACCTCCCGAAACAGAAACCCCATACTTGCCATTTTCATCTGTACGTACTTGATCAATTATTAAGCTATCCTTAGATCCCCGATTAATTGACTTTAAAACAACGTTTACGTAAGGCAACCCCTTATGATCACTACTATCAACAACTTTCCCAACAATTTTAAATTGCGCAAAGAGCCCGGGCAAAGGAAAAATAACAAATATAAAAACCAGTAAAAGGATGGCTATTTCCCGCCGCGGGATCGAGGGTTTAACAGCATTCGTCATAAATTTCCAATAGCGTTTAGTAGTTAAACAGATTCGCTTTTCTTTATTATATGTAAATGCGAAAAATGACAAAATGTTACATCTGGGCGGGGAGTTTTTTTATGTCTAATTGGTATTACTGCCCATAGGGCCGTTATGCGATACTATTGTTGGTAAATGCAAAAAGAGCTGTCAGAATCTCGTCTAACAGCTCTTCGCTCTTTTCATTAATTCAGCTACCTACCCCTTTACCGGGATCCCCTCTTCAATTTCATCATTCGCATGAGCAATTACTTTTTCCCCGGGCTGCAGTTTTCCAAATACTTCAACATTGCCGCCGCCTTCGTTGCCCGTGCTTACATCCACCTTTACGGTTTTACCGTTTCTTACCGCCAGCACATATTTCCGCTCGGTAGAGGTAACCACGGCAGCCCTAGGCACCTGCAAACTGTTGACGCTGCCCGGCGCATCCACCGCCACATCTGCATACATACCCGGCGACAGCAGGTTATCTTTATTGGGAACATCTATTTCAATGCGTTCGCTCCGCAGTTTGGGATCCACGTTCATCGACTTCCGGCTGATCCTTCCGGTTAATCTTTTTCCCGGAAGAGAGCTTACAGAAAAACTGATCGTGTCTTTATTATCCAGTCCGGGCGCAATGGTTTCCGGCACATCGATCTGCAGGCGCAAATGATCTACCTCCTTTAATTCCAGCATCGGTACGTCTTTTACTGATGCACTCACCAACGCCCCCACGCTCACGCTTCGTTGCGTAATTACTCCGGAAAAGGGCGCACGCACTCTTAAATAGGAAAGCATGGTCTGCTGCATCTGCCAGTTATTTTTTCTTGCATTACTTACGGCAAGTGCGGAAGCTACTTTTGTCTTTGAAGTGGAAAGATCCATCGGGGAAATGGCGCCTTCCGTTTGCGCCGCTTCCTGCAGGCGATTGTACCGCTCCTGGTCGATGCTGAAAGAAGCCTTCGACTGTTCAAATTCCTCCTTTGCCTGTAAAGAAGCCTGTTCCAGCTCGGGCGCATCCAGTGTCATCAGCAGATCACCCGTGCGCACTTTTGAACCAATATCCACCAACACCGATTTTACATATCCGTTCACTTTTGGAAAAATGCTCACTTGCTGGTAAGCGGCCAGTTGTGCCGGCAATTTTAATTGGGTGGCAATACCTCCGGTAGTTACAGTGCTCAGTGCATATTGTTCCACCGATTCCTTTACCGCTTTCTTTTGTTTTTTTTCTGCACTTGCCGAGCAAGACAGCAACGCCACTGCTACAGCCGCATATAATAAAGAATATTTCATGTGTGTATTTTATTTTGATTTATAATTTTTCCGCTTCAACAGTAGCTGCCCCATCCCCGGGCAATAATGAAGGCGTTTGATACGATACTTTTTCCTGTAACCAGGCGTATACTAAAGGTACAATATACAATGCGGCAACAGTAGACGCAATGATGCCGCCGATCACCGCGCGGCCCAGTGGCGCCGATTGATCGCCTGCCTCCCCCAGTCCGCTTGCCATAGGAATCATCCCTGCTATCATGGCAAAGCTCGTCATCAATATCGGGCGCATCCGGATGCTGGCGGCCATAGTAGCCGCTTTATAGGGATCACGATATTCATACCTTAGCGATTCCGCATTGGTTACGATCAGGATTGCATTCGCTACCGAAACTCCTACCGACATAATAATACCCATGTAGGATTGCAGGTTGAGCGTGGCGCCTGTAGCCAACAATAACAGCATTGCGCCCATTAACACCGAAGGCACGGTAGACAGGGTTGCCACGGCCAGCCGGAACGACTGGAAGTTGGCAGTCAGCAGCAGCAGGATCACCACAATGGCCACCAGCAGCCCGTTTTGCAGAGAACTAAGGGTTTCAGTAAGCAGGGACGACATGCCTTTGATTTCAGCTACCAGCCCCTTTGGCGGCGTGCCCATTTCCTTTATCGCTTTATTAACGGCGTCTGCAGCGGAACCCAGGTCTTTTTTATAAATATTAGCGCTCACCGTCAAAAATCTTCTTGGGCCGGAGCGATCATATTCGCCGGGTTGCGGCACTATGGAAAAAGTGGCCACATCGGAAAGGACCGGTCGCGGCTGCCCATGTATCAGGGGTACAGATTTGAGCTGTTCCAGCGAGTTCATCAGGTACTCCGGCACTTCCACCTGTACCTGGTAGGTATAGGCCACTTTAGGATCCAGCCACTGGATCTTTTCGGTAAACCGGCTGGAGGAGGTTGCATCGGTAATACTGCGGGAAACGTCGTTAATGCTCAATCCCATTTGCGCTAAGGTGAGCCGGTTGATGTTGATCTGCACCGTTGGGAAGTGCAGCGGCTGCGCAATGGCCACATCCCGCAAAAAGGGCACTGCCTTCAGCTTCGCTACCAATTGTTCTGAGTACTTTTTGATATTGTCAAAATTTTTCCCGGCCACCCGCACTTCTATTGGAGTAGAGGCCCCCTGCGCCATAATTTTTTCCGTCAGTTCAATCGGCTCAAAAGATATGGCAACTTCAGGATAATCCTGTTTTATAACCTTGCGCAACTCGTCTTTCAGATCATCAAGATTTGTTTTATACTCCTCGTTTAAATTCAACTGCATCACCGCTTCGTGCGTACCACTATTGAAAACATAAAGATTGCTGGTTCCGTAACTGCTGGGAATCAAACCCACGTAGGCAGAGCTGATCGCCACATTGCCCCCGGTTGTGGAATCAATAAGCGCCAGTATTCCTTTTACGGTACGTTCTGTTTTCTCCAGGCGCGTGCCATCCGGCTCCTTTATACGTACCTGTAATTCGCCGTTATTGGTTTTGGGCAGCAGATCTTTTCCAATAACGCTAAAGCAAAGCCCGACCACCAAAAGGCTCCCGGCGAGATAGATCCATACGATCTTTTTCCTTTTGGGCATTGCTTTGGTAATGCGTTTTTGAAATTTTATTTTGATCCGCTCAAAGAAATTGTTCTCCTCCGGATGCGCTTCATCTTCCTGCTCGTGCAGGGTCACCTGCTTATTCTCGGCATCATCCAGCGCCAGTCCGGCATGCGCATGTTCTTTATTATGATGATATTGAAATTTCTCAGCTTTCAACAACCAGTTGGAAATAACCGGCACTAAAGTTTGCGCCGCTACGTAGGACACGATCATCGCGAACCCTATTGATAAGGAAAGCGGGAGGAACATCGCCTTTGGCACACCACTCATCACAAAAGAAGGTGCAAATACCGCCAGGATACAAAGCAAGATCAATAACAGCGGAAAGGAAATTTCCATACAGGCATCCAGTATCGCCTGCCGTTTGGGCTTGCCCATTTCCAGGTGCTGGTGAATATTTTCGATCGTCACCGTTGCCTGGTCCACGAGAATTCCAATAGCCAGCGCCAATCCGCTTAGCGTCATAATATTCACCGTTTGCCCCAGCATATTTAAGAAAAGCACCGCCCCCAACACGGAAACGGGGATGGTAATGATCACCACCAGGCTGCTGCGCCAGTCTCTTAAAAACAGCAATACCATCAGCCCCGTCAGCAAGGCCCCCAGCGCTCCTTCCGTCATCAGGCTTTTTACGGAGTTCATTACAAACACCGACTGATCAAACGCGTAGGTGATATCCATATCATCCGGCAACAGGTTTTTCATTTCAGGAATCGTCTTTTTCAGCGTTTGTACAACGGACCAGGTGGAGGCATCCGCCGTTTTTACAACGGGTATATATACCGAACGTTTCCCATTGATCAGCGCATAGTCCACCGTTACATCAGCCGCATCAGACACCGTTGCCACCTGGTCCATAAACACCGTATTGGTACCGCTGGTGGTAACCGGTATCTTCTGAAATTCCTCCACCTTATCTTCCAGCGTATTTACGGTGGTTACATACATCAGGCTGTCCACGCGCAGGTTCCCGGAGGGGCTCATCGCATTATTTTTTGTAATGGCGGCAACGATCTGATCCGGGGACACGTTGTACTGGCGCAGTTTTTCGGGATCCACGTTCACGACAATAGAGCGTGAGTTGGCGCCGAAAGGGGGTGGCGCCGACAATCCGGGGATCGTGGCAAACATAGGCCGCACACGGGTTACAGCCAGATCGTAGATCTCTTTCAGCGATTTCGTTTTACTGCTGAACACCAGCTCTCCTACCGGCAATGAAGACGCATCAAAGCGGATCACCTGCGGTGGTAAGGCGCCCGGCGGAAAGAATTTTGAGGCGCGGTTTACCTGCAGCGCCACCTGGGCTGAGGCTTCCGCCATATTCGTTCCTTCATAAAAGGACAGTTTAATAAGTGTAAGCCCCTGGATATTTTTACTTTCTATATTTTTTATCCCGTTCACATATAAAAACTGGTCCTGCATACGGGTAGAGAAAAAACCTTCCATCTGCTGGGGGCTCATGCCGCCATAGGATTCAATAACATAGATGGTAGGCAAATTCAGTTTGGGGAAGATATCAATCGGGATAGACCGTATGGCCATTATGGAGAACAGCAACAGTCCTGTAAAAAGGACGATCACCGTTATGGGTCTTTTTAGTGCAGCCTTTATCATTAGTATTCCAGGTTTAAGGATTGAATAAATTGATCGAGCGAGCCGGTTGCCACAGCTTTGTTCAGTAAGGCCAGGTACCAATCGGTATTGGCTTCTATATAATCGATCTGCGACCGGTACAGCACAAAGGAAGCATTGGTCAGGTCGATCAGTGAAATCAGCCCCGCTTTATACTGTGCCATTTTCTGACGATACACCACCTGTGCCGAACCGAGTTGCACGGGTATCTGCTTTAAGTTAGACCGCGCGGTCTGCAGCTCATT
The DNA here is from genome assembly GCA_017744795.1 of Niabella sp. GTDB lineage: Bacteria > Bacteroidota > Bacteroidia > Chitinophagales > Chitinophagaceae > Niabella. The sequence continues at coordinate 1,821 of JAGIAQ010000072.1, read as the reverse complement.
ATCCGCCTGCAGGGTCTGTGATTGCAGTCCCTGTCGCTCCTGCTCTAACTCCTGGCTGCTGGCTTCTGTTGCGTACCGGTTTTCAGACAACCGGTCCTTTTTATAAATACCGTTCAGGAAATTATACGTCAACGCAACGCCTGCCAGGTAGTTGTACCGCTGATAACCCAACCCCGTAGCCAGCGACTGATAATCGTTGCTGTATTGAATGGACGATCCACGCGCCCAGGCGCTTGCCATCAGGTGCACCCGTGGTAAGAAACTTTTGCGGATCAGGGCATCATTGACGCGATAGCTGTTGGTGCGCATCTGGTAATACTCCAGCACGGGGTTATGAATAGAATCGACCGGAAAATTCAACACCGGCGGCACCGGATGCAGGTGCCCATAGAAGGAAGTATCCACGCTGATCTGCTGCGCCGGGATCCCGGTTAAAAAGGCCAGTTGTTCTTTATATTGATTGATAATACCCAGCGTTTGATTATACCCGATGTTTGCTTTTGCCAGCTCTGCGTTCGCCATCGAAGAATCTGCACCGGCAATCAGCCCGCTGCCGCTTAACGCATGTATGACTTTGTAGATACTCGCATACCGGTCAATATTCTGCTGGTCCGTGGTTAACTTAATTTCATGTTTCAACAGGTTCAGGTATAACAATACCAGCTTCGCTTTTACCGCATAAAAATCTTTGGAAAGATCGGCCTGGCTCAATTGAATATCAGCCTGCGCCGCATTGCGTTTTGCCTGGTTCAGGCCAAAATTGACCAAGCTGTAATCACCTGAAACCACAGCAATGTTCCCGGTAGCGGGCTGTATATTGTTGGCAGCCGTAATGCCACCGGAGGCAGATGGGATCATGCCCATACTAAATAAGGCCCCTGAAAGTGAATTATCTGTGCCAATATTTACCTCGTCGGCACCGGCAATAACCGGCAGAAAGGAATGCTTTGTGGCTGTTAACCTTATTTCTGCTGCATTTACCAGTGCCTGCTTTTGTTTCAACAGGGGAAGATTGGTTTTGGAAGCAGCGATCAGGTCCAGTAAAGTGAGATGTGCCTGCGCTGATGCAGAACCGGCTCCTGATAAAAGAAGCAGGCCTATGCCCATCAGTGCAAAGCACCTTCTTTGCAAGAAAGTACTCATGTAAAAATCTTTAGTTAAGAGAAAAAAATTAGAATGGGGAATGGAGCGCTATTGCAGGTGGCCCCCGTAGTGCAGAACAGTAATAGGTAGCTGTATAAAGCGATGTTGCCCGGCGATCATATTGCTTCTTGACAACAAAAAAAGTAATAGCAATTAAAAACACCAAAGCCGCAATGATCAAAGCCGGTTGCAGTTCAAACCGCTTATTCAATTGTTTTGTGGGATGGGAATGACTGTGCGCCATTGCAACCGTTTTGGCTTTTGCCTGTGCCGTAACGGGGTGCGCAGACTGCCAGTGATATTCCCTGGCGCTGATGCTGCGGGCATGAAACTGGACAAAAAAGAAACAGGTATAGAGCACTAATAATAATGCCCTGAAAAGAATATCCGCAGTCCTGTTTGCTCTTATTCTCATTGCAATGAAAATTCCAGGCAAAGTTAACGGATTATAGAGCGTGTTTTTCTTTATTCACTACCGTTCCTCCTTTTTTAGAATAATTTTAAAAGTTCGGGGGCAAAACATGAAAAACCTTTAATTACGATTGTTCGTTTATTAATTCTGCGCCGCCGCAAGACTTCTGAAGTCTACGCTTACAAGTTTACTTACGCCCGGCTCCTGCATGGTTACCCCGTAAATAACGTCCACCGTGCTCATGGTGGTTTTATTATGTGTAACGA
>JAGIAQ010000071.1:19805-21421 GCA_017744795.1 Niabella sp. | reverse complement strand
GGATAATGCCACAGCCGATTCCCTTTATAAAATAACCCCAGCCAACAAAACACCCCAAAAGGTTTCGTTGATGGAGCGGAAGCAGCTTGTTCCAAATGACCAGTTAAAATATAACAGCGCCCGCACGGCCGCTGCCTGGACCAAAGACGGCGATATTTTTTATCAGCATTTTCCGGGAAAATTGGTACGCATTACCCAAACGGCAGACGCCGAATATAACCCGGTATTCAGTTTTAATGAAACCAGCATCGTTTACACCCGGTCGCAAAATCTTTATGCCTGGGATATCATCAGCGGCACTACCCGTCAGCTGACGAATTTTACCGCCGACACGCCTCCTTCCGACAAAAAACTGAATCCCCAGGAAGAAGCATTGCAGCAGGAGCAACTGGCTTTGATGCAGGTGTTAAAAGAACGGAAAGAAAAAAGGATGGCTGCTAAAAACGATGAAAAGCAGCTCGAAGAAAAACCACTGCGTTCCATTTACCTCAATGGCGGGCAACTATCGGGCATCAATGTTAGCCCTGACGGGCGCTTTGTCACTTATCATATTTATACTTCAGGAAACGGTAAAAAAACCATTGTACCCAACTACATTACCGAAAGTGGTTTTACGACCGATATTAACGGGCGAACCAAAGTGGGCGCCCCGCATGGGTCGGCTGCTTTTTATATTTACGATCGCATCAAAGACACGGCTTATCAAATAAAAACGGAAACGATTCCCGGCATCCGGGATATCCCGGCTTATATCAATGACTACCCGAAGGAATTTTCAAAAATGCAAAAGGAAGCGGCCCTGCGCAATGTCAATTTTTACGGTGAAGAATGGTCGCCACGCGGCGATTATGCATTACTGGATGTATATGCAGATGACAACAAGGATCGTTGGCTATTGCTGCTTGACACTGCAACGCATAGTTTAAAACTGGCAGACCGCCAGCATGACGACGCCTGGATCGCAGGACCGGGCATTGGTCCGCGCTCCATGGGCTGGATCGATAACCAGACCATCTGGTTCCAAAGTGAGGCAACAGGTTATTCGCACCTGTACACCTATTCATTAGCCAGCCAAACAAAGACAGCCCTCACCAGCGGCAAATACGAGATACAGGAAGCAAAGTTATCCAACGATAAAAAATCGTTCTACATAACTACCAACGAAGTGCACCCGGGAGAAAAGCAATTTTATAAACTGGATATTAAATCAAAAAAAGCACAGCGCATTACCACTCTGGAGGGAGCTAATGAAGTGAGCATCGCCCCGGACGAAACATACATCGCAATAAGAAATTCCTATAGCAACAAACCCTGGGAACTGTATCTACAGGAAAATAGGGCCGGTGTCAAACCCGTGCAGATAACGGATAAAGCACAAAGCGATTCGTTTAAGCAATACCATTGGCGCTTACCAGAGGTGATCACCTTTCCCGCCAGGGACGGAGCGGCCGTTTACGCAAGAGTATACAAGCCGGAAAACCCCAAACCCGGCATGCCCGCCGTGCTTTTTGTACATGGAGCCGGCTATTTGCAAAACGCGCATAAATGGTGGAGCTCGTATTTCAGGGAATACATGTTTAATAATTTATTAGCCGACAACGGCTATTATGTAATGG
>JAGIAQ010000071.1:5265-19795 GCA_017744795.1 Niabella sp. | reverse complement strand
GGACATTGATTACCGTGGAAGTGCCGGCTATGGCCGCGATTGGCGTACGGGCATCTACCGGCATATGGGCGGCAAGGATTTGACGGATCAGGTAGACGCGGTAAAATACCTGGCAACTACTTATAAGATCGATACTGCCAACGTGGGCATGTACGGCGGGTCTTACGGCGGCTTTATGACCCTGATGGCCCTCTTTACAACACCTGACATATTTAAAAGTGGTGCCGCGTTACGACCGGTAACCGACTGGGCCAATTATAACCACGGATATACTTCCGATATTTTGAACGAGCCCTTTACCGATAGTCTGGCCTACCACCGGAGCTCACCGATCTATTTCGCAAACGGGCTTAAAGGCAACCTGTTGATCTGCCATGGCATGGTGGATGTAAATGTACATTTCCAGGATGCGGTAAAACTCACCCAACGACTGATCGAACTGGGCAAAGACAACTGGCAACTGGCTCCCTACCCGATGGAGGATCATGGTTTTGTAGAGCCCAGCAGCTGGACGGACGAATACAAACGGATCTTTAAATTGTTTGAGCGTACGCTGAAAAAATAAGCCACGTATTTTATTTCACGCAAAGATGCAAAGGAGCAACGGCTCGGCGGTTGGGGTTTCTCGCAAAGACGCAAAGGAGCAAGGACGCGGCGGAAAACCTTCTGTGAAAATCTGCGGAATCTGTGAGAAACTTATATCTTTTATTTTTCCTAACTTTATAGCAAGCCCAACGCCTATGCACACACCTGCTTCCATATTTTTGGGAAAAGCGCCTTTTCTAAAATTGTTACCGCCGCTAATTGCGGGAATTATTTTACAATGGTATTGCCCGCTGTCTCTACATGTCAGCGTAGCCGCCTGCAGCATTGCGGCAATTGTTTCTTTTAGTTTTCGTTTTTTGCCTGCCTACCTGCGTTTCCGTTTGAAAGGAATACAGGCCCTGATGATTGCATTGGGCCTGCTTTTTATGGGACTGATCCTGACAACAGTAAATGACGTTCGTTTTAAACCAGACTGGCTGGGACATAGGTTTAAACAAGGCTTGGAGGTGGGGGTTACTTTATTGGAAAATCCGGTAGAAAAAAACCGTTCCTATAAAGCAATAGCAGCAATAAATCATCTTGTTTCAAATAATAATAGTATCCCTGCCAGCGGTCAGCTAATCCTGTATTTTAAAAAAGATTCCATCATTAAACAATTACACGCCGGCGACCGATTATTATTTAATAAACCGCCGCAGGAGATCAGTAACAGCGGAAATCCGGGCAGCTTCGACTATAAACGCTATGCCCTGTTTAATGGCACGACCCACCAGGTATATCTTACCGCAAATGATTTTGTGCAGTTGCCTCACAGACAAAAATTCAGTTTTGATCTCTGGTTATACAACACGCGAAATACCATCCTCGGCATCCTTAAAAAATATATACACGGGCCCAGGGAGCTGGGACTTGCCGAAGCGCTGCTGATCGGCTACCGGGATGATCTTGACAAGCAGTTGCTGCAATCTTACAGCGATACCGGCGTAGTGCACGTAATTGCCGTTTCCGGCATGCACCTGGGGTTGGTATATTGGTTGCTGACCCTCGCCGCGGGGCCTTTATTAAAATACCGCAGCACTAAAAAGCTATACACACTTGTTGTGCTGAGCACACTTTGGCTTTTTACATTATTGACCGGTGGAGCCGCCTCCATAGTAAGAGCCGCCGTAATGTTTACCTGTATGTTATTAGGCAAACAGATCAACCGGAATGCGTCCATTTACAATACCCTGGCGGCATCGGCCTTTTTATTATTATGCTACAACCCTTACTGGCTCTGGGATATAGGGTTTCAGCTGTCTTACACCGCCGTACTGGGGATCGTTATTTTCTACAAACCGATTTACAATCTTATTTTTATCAATAACAAACTTTTAAACAGCGTATGGCAGCTTTGCGCGGTAAGTATTGCAGCCCAGCTGCTCACCACGCCCATCGCAGCTTACCAGTTCCACCAGTTTCCCGTTTATTTTCTCATCACCAATATTCTCGTAGTTCCGCTTTCCAGCCTGGTGTTGATCGGTGAACTTTTGTTGGTAGTTGCCGCTCCTTTTCCGGCAGTTGCTGCTTTCACCGGCGCCATTTTGAGCAAGGCCATCTGGTGGATGAATGCCATTATCGAAAACCTCGGGCAGTATCCTTTCGCCTTGTGGAAAGGTATCCGGATCAGCACCTTTCAGGTCGTGTTGCTTTATATTTTTATAACAGCAATTGCCGTATGGCTGCTGCAACAAAAACGCAATGGTCTATGGCTGGCAATGCTAAGTTTATGCGTAATAATGACCTGCAGGGTGCTTTCGTTTCACAATGCGGAAAAACAGAAAAAACTAATCGTTTACAATATTTCCAGGGCAGGCGCGATTGATTTTATTGATGGAAGAGAACATTATCTGCACAGCGATTCTGTAACGATGGCCGATCCGGCCCTGCAAAAAAATATTTTTCAACCTTCAGCAGTCCTTTACCGGTTGCAGCAGATACACAACCCTTCTTATAAAAACAACCGTTCGTTTATATTTCAAAAACAATCTGTTTTGCTTGTGAATGGGCCGGCAGAAACAATTGATGTCCGCGGAAAAGTAGCACTGGCCGTACTTTCGGGCAACCCGCGGCTCTACATTGCAGACCTGATTCAACGGGTACAACCCGCACAAATAGTGATTGACGGATCCGTTCCTGCCTGGAAAGCCCGCTACTGGCAAAAAGATTGCGACAGCCTGCGCATCCCCTGCCATAACGTAGCCCTTAAAGGAGCTTTTGTAATGAATCTTTGAAGACTTACCTTTGCGCCTCATTAAGTATTCCAATTCAATTTTATGAACAAAAAGATACAATCTGCACTGATCTCCGTTTTTTACAAGGACGGACTGGAACCCATCGTCAAAGAATTATCCCGCCTGGGCATTACCATCTATTCTACAGGCGGCACCCAGAAATTTATCGAGGACCTGGGCATCAATGTCGTTCCGGTGGAGCAACTGACCACCTATCCTTCCATTTTAGGCGGACGCGTAAAAACCCTGCATCCCTCTGTTTTTGGAGGTATTTTGGGAAGAAGAGATTTGGAATCGGACCTGCAGGAAATGGCAGAGTACAAGATACCCGAGATCGACCTGGTGATTGTAGACCTGTATCCTTTCGAAGAAACCCTGACCACTACCAATGAAGAAAAACTGATCATTGAAAAGATCGATATCGGCGGCCCCTCTATGATCCGTGCCGCTGCAAAGAATTTTAAAGATGTAACGGTAGTGGCAGCAAAAAAAGATTACGCAGCACTGGAAGAATTATTGAAAACGCAGGAGGGAACCACCAGCATCGAACAGCGCAAAGCCTTTGCAGCAAAGGCTTTTGAGATTGTGGCGCACTATGACGTGGTAATATCTAATTACTTTAACGGTACCAATGGTTCTTATTTTTTACAATCGGTAAATATTCCCAAAGCCATGCGCTATGGGGAAAATCCCCACCAGGCGGGCACTTTTTACGGAGACCTGGATCAGCTGTTCAACCAGTTAAATGGAAAAGAGCTCTCTTATAATAACCTGGTGGATGTAGATGCCGCCGTACAATTGATCCGTGAGTTCCAGGGAAGCGCTGATACCGTTTTTGCCATCATCAAGCATACCAATGTATGTGGTGTAGCAGCCCGCACAACAGTAAGTGAGGCCTGGAAAGATGCGCTGGCCGGTGATCCGGAAAGCGCGTTTGGTGGAGTGTTGGTAACCAATGGCACCGTGGACGAAGCTACGGCCAATGCCATCAATGAAATTTTCTTTGAAGTGCTGATCGCACCTGCGTATGATGAGGCGGCATTGAACATTTTAAAATCCAAGAAGAACCGGATCTTATTACAATTAAAGGCAGAAGGCTTAACGCAGAACGCTCAAAGCAAATCGGTTTTAAATGGTGTGCTAACACAGCAGCAGGATAACGGCAACTATGCAGAATGGAAAGAAGCGGGGGGCCGGGAGGCGACTGCCGCCGAAAAAGCAGACCTTGAATTTGCCAATGTCATCTGCAAGCATTTAAAATCAAATGCGATCGCCCTGGTAAAAAATAAACAATTGGTAGGCAAAGGCGCCGGGCAAACCAGCCGGGTGGATGCGGTACGCCATGCGTTGGAAAAAGCAAAACAATTCGGTTTTGATCTGAACGGTGCGGTATTAGCCAGCGATGCGTTTTTCCCTTTTAATGATAGTGTGCAGATTGCGCACGGTGCAGGTATTACGGCCTTTATACAACCGGGTGGTTCCATCCGCGATAAAGATTCTGTTGAATATGCACAGCAAAATAACCTGGCAATGGTAATGACAGGAATGCGGCATTTTAAACATTAATAAAAACAGTATAGACGAAAGGAATTGGCCGGTAAAACGGTAAGGCGGTAAAGCAGAAAACATCAACTACCCGTCTTTCCGGTTTCCCGGCTATTTATTCGTCAGGGGCTTTTGATACGGCCCCTTTTTTATTATCTGCAAAAGTTCTGATCAAGGTTCAATCCAGGCCTCATTTTCCTTTAGCAGGTTAATGAGCTCTTCTACCGCAATATCGCTGTTCACATTCCGCTTTACCACTTCTTTCCCTTTGTACAACGTGATCTTGCCCGGGCCACTGCCCACATATCCAAAGTCGGCATCCGCCATTTCCCCGGGGCCGTTCACAATACAGCCCATAATGGCGATCTTCACACCTTTCAGGTGATTGGTGACGGAACGGATCTTCGTAGTGGTTTCCTGCAGATCAAATAAGGTACGCCCGCAGGACGGACAGGAAATATATTCTGTTTTTGAGATGCGAGTACGCGTTGCCTGTAAAATACTGAAGGCGGTATTATTCAGAAACTGGTACACACTGTTATTATTGAGGTAATTCCTCCCTGAAGAATTGATCACAGATCCGGCTTCACCCCCTTTCTTCCCTATACCCAAACAAATACCATCGCCAAAGCCATCCAAAAACAAAGCGCCGGTTTCTGTTGCAAGATGAATCAAATGCTCATCAGCTGTTTCCCAACTGCTGTTTGTTTCCAGAATAATAGGATGCGTACAATTTTTTTCCTGCAAAAGCGTACAAAAACGACGCACGCTTTGCATCGCATTTTTATTATCGCTGCTGAGGATCAATACGGTGTTTTTTGCCTGAACCAGGGTATCTAAAACAGCATTGTTCAATTCCTCTCCGTCCGAGCAATTGACCGATACAAAATTCATGTCGCCATCCCCAGCCCTGTAGGCTTCCGCAGTATAAAAAGGAAAACATTTCGTTTTATCTTCCACCCGCAGCCACTGACTATAGGGCGTAATTATTTTTAAAGTTCCGGGTAAAGCAAATCCAATAGCCGGGTCATCCAGGTAAATATAGTCCGCGGCTGCATCTGCAATGTGCCATTTATCGGTAACCGGGTCATAAGTATAGCCAATACTTTCCAGATCCTGTGGTGTAACGGTTTGCCGGCTACCAAAATTTGCAACGACTACGGGGACCTGCCCTCCGCCGATGTTGCTTACAGGAGTTGAGACGCGCCGCTTGTATTGAAAGGGATTGTATTTTATAGTTGATAAGTTGATAGGTTGATAGGTTAACAGGGGATCGGATACTTCCCCGTCAACCTTTAAACTTGTCAACTTATCAACACCTTCATACCGTTTAACAATATCCTTGCACACGGGTATTTCCAATTCCGGATCTTCGGTTAACGACACACGAATGGTATCTCCGATTCCGTCCTCCATCAATGTGCCAATGCCTATGGCCGATTTAATGCGACCGTCTTCCCCGTCGCCGGCTTCGGTTACGCCCAGGTGCAGCGGGTAAATTTCCCCGAACTCCTCATCCATGGTTTTAATAAGCAGGCGGTAGGCCTGCACCATTACCTGGGGATTGCTGGCCTTCATACTCAGGATGATCTGATGATATTGCTCGTTACGGGCAATGCGTAAAAACTCCATCGCACTTTCCACCATTCCCATCGGGGTATCGCCATAACGGCTCATGATCCGGTCGCTCAGGCTGCCATGGTTAGTACCGATGCGCATGGCCGTACCATATTCCTTACAAATTTTTACCAGTGGGGTAAAACGCTCGCGGATGCGGTCAATTTCTTCCGCATATTCCGCATCAGTATATTCAATCTGTTCAAACTTCTTTTTATCTACATAATTACCCGGGTTCACCCTCACTTTTTCCACAATGCGGGCGGCAATTTCCGCAGCATTGGGCGTAAAATGAATATCGGCTACCAAAGGGGTATTATAGCCCCTTTTACGTAATTCATTTTTAATATTCAGGAGATTTTCAGCCTCTTTTTTGGAAGGCGCCGTAATGCGCACCAGCTCCGCCCCCGCTTCAATACAGCGGATCGACTGTTCCACCGTGGCCAAGGTATCCATGGTATCGGTAGTGGTCATCGTTTGCACCCGAATGGGATGATTATTGCCCAATAACAGATCCCCGATCTTTACCTCTTTGGTTAACAGTCTTTTATATGAAGTGAGTGCTGCTGCGTATAATTCCATGCCGCAAAGATAGTTATTGTTCATTTGCCGGAAGGTTCCGATGCCGAAACAGGGCTGCAACATTTTTCTCACAGATGGTACAGATTTTAAAAACCATTAAGGGTTAAGGTTCATTAAGCAAAAGCCAATCAGGTTATTCTTAATGCCTAAATGGTTTAATAATGTCCTATTTTTAATCCACAATGAAACCCACTTACTGGAAAACAATCTTTATCTGCATAACTGCCGTATATTTTACGGGAATGACCTTACATAATGCTGCTATTGAATCCGCATTTAAACCCCTGTTGGTAACAGCTTTATTAGGTTATTTTATTGTAGCAACAAAGGGTATTCGTTCCCCCCTGAAAAAATGGAGCATTGCCGCACTGGCATTTTCGATCGCGGGTGATAGTTTGTTGTTATTTGCCAATAACAATGAACGTTATTTTATATTAGGATTGGTCGCTTTTTTGATCGCGCATATTTTCTATATCCTGTGCTTTCATTTTATACGCATGCAGGTTGCGCTCTCCGGCAAATGGTTTAGCGCCATTATTGTCGGTGTCTATTATTTTTTTATCATGAGCTTTTTAATACCGCACCTTGGCCTCCTTAAAATACCCGTATTGGTGTATGGATTAGTGATCAGCTTTATGCTGCTGCTGGCAATGAATCTTTACGACCTTGCTGATAATAAAACCGCGCGCTTTATTTTAACGGGTGCTATTTTATTTATTGCTTCCGATTCCATTTTGGCTGTTAATAAATTCTATCGCCCCGCGGCATGGGGTGGCTGGGCAATTATGCTTACCTATATTGGGGCGCAATGGCTGTTAACCAACGGACTGATCCGGTACCTTTCGCTGCGCAATGTGGAAAAAATTTAATTAATTATGCAAAAAATGCACCCGACAACTTTGCGTGCCCTTCGATTGCCAGTGAAACGCTTTCCACGCAATCGGCATTGATCTCCGCATCCAGGTACACATCCGTATCCCCGCTCAGCACATCAATAAGCGGCAGCAGCTCCGAGTAACGGCAGCACAGTGCCGGTATGCCATTTTCATCCCAGCAAGCCTGGGAAAGCGCCGAATCAGGCTTTAAATATACGATGCCTGCAACCTTGGCACATTTTTCATCAAACAGCAAAATGGAGTCGGCTCCCGTATTTAACGGATCGTTCCGGTAATAATACCCTTTAATGATTGTTGAATAACGCATAACAGAGGACTTTTAATAAATGATTTAAAGGACGTATTTTTCAATTGTATTAACGGTGACTAAAATACTCATTTTATTATACTAACAAAATTAAAGCCAGCTCTTTCTTTCCACAATGGTATAAATACGGTATTTACGAACGAATTTTACCAAAATGAGCAGCGCCATTTAGCTAAATACTGATAAATTTGTTACTTACACATCTGAATAAAAAATATGCAACAGGTAGATTTTTTAGTAATCGGAACGGGGATCGCCGGCCTCACTTATGCCTATAAAATGGCAAAAAAATTCCCCGACAAAAAAATACTGGTTCTTACAAAGGCCGCGGCCGATGAAACCAATACCAAATACGCCCAGGGCGGCGTAGCGGTAGTGAACGATCTGGAGCATGATAGTTTTGAAAAACATATAGAAGACACGTTAATTGCCGGCGATGGTTTGTGCAATGAAAAGATTGTGGAAATAGTGGTGAAGGAGGGTCCGGAGCGCATTAATGAAATGATTGACATGGGCACGCATTTCGACAAGGGCGCCGATGGTGATTATAAACGCGGCAAAGAAGGCGGTCACAGCGAATTTCGCATCCTGCATCACAAGGACATTACCGGATGGGAGATGGAGCGTGCGCTTTTAGAATCCGTAGCAGGTTGTCCGAATATTGAGCTCCTCAAACATTGCCTGGTTATTGATATTATTACGCAGCACCACCTGGGTTACCTGGTTACCAAAGCGACCCCCGATATTGAATGCTACGGCGTATATGTGCTGAATTTAAAAACCAATGAAATTGAGACCATCCTTGCAAAAACCACCTACCTGGCAACAGGGGGCAACGGACAGGTGTACCGCACCACCACAAATCCCGGTATCGCTACAGGCGATGGCGTGGCGATGGTGTACCGGGCAAAAGGAAGGATCGAAAATATGGAGTTCATCCAGTTTCATCCAACAGCCTTATTTGAAGCCGGCCTGGTAGGACAGGCTTTTTTAATAACGGAAGCCGTGCGCGGCGATGGCGGCATTTTGCGCAACAAAGAGGGCGAAGCCTTTATGGAACGCTACGATGAGCGCCGGGACCTTGCCCCCCGCGACATTGTTGCCCGCGCTATCGACAGTGAAATGAAGCGCACGGGTACCGAACAGGTATGGCTGGACTGCCGTCATTTTGAGCTGGAAAAATTCCTGGAACATTTTCCCAATATTTATGAAAAATGTAAAAGCATCGGTATTGATATTACCAAAGATATGATCCCTGTATCGCCCGCAGCGCATTATAGCTGTGGCGGCATCAAGGTGGACGAATGGGGGCAGACCTCTATACGCAACCTGTATGCCGTGGGAGAATGCAGCAGTACGGGCCTGCATGGCGCCAACCGCCTGGCAAGCAACTCCCTGCTGGAAGCCATGGTATTTGCGCACCGCTGCTTTGAACATGTAGCGCAAAAAGCGCAAACAGGATCGCTGAATGAACACAATTATGAAGGATTGATCCCCGAATGGAACGCCAAAGGCACCATGCAGCCGAAGGAGATGATCCTTATTACTCAAAGCCTGAAAGAACTGCGCCAGGTAATGACCGATTATGTAGGCATTGTGCGGAACAATATACGACTGCAGCGTGCCTCCCGCCGGCTGGACCTGCTTTGGGAGGAAACCGAACAATTGTATAAATCCAGCAAGGTTTCGCCACAGCTGCTGGAACTGCGGAACCTGATCACTGTTGGCTATCTTATTGTTAAAGGTGCCATGTTCCGTAAGGAAAGCAGGGGACTGAATTATAACACGGATTATCCTGAAAAAAGCGCACTGGTGCAGAACGTTGTTTTGTAATTTTGCTCCAGGCTGCAGTAACCCTGATCGGCATTCTTGCGTCGCACTCTTGTGCTGCAGTGCATAAGGCATCGATGTGCGTAAAGTATAGCTGCTGTAATCGTAAACTTCAAACCTTAAAAGAATAGCGTGTATTATATCGTTTACGGATTTTTGTATATATGTTCCCTACTGCCCCTTCGGGTATTATACCTGCTTTCTGATTTTTTTTACACTATCGTCTATTATGTAATAGGCTACCGGAAAAAAGTGGTGCTGGACAACCTGGCCATTGCTTTTCCTGAAAAAACCATCGAAGAACGCACCCGCATTGCGAAAAACTTCTATCATAAGTTTATTGACTCCCTTGTTGAAACAGTAAAAGTACTTTCTGCATCGGACAGTTTTTTTGAAAAACGGTTTACGGGCAACTGGGAGCTGATCAACCAATATTATGATCAGCAGCGAAGTGTGCAATTACACCTGGGGCATACGTTTAACTGGGAATGGGGGAATGTGCAGGTGGTGCGCAAGATCAGACACCGGTTCCTTGGCGTATATATTCCTATCAGCAATACGCCCCTTAACAGGGTATTCAAAAAACTACGTTCCCGCAGCGGGGCGGTTTTATTGGATGCCGAGCGCATGACGCGGGAATTTATGCCCTATCGCCGGAGTATGTATTGCCTGGGGCTGATCGCCGACCAAAGTCCGGGCCGCGTAGACAAGGCAAAATGGTTTTATTTTTTTGATCGAAAGACGGCATTTACGGTTGGTCCGGCCAAAAGCGCCATTACCAACAATGCCGTTGTTTTATTTGCCGCCATTGAACGGGTAAAACGGGGCTATTATCATGTAACCTTTAGCTTAGCCGAGGAAAATCCCAAAGCCAACAGTACGGAGAACGCCCTTACCAGTCAATTTGTACACTTCCTGGAAGCCACCATCCGCAAACATCCTGATATGTGGCTGTGGAGCCACCGCCGGTGGAAGCATGGATGGAAGGAAGGCGATGAAATGGGGGAATAGCCCCCTGTTTAACCGCAATACGCAATGTATTTCACGCGGAGACGCAGCGGAGCAACGAAGCAGCGAATTGCACGCAAGGACACAGAAAAAGCAACTCCTCCGCGTCCTGGCGTCTTAGCAGTTGGGTTTGTTTTCAAAAGAGGTGTATGACAAATTCACCTTTAGTAAATAAACATGGGGGGCTATTGCTTCGTAGAAGCCCGTGTTTGTAGCATTATCGTGATGAAACACATCGGCTCCGTAGGATGCCGCGTAAACACGGGGCGTCCTGCGGAGCCCAATTCCCATCCTCCTATCTTTTCTATAAACACACCGCTCCTGCCGGAGCTGAAAAAGCAAATTTGTTATACCCTCTTCAAAAAAACCGAACTTTCTAAAGTAATTTCCCATTTGTCCCGTCATCTATATTGATGCAGGAGCAAAAAGCGTACATATTGGCAGAAGAGCAGCATCAAAATATTATTCAGGCGGTTAAAGAGTATGGGAACAAGCTCTTTGGCTTTATTCGCAAAAATGTGAATACCGATGCCGATGCCGAAGATATTTTGCAGGATGTGTGGTACCAATATGCCAACGCCAGCGCCACCCAAACCATTGAACAGGTAAGCGGCTGGTTATTTAAAGTGGCCCGCAACAAGATCACCGATAAATACCGGAAAAAGAAAAATACGCTCATCGATGATTACGCATTCGAAAATGAAGCGGGTGAAACCTCCTTCCGGGAGTTGCTGTTTACGCTCGATAATGATCCCGAACTGGCGGATATTAAAAAACTTTTTTGGGAGGAGCTGTTTGCGGCTCTTGACGAACTGCCGGAAAACCAACGGGAAGTTTTTATGCTGAACGAGCTGGAAGATATAACGCTGCAGGAAATTGCAGACCGGAAGAAAGAAAATATCAAAACAATCATCAGCCGGAAACGCTATGCCGTTCAGCATTTGCGCAACCGCCTGCAATATTTGTATGATGAGCTGATTAATTATTAAATTACATTATTATGAATTATAAAAGAAGAAGACCGCCAAAATTTGTATTTGTCTTTTTTGCATTGCTTGCATTACTGGCTTTTGGCGGGCTGGTAATGTTGTTGTGGAATGCGATCCTCCCGGAACTGCTGAATACCAAAAGAATATCCTACTGGCAGGCCGTAGGGTTATTAGTGCTTTCAAAAATCCTTTTCAGCTCTTTTCGTCCCGGCGGCGGTCCCGGAAGGCATTTTGGTCCGGGGGCGCGGTTACAGGAAAAATTCAAAAATATGACCCCGGAGGAGCGACAAAAATTCCGGCAGGAATGGAAGGAACGTTTCAGAAATGACTGGCGCCGGCATTGCGGGCCGCCGGAAGAAGATCGCCCTGGTGAGCCGTAACGAACACCCGCGTGAGGGATGCAGAAGGCGCCTGGAAGGCGGTGCGCAGCACGGCACCCTGGCGCAGCCCGACGCCGGGACCGGGTATTTGCAAAACGGCGTTTCTTGTATTAACCCTGCAATATTGAGCCGGGCAACCAGCGGGTAACAGGGATACCCCGGGACCGGGGGCACGCCCCAATAACTATAAAACTTATTTTTATGAATAACAACAATCGGCTGAAGCACACCGTACCTGTTAATATTGAGGAGCGGGATGATTGCTACCGCTTAACCCTGTATGCGGCGGGATTCCCGGAGGAAGATATTACCCTTTCAGTGGTTGCAGATACCCTGGTTATTAAAGGCCGTGCAGACGAAAACAAGGACGAGCTGGTGGCTTTCATTAAACAGGAATACCCGGTCTATGGCTTTGAACGGCGCTTATTCCTGGACAACCGAGTAGAAACGGATTGCATCTCAACGCGGTTCAGCAATGGTGTGCTGACCGTTTTTCTTCCTAAAAAAAGCGAACTATCCTTGCAGGAGCTGCAGCGGCAAATGGATCTTGCCATCCCCGGTTAAATTTCCTGCAGATAGCGCGAAAGTGGCCCGCAGATAACGCAGATCATATGCAGATGATTTAGATGAATCCGCGGAAATCAGCGTAAGCAATCAGCGGGATCAGCGGGAAAATAGCCCGCAGATGGCGCTGAAAAATAGTACATCAGTTCCCGTTTTTTATCCGGCTGGTTCTTCTCCGTATGCGGCTGAGACTTTCGGGTTCAATGCCCAACACCGAAGCAATATATTTCAACGGTACCCTGTTGATAAGCTCGGGGTCGTTCTGCAACAGTTCCAGGTAGCGCGTTTCGGCCGATTTGATCCGGCGCTCCGTAGCCATTTCCACTTCCCTGATAAATAAGGCCTCCGCTATTTTTCTGCCAAACCGTTCAAACACCTTTGAGCGCTCGTAACCCGCCTGCATCTTATCAAAATGAAGCCGGAACAACGTTGTGTCTTCCAGCGCTTCAATACATATGGGGGATGGTTTCCTTGTTAAGAAGGAAGCATATTCCGAAACCCACATATTTTCCCTGAACAGGCGCAGGGTGTGATCTTTGCCCTCATGCTCGCTGTAATAGCGCACCAGTCCTTTATCGATATAAAAAACATGGTCTACAAAGTCACCGATGCAAATGATCTTTTCGTGTTTTTTGTAGCGCTGCGGTTCCATCAGCGAAATAAAAAAATCCAGTTCGTCGTCAGGAAAAGGAAGGAAGTTTTTCAGGTTATTGATCAGGTTATAAAACATGCGTTATTTCTTTTTCCCGGCCCCCATCGCATAGCGAATACCGCCGAGCAGGTGGTTCAAAAACAGGGGATCTGAATAAGATTCATCCGTATGCCCCAGCCCCGTATAAAACACGCGGCCGCCTTCAAAATTATGATACCAGGCGATGGGATGAAAATCGCCGTTCTTACCCCCCTCATAGCTTTTTTCATCAAGCGTGATCAGTACATGCAGATCTTTATTGATGTCCTTGTAATTATACCATTCGTCTTTGCGGGTCCATTTGGCCGGCAGGTGACGGGTGGCACCGTTCCTGCGGTCTACCACGTCTAAAGTGGCCGTTTGTTGTTTGGGATGGTTCAAAAACCAGGCGCCTATCAGTTTATTATACCAGGGCCATTCATATTC
This sequence comes from Niabella sp., assembly GCA_017744795.1. Classification (GTDB taxonomy): domain Bacteria; phylum Bacteroidota; class Bacteroidia; order Chitinophagales; family Chitinophagaceae; genus Niabella. The sequence continues at coordinate 6,141 of JAGIAQ010000071.1, read as the reverse complement.
TGCATCCGCCGCCGCATGAATGCCTACAATACCCCCATGATTATGCACATACTGCTGCAGGGCCTGCTGTTGGCTGGCATCAAACAAAGTTCCCGTCGTGCTCAAAAAAATAATAGCTGCATATTGCTTCAGATTGTCATTTGTAAAGGCCGCAGCATCTTTTGTGCTATCTACCTGAAAACCGTTCTCCACACCTAATTTATAAATGGCTTCCAGCCCTTTGGCTATAGACGCGTGGTGAAACGCCGCTGTTTTGTAAAACACCAGCACTTTTGGTTGTGCGGCAAATACGCCCGCTGCCAGTACCAAACCTATTAGCAGCATTCCTAATTTTTTCATGATATAGTATTAAATCGTTATACAAATAAGTGTTAAAGATAGGGATGGTTCATTTAAAAATAATATTGCAGGGGCCAAAATATGCTCTAGTTTACCGAAGCTTTGCAAAAAAGAAAGTCAATTTATTCCGCTACCTTTGCGTTTTTAAAACCTTATACAATAAATTCATAATATGAAGGAAATCATATTCTCCCTCCCTCAGGAGGCCCTCGGAACCGCAAGCGCAGTTGTTTTATTAGGCGATTTTAATGATTGGGACCTGGACAAGGCTATTGTCTTAAAGAAAGGTAAAGATGGCCTTTGGAAAGCAGCTGTAAAGCTACAACCAGGCCGTACCTACGAATACCGTTTTTTACTGGATGACGGGCGCTGGGTAAATGACTGGGCAGCTACAGACTACGTACATAAGCATCATTTTGGCATCGATAATTCGGTTATTACGGTTGAAGAAGATACTATTGTGGTAGCAAAAGAAACTACAAAAGCAGCCCCCGCCAGGAAGGCGACAAAGGCTCCTGAAAAGAAAGTAACGGAAGC
>JAGIAQ010000071.1:0-5255 GCA_017744795.1 Niabella sp. | reverse complement strand
GAAAACAAAAGCGGCCCCGGCAAAAAAAGTAGTTGCCGACATCAAAAACGATCTTACAAAAATTGAAGGTATCGGCCCGGCCATTGCCAAATTGCTGGAAAAAGAAAGTATTCATTCTTTTAAAGACCTGTCAAAAGCCACCGCAAAAAAATTAAAAGAAATTCTTGATGCTGCCGGCAGCAAATTCGCAATGCACAACCCCAAAAGCTGGCCCAAGCAAGCAAAACTGGCAGCGGCAGAAAAATGGGAAGAGCTGAAAGCCTTGCAGGATGAGCTGATTGGCGGGAAATAAGGAATAAGAAATATTAAATCAGAAATAAGTAAGAGGCCGGATAACCGAACGTTTTCCGGTTCCTTATTTATTATTTCTAATTTTTGCCGGTAAGGCGTGAAGGCGGTAAGCTACCAGCGATTAGAAAACAAACCCTTTCCATTTGGCCCGAGGAAAATAAGAAGTAAGTAAAGCCTCCAGTTGGAACGATCCTTTCGCAGTTCCTTATTTCTTATTCTTCATTTCTTATTTATCTTATCCGTTCTGCCCAGAAACAGGCAAATCACCATACATACCAGCAATAGCATGCCCACCAGCTGATGGAAAATGCTGAGGGCAAATTTACTGTTGTTCAGGTAATTCATCAGTGCCAGTACACCCAGCGTAACCTGCAGCAGCACAATGCACAGGGGCGCAAAGCGCATTTTGTACAGGGCCGTTGTTTTAGACAACCTCGTTAAGCGGATGGTATAAAAGATGATTAATACCGTGATAAGGTAAGCCAGGCCGCGGTGTATGAACTGGATGGTGATAAAGTTGTGCGTGATGTCATTGAGGAAACTGCCTTCGGTAAACAATTGCCCCTGCGGATACCAGCTGCCGTTAATGGTGGGCCAGGTAATGGCAGCTTTTGCGGCATGTGTTCCGGCCATAAAGGCCCCGAAAGTAAGTTGCAGCGTAATAACCGCCAGCAATGCAATAGTAAACTTTTTTATACCGGTATTATAGGCCAACCTGTTTTCAGGAACCGTCAATTTTAGCGCAAACCATACCACGTAACAGAGCAGCAGTAAGGCCGACAGGAAATGAATGGCCAGGCGTACAGGGCTTACATACACGAGATCGGTACCGATGCCGCTTTTAACCATGATCCACCCAATGGCGCCCTGCAAGCCACCCAGCAGGAACAAAATGATCATGGGCCAGAGCATGCTGCGATCGATCTTCTTTTTTATAATAAAATAAACAAAAGGAATAATAAATACAACGCCCATCAGTCGTGCCCAGTCGCGGTGAAACCATTCCCAGAAATAAATGGATTTAAAATCCTGCAGGGTAAAGTAATTGTGGATATACTTAAACTGCGCAATTTCTTTGTATTTATTGAACGCATTCATCCAGGCCTGTTCATTCATCGGCGGCAGTGCGCCCAATATCGGTTGCCATTCTGTAATGGAAAGTCCGGAACCTGTTAGCCGGGTGATGCCCCCTAATAAAACCTGTATAATGATCATTCCGGCGCCGATAAACAACCAGACAGCCACCGGTTTATTCTTTTGTAACTGCATAGCGCGCAAAAGTATTAATTATTTATCGTTTGATATTATCCGAAGAACAATTATCAGTGCATAAAGTTTATTCAGGCCCCAGATAATGCTATGATAGCAAGGGTCAAGCATTGAGCGTTTCGCGTTCCGCATTCAGCATCCAATAACAAACGGCTATCTTTGCAAAAATTTTTTTGAGATGCTGCAATTACAACTGTTACGGCAGGATACGGAAGCCGTAAAAAAAAGACTGGCAATAAAAAACTTTAAGGATCTGAACCTTGTTGATGAGATCATTGCACTCGATGATCAACGCAAGAAGGCCCAGCTGGAATTTGATACCACCCAGTCTGTTGTAAACAGCGCTTCCAAAGAAATAGGCCAGCTGATGGCGAAAGGCGATAAAGCTGCCGCGGAAGAAAAAAAGGCTATTGTTGCAGAAGCAAAGAAAAAATTACAACCCATCAGCGAGCAATTAGCCCAGGTAGAAAAACTGGCGCAGGAAAAGCTGGTGCTGTTGCCCAACCTGCCTTCCGAAGGGGTGCCCGCGGGCAATGGTGCTGAAGATAATGAAGTGGTACGCGAAAGTGGTACCAAACCTGTATTACCGCCAAATGCCGTTCCACATTGGGATTTAATAAAAACCTACGACCTGGTCGATTTTGAAACGGGGGCAAAAATTACCGGCAGCGGTTTCCCTCTTTATAAAGGACAAGGCGCCAGGCTGCAACGCGCGCTGGTACAATACTTCCTGGATTTTAACCTGGCAGCCGGGTATACGGAGTACCTGCCTCCTTTTATGGTAAACGAAGCATCGGCTTTTGGAACCGGGCAATTGCCCGATAAGGAAGGCCAGATGTATTATATGCCCGCCGATAATTATTACATGATCCCGACTGCCGAAGTGCCGGTAACCAATATTTACCGTGATACTATTTTAAAGCAGGAGCAATTACCCATAAAAATGACGGCGTATTCTCCCTGTTTCCGCAGGGAAGCCGGAAGTTTTGGCAAAGACGTACGCGGTCTTAACCGGGTACATCAGTTTGAAAAGGTAGAGATCGTACAACTCACCCACCCCGAAAAAAGTTATGAAGCGCTGGACGATATGGTGGCACATGTGGAACAATTACTGCAAAGCCTCGAACTTCCTTATCGTATTTTGAAGCTTTGTGGTGGTGATATGTCGTTTACTTCTGCGCTTACTTATGATTTTGAAGTATTCAGCGCGGCCCAGGAGCGCTGGCTGGAAGTGAGCTCTACCTCTAACTTTGAAAGTTATCAGACCAACCGGATGAAGATCCGTTTTAAAGATGAAAACGGCAAAACACAGCTGGCACATTCGCTGAACGGAAGCTCACTGGCACTGCCCCGCATTTTCGCTTGTATACTGGAAAACAATCAGCAGGAAGATGGTATTAGATTACCAAAGGTGCTGGTACGTTATTTTGGGAAAGAGGTGATTTCAAAATAATCTCCCTCGGGAAAACCTGAAGGAGTTTCGCGCTGATCAATAAAGGAGCTATATGCTCACAGATTACTCAGATTTAAACAGATTTTAAAAGCAATTGGCCGCAAAGCCTTCTGTGAGAATCCGTGAAATCTGTGAGCCACTCTTCCTTGGTTACCAGGCATCCTTCATTGGAACCAGTTTTATAATTTCCCGGAAAATCCTTTTAAAAATTTATACATTAGAACATTCAAACCTGTTCTGATGTTTAAATTTATTGCACTCTTCCTATGCGTTTGTTGTTCTGTTTACAGCACCGCGCAAAACTATGACCCCAACAAGGTTTTTGCCCCGGGCTTTTATACGTTTAACGGCAATGCATTTCGCGCAGCGGACGGCACGCCCGGCCGGGCCTATTGGCAGAACCGTACTAATTATGTTATAGAAGCTGCTTTTGATACCACTACCAATATACTCACCGGAACTGAAGTCATCGAATACATTAATAACAGTCCCAATACCCTGGAATATCTTTGGCTGGAGCTGGACCAGAATGTAGACCGTGAAGATTCCCGCGCCCAATCGCTTGGCGCTCCCGGTATGCAACCCGCACCGGACAAGGGATTCAAACTTTCCGCCGTTGAATTGAATAACGGAGGTTCCTGGCAACAGGCAGACTATCTTGTCCAGGATACCCGTATGCAATTGCGTTTAAAAAAAGCACTGGGATCGGGAACTTCCCTGAAACTTAAGATCCGTTTTTCCTTTAAGCTACTAAAATCATCAGCTGCCGACCGGGCCGGCATCCTGCAAACAAAAAACGGAAAAATTTATGAGTTGGGCTATTGGTTTCCCCGCCTGTGTGTGTATGACGACCTCAACGGCTGGAATACGCTACCTTATATCGGCGGCGGCGAATTTTATTTTGAATACGGCAATATCGACTATAAAATAACCGCTCCGGCGGGTATGCTGGCCGTTGGCTCCGGACAATTATTAAATGGAAAAGAATTACTGAATGATAAAGTATTGACCAACCTTTCAAAAGCCCACAGTTCAGATAAAACAGTGATCATTTATTCGCAGGAGGATATAAGAAAGCAATCTCCTACAAAAAAAACATCCGGAACCGTGACCTGGCATTTTTCGATGAACAACACGCGCGATGTGGCTTTTGCGCTTTCAAAGGCCTTTATCTGGGATGGGGCAAAAATAAATCTCCCTTCAGGAAAAACAGCTTTTGCGCAATCCGTCTATCCGGAAGAAAGTATCCAGGGCAAAAGTGAATGGAATCATGCCACAGAATATGTAAAAGCTTCGGTGGAGGATTTCTCAAAGAAATGGTTTGAGTATCCTTATCCCGAAGCGACGAATGTTGCGGGGCCTATTGGCGGCATGGAATTCCCTGCACTGGCTTTTGACTATTACCAGGAAGGCGGTAAGGGCCTGTGGGCGCTGGTTTCCCATGAGATCGGACACACCTGGTACCCTATGATCGTAGGCTCAGATGAGCGGCGCTATCCTTTTCTGGACGAAGGGTTTAATACTTTTATTGATATTTATGCCGAGGAAGATTTTAACAAGGGCCAGTTTGCGCCCAAGCGCGATGGCGAATACGCCCCCAAAGGAGGCAACCCGGCCGATGAGATCATTCCGGTGATAAAAGCAACAAAGAACGGGCCTACCCTGCTGTCCCCCCCCGACGGAATGGATTATAAATATGTGCATCCACTCGCCTATTTTAAAACAGCATTCGGCCTGGTGCTGCTGCGCGATATTATCCTGGGGAAGGATCGCTTTGATTATGCTTTTCGCAGCTATACCCAAAACTGGGCTTTTAAACATCCTTCGCCCGTTGATTTTTTCAGAGCGATGGATAACGCAGCCGGAGAAGATCTGAGCTGGTTCTGGAGGGAATGGTTTTACAATAACTGGGAGTTGGATCAGGCAATTACCGATGTAAAATATGTTGACGGTGATCCCTCAAAAGGTGTACTGATCACTATTGCGAATAAAGAACAAATGGTTATGCCTGTACCACTTTCTGTTGCAGAGCGCAACGGCCATACTCAAAACATTATGGTGCCGGTGGAAGTATGGCAGCTGGGTGCTACCCACACCGTTAAAGTCAATACTACATCGCGTTTAGCCTCCGTAATAATCGACCCCAAAAATCAACTGCCGGACAGTAACCGGGAAAATAATAAATGGAGCCAGAGAGAATAAGGAATTAAAAATCACTGTTGTCCGGGGAAAAATAATTAAG
>JAGIAQ010000070.1 GCA_017744795.1 Niabella sp. | reverse complement strand
GACCACATCGGCCCGTTTTACTAATTCTTTTATTTTAAGAAGATCGTCCTCATTTTTCAGATCGGCAACATAACTTTCCTTGCCGCGATTGATCGCCTGGAAAATAGAGGATTCTCCATCGATCATTACGTCCGACACATACAATTCTCTGCAGATATCACCGGTGCCCGGCTTCTCAATTTTGATCACCCGCGCGCCCATATCCGTCAACGTTAAAGAGGTTGAGGGACCAGATAAAAACTGGCTAAAATCCACTACCAATATATCCTTCAAAAATTGCATCTTAATTTTCCAATAATTCTTTTATGATTGCTGCCCGGTGTTGTCCCAATGCCGGCGCAGGTTTCGTCGAAATCATTTTTTCTCCATTGAGCCGGATCGGGCATCGTGTTGTAGTAATCGTTTGTGAACCTACCTGTAATTCCTGCTCCATCTGAATGACCTGGTATCCCCCTGCCTGGCGCAGATCGTTCCAGTTATAGATCTCCGATGCCCACAGCCCCCCTTTTCTCAAACGCTCCAGCCAATAGGCGGTGGTGCCTGATTCCAATTTTGCAGCAATCAATGCCTTTATTTCATCGCGCTTTTTAAATACATCGCCGGGGCTATACCTTTTCAATTCCTCGCTATCTAAAGCTTCGGCCAGCTGCTGCAGGTCCATCATTGCCAGCGAAAGAAAATGATCCGCTGTTTTATATACGCCATAGGGCGCGCCCAGCAAGGGATTGCCGTTATTGATCTTACTGCGGCGAATGCCCTCCTGCTTATGAAAGAAGGTAGTAAACAATTCAAACTGCAGGCTGATTGCAGATTCCAACAAACTCAGTTCAATGTAAGCGCCCAGGCCTTTTTTTTGCCGGCGGATGAGCGCACCCAATACTGCCTGCACCAGGTGGTTACCGCAGATCGTATCTACAACAGACAAACCAAAAGGAACCGGTGCGGCGCCGGAATTGCCCGTGGTGTAAGTAAGCCCCGACAGTGATTGGATCAACAGATCCTGGCCCGGTTTCTGCGCCCAGGGGCCCTTACGACCAAAGCCGGATATTTCCGCGTAGATAATTTTTTCATTAAGCGCTTTTACGTCCTTGTAAGCCAATCCGATCTTCTCCATCACGCCCGGTCTGAAATTATGCGTCAGCACATCCGCCCTGCGGATCAATTGCTGCACCAATTCAAAATCTTCTTTATTCTTCAGATCGGCAGTGAAACTTTCTTTATTGCGATTGATCGCATGAAAATTCAGCGCGTCCTCCCCTACCCATAAATTCTTTACGGCCAGTTGCCGGCAGGGATCTCCGCCATGGGGTCGCTCGATTTTGATCACCCGCGCGCCCAGATCTGCCAGGCGCATACCGGCCGATGGCCCCGATAAATACTGACCAAACTCCAATACCACTAATCCATTTAACGGCAGCTGCTTCATTGATTTTTATCTGATTTTTGTAAACTTTCGGAGTACAGCAGATTCAATTTATTTAATACCAGTGCAGCCGATTGTATATTTCCCTTTAAAAACTCCTGTACATAAAACCCACCCTCGTCCTGAAATTGCAGGTAGCCATGATACCGGGGGCGCAAGTAGGCGTTGTTCAGTGTTGCCCTCGTGTTCCTGAAGAACCCGTTGCAAATCTGGTTATTCAGCGGATCGGTATATCCAAATGTATAGCCAGGCTGACCGCCAGACAGTATATATTCGGACGCCTGCCATCCCGGGGAGCAGACAAATTGTACAAAATCTGCCGCAACCGTTTTATGTAAACTTCCTTCAGCTACCGCGATGCCGGTTCCGCCCAAAGTGGTTTGCAAGGGCTTATTGCTGAAGGCAACCACATCTATATAGGTTAATATATTTTTACTGTATTGCCTTCTCGAATAGTTGGAATAACCATAGGCGAAAGGGCAATAAAAATATTCATCTGTATTGCTCATTGCCTCCGCCACGCGGATCGGGTTCATGCTAAAACAAGCAGGATTCAACATGGCATAGAATTCCCTCATGGTATCTAACGCCCTTGTTCCGGCTGCTTCCGAAACAACTGCATTTCCATCAAACGGTTCTTCACCCTGTGCGATGCAAAAGGTATAGAAGTTCATCAGCAGGTCGATAGGAATCGCCGGTGCAGCTACTTTCCCTTTCTTTGCCAGCGTCAGCACCTCCTCCCATGTTTGGGGAACGGCAAGATCATTTGCCGTAAACAGATCAGCGCGTATACTGGCGACCGGTGTTGCAGCATCAATAGCCAATGCCCATTGCCGGCCATCATAATTATAACTGCCGTGTGAAACACCTGCACTGTTTGCATCCAGCAGTGCAAGAAAATCTTCAGAAATATAATCATTTAAAGAAGCCACACAGCCGGTAACGGCCGCACTGCCCACCCAGGGGTGATCAATGATCAACAGGTCGTATGCTGTTGCCAGGGTTTCAATGGAATAATCCGCAAAGGCCTGGAGACTGCGCTTATCCCAATGCAGTGCCACGCCCGGATGCAACTCGCTGTAACGCTGCGCCGCCGCCTGCAAAGGCACCATACCACGGGAATGATCCCATGTGATCCCCTTAAGCACCACCTTATCCATTTGATTCCTTTTTTTGCACCAGCAATAAATGCTCGCAGACCAGTACCAGCTGGCGGTGCTGGTTGTATACTTCCAGCAACTCCGTAACGATGCCGAATCCCGGTTTCTTATGCTCGCGTTTTTCTTTTATGGTTACCGTTGTTGTAATGGTATCGTTAATAAATACGGGGGTCAGAAAACGCAGCCGTTCGTATCCATACGTCATCGCCACATCATTGATCACACCCGCCGTCAATCCCACACCCACGCTAAAAATGAGCGTTCCGTGAGCGATACGTTGCTTAAAGGGTTGTGTCTTACACCATTCCGCATCCATATGGTGCGGATAAAAATCGCCGGTCTGGCCGGCATGTAAAACAATATCAGCCTCCGTAATGGTTCTGCCGGTGGTAGTACGTTGCGCTCCGGTTGTAAATTCCTCGAAATATATTTTCACAGCCATATGACAGCATTTAAACGGGCTGAAGGCATTTAATATCTTCATCAGCCTGCAGATCGAAATTAGATCGAATCCGTTTCCGGGAAAATGTTAGGATTCACTATAGTAATGGAAAATTTTACTACAAGTGTTCAGGGATGCTATGCCACGAATGCACGAATCCAATCGAAACCAGATAGTATCAAATGCAAATGCTCTTATTTATATTCAAACTCATTCATGCATTCTGTACAACTAAATCGCTTAAACTAATTTTAACCACATAGATACAATAGAAACCATAGCCTTTAAGGCAACATAGGTGTTTTTATGTTTCCTTGTATCTGTAAAGTTCTATGTGGTTAAAATAATTCCGCTGTATCCTTAAATCATGCTGCAACGCAGAACGATGGAACTGCATTCGCCGCTGGAAGATTTGTGGCCAACATCAGCTATCAGCCCAATAAATACGATTTAAACATTTCAAAATCCGGTTGCATAGCAATGGCGTGTTTGGGTTGCTGCATCAGCGATTGCAATGCTTCGGGAACGCGCACTTCTTTGCCGGTAGCCTGCTGCACGGCATCCGGAAATTTTACCGGGTGCGCCGTTTCCAGAATAAATCCTTTTGATTGTTGGTGTTCCGCCAGGTAGTTTTCCATCGCCTTAAAAGCAACAGCTCCATGCGGATCCAGTACATAACCGGTTGTATCAAATACGTCCTTAATCGTATTAATTGTTGCTGCATCGGAGATACTTTCTGCGGAAAGGGTGGTTTTTAATTGCAGCAATAGCTGATCAAACAACTGCATGATCCGGACAAAGTTGCTGGGATCACCCACATCCATTGCATTAGACAGTGTGGCTACCGCTTTTTTAGGCTCCCAATGCGCCGTTTGTAAGAATGAAGGCACTACATCGTTCGCGTTGCAGGCCGCTATAAAATGCCCTAAAGGCAACCCGGTGCTCTTTGCTAACAGCCCCGCACATATATTTCCAAAATTGCCGCTGGGCACGGTTACAACGGGAGCCGTTTGTTTATCCTGCCATTGTTTATATGCAAAGAAATAGTAGAATTGTTGCGGTAGCCAGCGTGCCACATTAATAGAATTAGCAGAAGTGAGAAAGCGCTTTGCATTGATATCTTTATCAATAAAAGCCTGTTTTACGAGACGCTGACAATCGTCAAAATTGCCGTTCACTTCCAACGCTGTAATATTTTTTCCGAGCGCCGTCAGCTGTTTTTCCTGAACAGGGCTTACCCGGTTTTTGGGATAGAGGATCACCACATCAATGCCTTCCACGCCGTAAAAGCCGCTGGCAACCGCGCCGCCGGTATCGCCGGAGGTAGCTACCAGCACGGTAACATGCTTTTTTTCATCTTTCAGAAAATAACCCAGGCAGCGGCTCATAAAGCGTGCGCCCACATCTTTAAAAGCCAGCGTGGGCCCATGGAACAATTCAAGCGCGGCAATGCGATCGGTAATAGATTGCAGCGGAAAGGGAAAATTCACTGTTTCCGAGACGATCTGATAAAGAGCATCATCCGGGATAGTACCGCCCACATAAGGTTTGATCACCCGGAAGGCGATTTCCGCTTCGCCCGTCACTTCTATATTTTTTATCAGTTCTTTGTCGATTGCCGGCAGCCGCTCCGGAAAATACAATCCCTTATCAGGCGCCTGCCCGCGAATCGCCGCTTCTTTAAAATTTACAACCGGCGCTTTATGATTCAGACTATAATAGTTCATATTGTTGGTTCCAGGCTACTGGATTCTTGGTTTCTTGATACTGGTTACTGGTTTCTGGATGCTGAACGCTCAATGCAAAACGCTGAACGCCGTTACGATGGACCATTGACCATTGACTATTGACTATTGACTACCCGCACCCCTTCGTTGCTGATCGTTGTTACGTAAACATTATTCTCCACCCCGATCCGGTCATAAATAGCACGCATAATACTCCCCACCTGCTGTGCGACTGCTTCTGTTTCACTAAGCATAAATATAGACGGTCCCGAGCCGGAAATGCCACCACCCAGGGCACCCGCTTCCCTGCATTTCTTTTTCACTTCATCAAACCCCGGAATAAGGATGCTGCGCACCGGCTCAATAATGACGTCTTCCAGCGAGCGGCCGATCAATTGCTTATCATTGCGCATGAACCCGGCCACCAGCCCCGCAATATTGCCCCATTGTTTAATGGCATCCCTTAAATAGATCTGTTGCTTTAAGATCTGCCGTGCATCTGAGGTGCGCACTTCGATCTGTGGGTGCACCACGGTTACATATAGGTCGGGCGATGCAAGGGGAATGATATCGATCGGCAGGATCGACCGGATCAGCGTAACGCCGCCGAGAATGCAGGGCGTAATATTGTCGGCATGCTTCACCCCTGTGGCCAGTTTTTCACCGATCATCGCCAGCTGGATCAGCTCATCCGTTGAAAAGCGATTACCCAGCAACCGGTTGGCACCCACGGCCGCGCCTGCTGCACTGGCGGCACTGGAACCCAGTCCGCTCCCGGGTTTGATATGTTTTTCGATCGTTACTTCAAACCCAACGTTACCGCCGGCTTTTTCTATCGCCGCCAGCAATACCACGCCCGCTACATTCTGTTCGGGATCGGTAGGCAGGTTATAGGCATCCCGGTTATGAATAATTACTTTGGGCTCATCCAGCAACCGGAACTCCATAATATCGCAAGGTTCATTTAATGCCAGGCCCAGGATATCAAATCCACAAACCAGGTTGGCTACCGTGCCCGGAGCTTTTATTTTTATTGATTTCATCAAACAATTCTATTGACTATTAACTATTGACCATTGACTTTCTCTCACGCATTCGCCGCACGCACAATATCGGCAAATACGCCGCTGGCAGTAACATCTGCGCCTGCCCCGGCACCTTTTATTACTAACGGCTGATCCGTATAACGGGCCGTATAAAACAAGACCACATTATCCTTACCATACAGGTGGTAGAGATCATCGCCGGGTTTGATGTGTTGCAATCCCACCGAGGCTTTTCCATTTTCAAACGACGCAACAAATTTAAGTTTACTGTTTTCCGCTTCTGCCGCTTCCAGCAACTTTTTAAAATGCGCTTCTTCCGCTGCCATACACTTGTAAAACTCCGCCACAGAGCCTTGCATACAGGTAGCCGGCATAAAGGAGTTATTGACGATATCCTCCATATCCATTTCAAAACCCGCTTCACGGGCCAGGATCAGGATCTTCCGCATTACGTCCACACCGCCCAGGTCCATGCGCGGATCGGGCTCTGTGTATCCTTCCTCCTGCGCCTGTTTTACCACATCTGCGAATTTCTTTTTACCATCATAATTATTAAAAACAAAGTTCAGCGTACCGCTGAGTACGGCCTTTATACTTTTCACTTCATCCCCGCTTCTTCTCAGGTCGTTCAGCGTGCCAATCACCGGCAAAGCTGCCCCCACATTGGTTTCAAACAAAAGCTTTGCGTTGTGTATATGCGCCAGTTCTTTCAATTTTCTGTATTCAGGAAACGGTGATGCGGCGGCAATTTTATTACAGGCCACCACAGAAATGCTCTTCTGCAATAACTTTCCATATACTTTTGCCACTTCCTGGTTAGCAGTAATATCAACAAAAATGGTATTGCGCAGATTACGGTGGAGCACTTCCTGCACAAAATCAGATAAAGAGGCCGGCTCCCCTGCCGCAAGAGATTCCCTCCAACCGCTGAGCGATATACCGTATTCTTTAAAAAGCATTTTTTTACTGTTGCTGATCCCAACTACAGACACATTTAATTTCAGGTGTTGCTTCAGGAAGGCGTGTTGCTGCTTTAACTGCTCCATCAGCTTCGCCCCCACGTTTCCAACCCCTACGATAAAAAGATTCAACTGCTTATACACCGTTTCAAAAAACTCTTCGTGCAGTACATTGATCGCCTTGCGCACATCGGCAGTAGCAATAACAGCACTGATATTTTTCTCCGATGAGCCTTGCGCTATAGCACGGATATTAATACCGTTTCTTCCCAAAGCACCAAACATTCTTCCGCTTACCCCTGGCAAACTTTTCATTTGCTCCCCAACAAGCGCTACAATAGACAATTCTGTTTCTTCCTTTAGCGGTTCAACTTTTCCCAATGTAATTTCATCGGCAAAAGCTTTGTCCACCGCCTTTTTGGCTACTGCCAGGTGTTTTTGATCGATGGCTACGCATATAGAATGTTCCGAGGAACTCTGCGTGATCAAAACAACACTGATCCGCTCTTTGCTCAGCGCTTCAAACAAACGTTTCGAAAACCCGGGAATACCGATCATGCCACTGCCTTCCAAACTTAATAACGCAATATTGTTTATACTGGAAATACCACTCACAATATGCTCCCTTGCAGCTCCTTGTACTTTCATCGCACCGCCTACAACGGTTCCCGGCATTTCAGGAGCGAATGTATTTTTAATATGCAGCGGAATATTCTTAGCCATCACCGGCTGTATGGTAGGCGGGTACAGCACTTTCGCTCCAAAATGAGAAAGCTCCATCGCCTCGCTGTAGGAGATATGCTCAATTACTTTTGCATTGGGCGCCACACGCGGATCTGCCGTCATCATGCCGCTTACATCTTTCCACACCTGCAAAGACCCTGCATCCATTGCTGCGGCAATTAGCGCAGCGGTATAGTCGGAACCGCCCCTGCCCAATGTTGTGGTTACGCCGTTGGGGTCGGCTGCAATGAAACCCGGCACTACAAATACATTGCTCTTATTTTCTTTGAAATATTTCCGGATCTCTTTTTCAGTTGCTGTAATATTTACTTCCGCATTTGTGAAATCACTGTTGGTGAAAATAAACTCACGCGCATCCTTCCATTGTGTTTGTATACCCTCCTGCTTAAAAGCTGTAGCAATCAACTGAGAAGAAAGCCACTCGCCGTAGGCAGCCAGCCGGTCCAGGTTTTTAGGGGTGATCTCCCGCAATAAAAATATACCACTGCAAACATCTTCGATCTCATTGATCGTTTTTTTCACCAGGCTTAGCAGGGCGCTTTGCGAAGCAACGGGGATCAGCGCTTTTACTGCCTGAAAATGGCGCTGCTCAATCGTTGCGACATGATCCTTATACGCCTCGCTACCTGCCGCCGCTTCCTTTCCCGACTGCAACAACAGATCCGTAACGCCACCCAGGGCAGAAACCACCACAACTACCGTATCTTTTTTTGCAATAGCATTTACAATAGCCGCAACTCTTTTTATATTATCGGCATTGGCTACAGAAGAGCCGCCAAACTTGAGAACATGCATGAAAATAATTTAGAAAGTAAAAAGAAAGAATCCTGACAAACCGGCCGGAGGCCCAATGGGGTGATATAGCAGCTTACAACCCGCAAGGGGTTGTGATAATAGTGGTGGTGGTGGTGGTTCCGCTAACGAAACAACTGCTTATTTGTAATTTGTACTGCATTTTTTGAAATACTCCGGCAAGATACGTCAGAAATTAATACTATCTGCAGGATCTCTGTTTTTTTTGAAAAATTCTAACAGAGATCCTTTGATTCATTAAAAAATAACGAATTACGATCCCATTTATCCGGATTTTGCAACGAATTGATCCGCAAAAGCGTCTTCACACCGGCCTGCGTCAGCGATCGGATCATATATAATGATTCCTTAAAATATAAACCGATTTGCCAATAGCTGGTCCGATTCATTAATTTAGGCATTGCTTTTGTAAACAAAGGTCGTGCGTTCAATAAACCCAGCATTTATATTATGAACAGAAAATTATTTTTACCCGCCGTTATTGCCGGGGCCGTCTTATTGCTTTCGGGTTGTGTCAGTAGTAAGAAATTCACTTCTTTACAAAATGATTATTCCAACCTGAACCAGCGGTATCAAACCAGCCAGGTTGACCTTGCTGCAAGCCAGCAGCGTGTTAAAAGCCTGGAGGAACAATTAGAGCAGGAACGGGCTAACAATGCTTCATTGAAAAAGGCTCTGGCCATGCTCCAGGGATCGCTTGATAAAAGCATTTCCCAGGGCAACGTGAATATTTCCAAACTCGTGGATGAGATCAACTCGTCCAACAAATACATCCAGCACCTGGTGAATGAAAAGAATAAAAGCGATTCTTTGCTGATGGTGCTCACCAACAACCTCACCCGATCGCTAAGCAGGGATGAGTTAAAAGATGTTGATATTAAAGTATTAAAAGGAGTGGTATATATCTCATTATCCGATAATATGCTGTACAAATCCGGCAGTTATGAAATATCTGACTCCGCCGGTGCAACCTTAAGCAAGATCGCCAAGATCATCATGGATTATAAGAACTATGAAGTATTGGTGGAGGGGAATACGGATAATGTGCCGATCAATCGACCGAACATCCGCAACAACTGGGACCTGAGCTCCCTGCGGGCCTCCTCTGTTGTACAGGCATTGCAGAACGCCTATGGCGTAGATCCCAAACGCCTGACGGTTGGCGGTCGTGGCGAATACAACCCTGTGGCGGATAACACAACCGACGCCGGCAAAACAAGGAACCGGAGAACAGAGATCATCATCACGCCCAAGCTGGATCAGTTTATGGAGCTAATTGATAAAGCGCCGGAAACCAAGCAGGCACCGGGGTCACCCGCAACGCCGCCTGTCCAGCAATAAATAATTCAATACATTTGCGCCGCTCTTCAACGAGCGGCTTTTTTTTTGCAGTTCCTAAAAACGATCGGATGAAAAGAAATTATACTGTTCTGTTCTGCACCATGCTTCTCACTGCCCTTTTATCTGGAGTGCTGACTTCCGGCATTTCACTGGTGGGTCGTGTGGGGGTTAATACTTTTTACACCGGTTATAAATTCTTCAAAGTATGGTGGCAATCCGGACTGGTTTGCCTGGGCGTGCAACTGTTTATCCTGGGGCTTTTGTTTATAACTGATCGCAAATGCAGTGGGGTAAAGCGTTTGAGCGTATTGCTCGCCTTCCTGGTGTTTTTTCTTGCAGGGCTGTACCTTACCTATTCCAATTTCAGAACCGATGTTGCGCACCGTTGGCTGGGCGAACGTTTTCATTTGGGTGTATATTTATACTGGCTGGGATTTTGTGTGATCGATTTGTTTTTTATCACAACGGCGCCTGTGGAAAGGGATGATAAAACCGCGAAGGCGCAAAGCCGCGAAGAATAAGCTTACCCCCACCTTTGCGTCATTGCTCCTTTGCGCCTCCGCGTGAAATAAGACACCTTGCCATTCTGTGTAAATCTGAGAAATCTGTGAGAACTTTTTTCGCTCTAGCCACTTAGCGTCTTTGTGTGCAACCCTGCTTGTGACCTGCTTGCCGTTACCAAAAACAGCGTGGAGCGGAACCACTAAAAGCATTGTCCCGGAACGAGGGGCCGGGGTATTCGTTTTATGAGCGAGATCTCGTAGGGATGTCTCCGCAAGGTCGACATGACGGAAACTTTTCGTTGTGTCCTTGTTTTCTTTCGCGAAACCCTTTGCGCCGCCGCGTGAAACCCTTGGCGTCTTTGCGTGAAACTTTTACTTAAAGAAAATGTAACTCACCCCTATTGATGTCAGCACAGCAATTAAATCCACCAGCAGCATGATCCCTACTGCATACCTCGTATTTTTGATGCCGATGGCGCCGCAATACACGGCAATGATGTAGAAGGTCGTATCCGATGCCCCCCGGAATACCGAGGTCATATTGCCCACAAATGAATCCGGGTGATGCACTTTTAAGGTATCGATCATCATCGCGCGGGTACCGCTGCCGCTGAAAGGTTTTAATAAAGCCGTAGGTAAGGCATCTGCGATCCTCGGATCTCCGCCCAATCCATGAAAAACATATTTTACACCATCCATCACAAAATCAAAAACACCGCTGTTGCGCAGTAAACTGATGGCAACCAATAATCCCACCAGGTAGGGGATAATCTTGATTGAGGTTTCAAATCCGCCTTTGGCGCCGTCAATAAAAGCATCGAAAATGGGTGTTTTTTTATAAATGGCTCCGGCAAGAATCAAAAGAAAAAGTAAGAGGATCAGTGCATTGCTCAGTGTAAGCGAGAACACCTGCACACCTTTGGCATCAAGGGTACGTACGTATACGATCAACGCTGTAATGACGGCAATGATCCCGGCGATCCAGAGAACGATTGCCGGCTGCAGTAATTTTATTTTTTGTCTTACCGATACCAGTACCAATGCGGAAATGGCGGATACAAATCCGACGATCAGGCAGGGGATAAATATTTGCGTGGGGAACTGCGACTTTAAAGTAACCCGGTCGGCAATGATGGCAGTAGGGATCAGTGTTAAGCCCGCTGCATGCAAACACAAAAACATTAGTTGCGCGTTACTGGCGGTTTCTTTACTCGGGTTCAGCTCCTGCAGGCTCTCCATCGATTTTATTCCGAAAGGAGTGGCCGCATTATCTAACCCCAGCAAAATGGCCGAATAATTCATGATCATATGCCCCAGTGCCGGGTGATCCTTTGGCAGTTCCGGAAATATTTTTGAGAAAAAAGGGCCAATAATACGCGATAAGAACCGGATGCCACCCGCTCTTTCCGCGATATTCATAAAGCCCAGGAACAGGGCCATAATGCCAATCAGGCCCAGGCACAGGTTTACCGCATCTTTTGTGGTTTCAAAAACGCCATTGGCGTTCTGTAGTTTAAATACCCGGAAAGAGCCGTTTTTGTCCTTTGTTATATTGGCATTGTTCCATACGGCAACGGGATGTGCATCGCTGAGCTGCTGCCGGATGGCTGCCGGCACGGCGGAGGAATCGATGGTACGCACCATTGAGGTATCGCCGCTTTTACCCGTCACCAATTGACTGAACAACTGTTCCTGCCCGGGTTGAAACAAGTATCGTCCCAGGGTTGCTGCCAATGCCACCAATATAAATGCCGTCCAGATCCTGCTTAATGCCATTAAGAATGTAAAATATTGAATGTAAAATGTAAAACCGGTCGGAAGTTAGTATAATATTTTAAAACAGGGAGATAAGTTGTACCTTTGCGCCCGAAAAATCAGTTTTCAGGTATCGGTTATCAGTCTTCAGTTTTCTGATAACTAATAGCTGATGACTGAAAACTATTAACTGATAACTAGTAACTCAAACATATGGCATTACAGGCAGGCATCGTAGGACTACCAAATGTGGGTAAATCAACTTTATTTAACGCGGTGAGCAACAGCGCAAAGGCACAGGCAAGCAATTACCGCTTTTGTACTATTGAACCGAATGTTGGTTTGGTAAATGTACCTGACGAACGTTTGAATGTACTGACCACATTGGTGGTGCCCGATCGGATCGTACCTACACAAATCGAGATCGTGGATATTGCAGGCCTCGTGCGGGGTGCCAGCAAGGGCGAGGGTTTGGGCAATAAGTTCCTGGCCAATATCCGCGAGGTGGATGCCATCATTCACGTGATCCGCTGTTTTGAAGATGAGAACATCCTGCGCGATGAAGGCGCGATCAACCCGGTGGGCGATAAGGAAATTATTGACACCGAACTGCAGTTAAAAGACCTGGATAGTGTGGAAAAACAGATCCAGAAAAAAGAAAAGCAAGCTAAAACAGACCCCAAAGCAAAAGTTGAGTTAGAAATATTGCAACAATGCAAAACACATCTGGAGCAGGGCAAAAGCATTCGATCGCTGGAGCTGAGCAAGGAAGAAAAAGCGGCTGTTGCCGATCTGTTCCTGCTTACAGACAAACCTGTATTGTATGTAGCCAATGTAGACGAGCCTTCCATGCACACCGGCAATAAGTTTTCAGAAGCACTGAAAGAGGCGGTAAAGAACGAAGCAGCGGAAGTGATCATCATGAACAATTCCATAGAAGCGCAGATCTCCGAAATGGAAGACCCGGACGACAAGGCTTTATTTATGGATGAATATAAAATGAAAGAGCCTGCCCTGGATCGCCTGATCCGTTCGGCTTACCAGCTACTGGGATTAAACACCTACTTCACTGCCGGAGTGCAGGAAGTGCGCGCCTGGACCTTTCATAATGGCTGGAAAGCGCCGCAATGCGCGGGAGTGATCCATACCGATTTTGAAAAAGGTTTTATTAAAGCCGAAGTGATCGCTTATAACGATTTTGTTCAGTACAAATCAGAAGCCGGCGCCCGTGATGCCGGGAAGCTGCGTATTGAAGGAAAAGAATACCTGGTGAAGGATGGCGATATTATGCACTTCCGGTTTAATGTGTAAAACCGAAGGTATTTTTGGCACGGTAAGGCGCGGAAACGATAAGCCAGCAATCAAAAACAAAGACTTTCTATGTCCCACAGATTTTCGCAGATCTTCGCCAAAGGCGAAGCACGGAACAGCTTACCTATTTCAAAATAGTTTTTCGACCCGCTGATCTGCGCAGATCGCTCGTGCGGCGTTCATCAGCGAAAATCTGCGGGAAACTTATGGCGAATATTCAAAATCAGAAAAACGTTATTGGCCGGACTCCCTGAGCTGATGGCTTTCTGGTCAGCCTCAGTCCCTTCATTAATCCTCCCAAACCCTTGTACCTTCACTGCAGTTGGCGCAGATCTCAATATTTCCGCGACCACTACTTAGGTCCTTGCGGAACTGTTTGTACGGACCGCTGTTCCAGATCTCTTTAAAAGATTGCTCCTTTAAATTGCCCAACCGGTACGTAGCATCCTTATCAAAACAACAGGGCACTACCAGCCCGTCCCAGGTAATCACGTTTGCGTGGTGCATTTTCCAGCAGCTGCCTGCTACTTTTTTCTTGGTGGAATAAGTGCCATCAGCATTCTTTTTATAACGCCGGTATTTGTTGATGGTCGGGATCAGTTGATTAGGATCGGTTTGGTAATCATATACCTGCGCCGTTTTAAACCGGATATCATCGACCCCTATTTCTTCAGCCAGTTTTTTCACCTCTTCAATCTGGTGTTCGTTAGGTTTTACTACCAGGAACTGAAAGAACACATAAGGCGTTTTGCTTTTGAGCTCCTTTTTCCATTTTACAATATGACGCGCAGCATCTAATACCTTATTTATATTTCCTCCCACCCGGTACTGCTCGTACACATCCTGCGTGGTTCCGTCCAGCGAAATAATAAGGCGGTCCAGGCCGCTTTCAACGGTGCGCTTTGCCATTTCACTGGTCATATAATGCCCGTTGGTGCTGGTGGCAGTGTAGATCTTTTTTGAAGAAGCGTATTGGACCATATCCAGGAAACCCGGATTCAGGTACGGTTCGCCCTGAAAATAAAAGATCAGGTACAACAGTTCTTTATGGATCTCATCAATCGTTTTTGTAAAAAAATCTTTCTGCAGCATGCCCTTTGGCCGGGTAAACGCCCGCAAACCACTGGGACATTCCGGGCACCGCAGGTTACAGCTGGTAGTAGGCTCAAAAGAAACCGATACCGGATACCCCCATTGTATATCTTTTTTAAGGAGACGCCCCACCTGGTAGCTGCCGTATACTTTCAATCCGTTCCAGATGCGCCGGGGGGTAAGTTTGCTCAGTAAATTAATGGAGTCGGGCCAATTCATTGTGTGTATTAATTCAAACTGCAAATATACGCAATAAATAAAAGATGGATGAAAGCCACTGAATCACAGAATCTCTGAGATTTTTCAATGCATCTGTGGCAAATGGAAAAGCTTGTCATACCTTTAATCGACACAACTATGTTCAACAAGCTATTAAAAATACTGGCATTATGTGTATTGATCGCCGGCTTTTTAGCAGGCTTGTTTAGTATTTACAGGGCGCTGATACCCAAACAGCATTTACACAAAACAGAAGGCATCGTTTTATCCAAAACAATGACCGTTCTGCACCGCGGCAGAGGCGGCCCCAATTATTTCCTGGTTTTTGAGCTGGCAAACCTTTCTTATAAGATCGCGATCAGCTACCCATCAAAAAAGCAGGCGCTAGACGATTTCACTATTAATAAAATAACCAATGGCGAAACCTATCTTTTTTTAATTGACCCCACCTATCCAATCACCAACAACATCAATCCTGGAATCGATATTATTGAAAAAGACGGAAAAGAGCTTTACAAAAGGCCACAATCACTGAACCTGTATGGAGGCATTTTTATTGCATTACTCAGCTTGGTAACGTTCATTTTTATAGCCCGAAATATAAAATTTGTGAGGCCGGGTTGCTGATGCTATTCCACTTTAAACCTGAAAGACATATACCTGTATGCCGCCACTCTGCGGCCATTCAGTATAGCCGGGTTCATTTTTTTTATTTTGCGGGCAACACGCACCACTTCCTTCTCCATTCCATATCCGTTTTTTGTTAGCGCTGTCATCTGGTTTACATTACCATTTTTTCCCACAACAAGCTGCACAATAGCCGTGTAAATACCTGCAGGCGCATCCTGCTTTTTTGGCACAGCCGGATCAATATTTTTGCTTAGAAAATGAGCAAGGGAGTCGCTCCCAAATAGAAACACCGGGTCTGTTGTTGTGCTTCTGAAAATGGTATCGCCGTTGGTATCTTTTTTAACGGATTCAAAAACGGGGCAGCCGCACCCAATTTTAGTAGTATCTGCTGCCGACGGGGTATGCCTATTCTGCACTTCTTTTGGTTCTTTTCCTTTGCAGGCATTTAAAACGCATGCGCTGAAAACAAGCAGTAGTATTTTCATATTACCTTTTAAACCATAGAGCCAAAAGTCAGGCATTTCCATATCTACAGGTTCTGAATATATCCAGTCAGGTAGTTTAATGATTCGTTTAGGTTGCCGCACCTGTACTTTTAGGCTCACAACCCTTAAACAGGGCCTGGCAACCGTACTTTTGGGCATTGCATCCTCTCCATAAGAGTATTGTAACCGGAACGGATGATTTCCAGACCGGTCCGGAATATTAAAACAAGGGTTCGGATATATTTTGAACCGATGGGGATGGTTCGGAACCCCAGCGAACAGGTCGGGAACGGCAAGGCTACAAAACAAAAAAACGGCCCGTTGAGGCCGTTTTCAGGAAAAACCTATAAGGTTTCGAAAACCTTATAGGTTTAGTGCTGCTTTGCAGCAAATTCTCTGCGGATAATGTTTAATGCAGCACCTGCCTTAAACCATTCGATCTGCTGTGCATTGTAAGAATGATTTACAGGGAATGACTCTGTAGATCCGTCTTCGTGATGCAGTACGATCGTCAACGGTTTGTCGGGTGCAAATTCAGTAAGACCGATAATATCGATGGTATCGTCTTCCTGTATTTTATCGTAATCTTCTTTATTGGCAAAAGTAAGCGCCAGCATCCCCTGTTTTTTCAGGTTGGTTTCGTGGATGCGGGCAAAAGATTTTACCAGCACCGCACGGGCTCCTAAATGGCGGGGCTCCATTGCTGCATGTTCGCGGCTGCTGCCTTCACCATAATTTTCATCACCCACGATCAAAGTACCGATCCCCTGAGCCTTGTACGCCCGCTGCGTTGCCGGTACGGGTCCATATTCGCTGGTTAACTGGTTCTTTACATTGTCGGTTTTATCATTGAAGAAATTCACTGCACCAATGAGCAGATTATTGGAAATGTTGTCCAGGTGGCCGCGGAATTTCAGCCAGGGACCCGCCATAGAGATATGATCCGTTGTACATTTTCCTTTTGCTTTGATCAACAGTTTCAAGCCCTTCAGATCGGTTCCCTCCCAGGCCTGGAATGGATCTAACAGTTGCAAACGCTTGCTATCCGGAGCCACTTTTACTTCCACAGCGGAACCATCCGCTGCAGGCGCCTGGTAGCCGGGATCATCTACCGAAAATCCTTTTGCAGGCAGCTCTTCGCCGGTTGGAGGATCCAGTTTAACGGTCTCGCCTTTTTCGTTTACCAATGTATCCGTAAGCGGGTTAAAAGTCAGATCGCCCGCGATGGCCAGCGCGGTTACCAGTTCAGGCGAAGCCACAAAGGCGTAAGTATTCGGGTTACCATCGGCACGTTTCGCAAAATTGCGGTTGAACGAGTGCACGATCGTGTTTTTTTCCTGTTTGTCGGCCCCTACGCGGTTCCACATACCAATACAGGGTCCGCAGGCATTAGCAAATACGGTAGCGCCAATGTTGGCAAAAGTATCCAGGAATCCATCGCGCTCAATGGTGTAGCGCACCTGCTCGGAACCCGGCGTAATCGTGAATTCTGCTTTTGTTTTCAGGCCTTTTTCGCTTACTTGTTTTGCCAGCGAAACTGCGCGGCTGATATCTTCATAAGAAGAGTTGGTACAGCTTCCGATCAGTCCCACTTCTACTTTCGTGGGCCACTCATTAGCTTTAGCAGCCTCTTTCATTTTAGAGATCGGCGTAGCCAGGTCTGGTGTGAACGGCCCGTTCAGGTGCGGCTCCAGCTCGCTTAAATTGATTTCAATTACCTGGTCGAAATATTGTTCGGGGTTGGCATATACTTCAGGATCTGCTGTCAGCTGGTCTTTTATCGCATCCGCAGCGGCAGCCACGTCTTCACGGCCGGTCGCTCTCAGATAACGGCCCATACTATCATCGTAGGCAAAAGTAGAAGTAGTAGCCCCAATTTCTGCTCCCATATTACAAATAGTGCCTTTGCCGGTACAGCTGAGCGACTGAGCACCTTCGCCAAAATATTCAACGATACATCCGGTTCCACCCTTTACGGTAAGGATACCGGCCACTTTCAGGATCACATCCTTTGCTGCTGTCCAGCCGTTTAATTTGCCGGTGAGTTTGATACCGATCAGTTTAGGCATTTTCAATTCCCAGGGAAGGCCACTCATTACATCACAGGCGTCGGCTCCACCCACGCCAATGGCGATCATACCCAGTCCGCCGGCGTTTACGGTGTGGCTATCGGTACCGATCATCATCCCGCCGGGGAATGCATAGTTTTCCAACACAACCTGATGGATGATACCTGCGCCTGGTTTCCAGAAGCCGATACCGTATTTATTAGATACAGAAGAAAGAAAATCAAAGACTTCGCTGCTTTCCTGTTTGGCAATGGCCAGATCTTTACCGGCTCCTGTCTGCGCCATGATCAGGTGATCGCAATGCACAGTAGAAGGAACGGCAACCTTATCTCGACCGGCCTGCATAAACTGCAGCAGCGCCATTTGTGCGGTGGCATCCTGCATGGCAACGCGGTCCGGAGCAAAATCAACGTAATCCACCCCCCGCTGATAGGCTTTTGACGCGGCGGCCGTCAGGTGCGCGTACAGTACTTTTTCGGTATAAGTTAAGGGTTTGTTTACCAGTTTGCGCGCCTCATTTACCTTAGTCGCAAATCCTGCGTACGCCTTCTGAATCAGGTCGATGTCAAATGCCATAGAAAATTATTTGTTTGGATGTGAACGAATTGGCGCGAATTTACAAAAATTTGATATAAAATCCGGAGTCAATTCCCGGCGCACTTTTTATTTTGAGGATATTGCTTCCTCCAGTTGTTTTATAAGAACGCTTCGTTTCATAGGGTATTTACTGCGTGCCAGTTCGTAGCTTCCGTCTGGTTTTATCACTACGTAGGTTGGGAATCCGGTGCCTTTTACCCTATCCATAATATCTTTTGTAAGATGTGGGTTAGCCAGAATATGCAGCCCGGTAAGTCCGTAATAAGGGATGAGCTTTTCCCATTTCTCCGTATTTAACTGATCATAATTGGCCACATATACAAAACGGAGCTCTTTGTCTTTAAAATATTCTTTCAGCGGGCCGCTATTTTCCTGAATCTCCTTTCTGCAGGGACTACACCAGGTACCCCACATATCCAGTAACACGGCTTTTCCTTTTACCAATCGTAGCAAGTCATCAAATGTTTTTACAGAATCCTGATTCTCTATCAAAACCATTTCAGTTGTCAGAGGCAGGGCCTCTTTGGCTTTTACCGCTTCAATATAAGGCTTCAGATAAGGCAGGTACCCGCTGTTGGGGAATTGTTTTTGGAAATGGTCAAAAATCTTAAGAACATTTTCCTGTTTTTCATCCATAGTAGATTTAAAAAGGGCTCCATAAAGAAACTCCGCCGTTTGTTCGTGGAAATATTTATTGATGATCCGCTCCCGAAGGTCATTTTCCATATCGCTCTGAAACAGCTTCTCCCCTTCCTTTTGATTGGTATTGTACCAGTTTTTATAAAAAGAGGTGGGATTTTGATTACTCTCCTCCCACAAAAGCTCTTTTTTTCTTATAACATACATCGGCAGAAAATAAACAAAGTCGGGAATATTCAATACCCGGAGATCATTTAATGGATTTGCTGCCACCAGCGCATCTTCTTCGGTTTGCCAGGCCGCTTGGTTGCGACGAAATGCCTCACCTGCTGAAAATTTTTGCTCTCCTTTAAAGCTGATAAATTCCCAAACGGGGAAATACCGGTTATGCAATTGTAACAGATCCACAAACGCAGGGGTAGGTTTATTTTTGTTGATATAGGTTTGCGCCAATATTTTATTATTGTCGTTTTGTTTTGAAATGGCCTGAAGCACCCGCTCCGGTAAGGAATCTCTTGCATAAAGTTTTAAATCCGGCATATTGTAAATTTCCTGGATCAACGGTTGATTGTTCTCACTCCCCCTGCCTGTAACCGCAATTGAATAATCCGCACCCTGCCGGTTTGTGGTAAACAATAAACTATCGCCGGGCGATAACAGGAATTGATACCGGAAACTCTTTTTAACGGCTGCATCTTCATAATCAAAGATTATAAATGTTGGTTTTACCAATGAGAACCTTTGAACCACTTCCCCTTCCCGGAGTGACGCCGACCAATACCTCCTTTTAAATAAAACCCCGGGGTTGGAGTAATCATTGTTAAGAACGTCTATTTGTTTTACGTTCATATTTTGGAAACGGGCAACAATAACTGATTCCTGAGCCCTTGCGTGAAATAACTGCCCTAAAAGAAAAATCAGCAAAAAAGGATGTTTCATTCGTTAGTTTTTTGAATGGCAATGTTTTGTGTTTACAGAAAGTTAATTAAAAAGCACTAATTAACAATTATTATTGTCAGTTAATTAAATATTAAATATTTTTGCAGCATCAATTTTGATAACCTAACTATGAATCGTCTTAAAAGTTTTGTTGAATGGAATGCATTCGGAGTTTGTTCTTCTATCGGGAACAGGTTGCGCATCTCTCCCAGCCGTATCCGGCAGTACTTTATTTACACTTCGGTGTTAACAATGGGGTCTCCTATCATCATTTACCTGGTGCTGGCCTTTTTTAAAAATGTAAAGAATTATATCAATTCTTCTAAAAGAAATCCCTGGTACTATTTGTAGAGACAATGTGAGAATTTGAAAATTTGAAAATGGTTAATGGCGTTGGGCGCCGCAATTTCTCGTTTATCGTCTATCGTTTATCGTTTGTCTCTGGCCCGGTGCAGGTTTCAGGTTATTGATCGTGACGTTTGGCATTGAGCGTTCTGCATTGCCCGTTCAGCGTTGCGCATTACGCGTTCATCCTATTGCCGCGCTTTCTTTTATAAAGCGGCCTTTTTGCAGTTTCAGGGTAAATACCGTTCCTTTACCCGCCTCGCTTTCTGCATGAATAGTGCCTTTATTCTGCAACGCAAATTCCTTGCACAACAGCAGGCCCAGCCCCGTTCCCCGCTCGCCGGAAGTGCCAAAACCCGGTTGTTGCAGGCCTGCAAACAACGTTTTGGTGCGCTGTTCATCCATCCCTACCCCCTCATCTGCCACGCACAACAATACCTGGGGTTCCTTTCGCCCGGCACTAATGGTAACAGTTCCTCCCGCATGACTAAATTTTAAGGCATTACTGATCAGGTTGCGCAGGATAACAGCTATCTGGTTCGGATCAGCGTAAACCGCCACTTCCTCATCTACCTCCATTGCGATATGAATATCCTTTTGTGCGGCCACGATCGTAAAAAATTGCAGGACCTCTTCTATAACGGGGATTAGCAGAAAATGCTGTGTTTGTGTTTTGATGCCCTGCATGCCCAGCGCGCTCCATCGCAGCAGGTTATCAAGGGTCATATTTAATGCCGAAACCCGGTTTCGGATAATAACAGAGGCTTCGCTCAGCTCCGGTCCGGTAAGCATTCCCTCCTGGAACTGTTCTATCAATGCTTCCAGCCCAGACAAAGGACTGCGGATATCGTGCGCAATAATAGAGAATAGCCGCTCCTTATCCTGGTTCATCAGGAATAAAGCCTGTTTTTGCTTTTCAATTTCCTGCTGATAGTCCTGCTGAATGCTTTTAAAGAAATACAAGGCCAGTACGGTAAAGAGCATCGACAATGCGATGTTTGTCCATATTCTGCCTACGCCCACCGCCGGTCCTATTTGCACGGGCACAGGAAAGGTAAGCGACAAAACCGTTGCGGCAATCATCAGCGAGCTGATAATTGCGATCGTCCATCTGTTATCAAATACAATAATAGTAAGCACAAGGGTGTTCATTAAAAAATATTCCGCCCCTGTATGAAAATAACAGCCCGATAAAGTATAAACAAAAAGACTGCAGACGATCCGG
>JAGIAQ010000006.1:10808-75090 GCA_017744795.1 Niabella sp. | reverse complement strand
TTGGTGGCATTCGGAGATCAGTTGCAACTGATCGAACAGCAACAATTTCACGCTCCCCTCCTCCGGCAATACCAGCAGCAATTAAAAGGTAAAACGCAAACCGCATCCGGGCAACTGCACCATTTAGCATCACTTTTTGAATACCTTGAATCTATTATCAATCTTGTTGTAAGCATTTTGCTGAACGGGCTTTTTCTTTTTCATATTCATATTTTATACCGGTTGGGCAACTGGAAGCAAAAGCATGCAACCCAGATCCCCGGCTGGCTGGAAGTGATCGGAAAACTGGAAGCCCTGTGCAGCCTGGGCAATTTCTCCTTCAACAATCCGGCGAACTGTTTCCCCGAAATCAGCGCCACGCCTGATCTTCAAGCTACCGAACTGGGACACCCTCTTATTAAAAAGGGAAAAAGAATTTGTAACGATATCCCTTTTCACGAACAGCAATTCATTATTCTTACCGGCTCCAATATGAGCGGCAAAAGCACGTTCCTGCGTACGGTGGGTATGAACCTGGCCCTTGCCAAAAGCGGATCTGCCGTAACAGCTACCGGGTTTGTATTTTATCCTTTCGATGTATTTGTAAGTATGCGCATTACCGATTCGCTGCAGGAAAGTGAATCGTTTTTTTATGCAGAGCTCAAACGGCTGCAAACCATCGTGCAGCACCTGGAGCAGGGCAATAAAACTTTTGTTATTCTCGACGAAATTTTAAGAGGTACCAACAGCAACGACAAGCGTAATGGCACCATTGGACTGATCCGTAAGCTGGCGGCCTTTGACACTTTTGGCATTATTGCAACCCACGATGTGATTGTAGCCGACCTGATAAAAGAATATCCCGGCTACATCGCTAATAAAGCATTTGAATCAGAAATTGTAAATGATGAGTTGCTGTTTGATTATAAACTAAAAAACGGCGTCTGCACCAAACTGAGCGCTTCTTACCTCATGAAAAAACTGGGTGTCATCGACCCCTAAACGCTATGCGAAGCGTGCAGCTTCGCATCCTGTTTCTATCGCCTGTGGCGATTCCCGGATAACCCATTTTTGAGTGTATAAGGTATTGAACGGGAATAATTTGATCGCTTAATATTATTGATTTGAAATAATTATTTATTGATTTACAATAAATTTATTTTGAAATATAACAAATATGATTTTATCTTTGAATAAACTTTTAAGATGAAACCACGAATTGCGATCGCCGTTCTAAAAATTCTCTTTCAGATAGGATTTTACCTGTTGCTGGTTTTCACGGTCCTGTTCTTCATATTGTCGATCATGAATATTGCCGGTGCTAAAACAAACCTGGTAAATAATATGAACCATGGGCTCACTTTTTTTGTGCGCTCGTTCAACGCTGCTCCGGAAGCCGCAATACAATCCACTAACACTGACACGGCCCATTACCGGCAACTGACGGATCGTTATATATTTCAAACCAATCCAAATACACCCGCGGGTTATTATACGGTTATTATAAAACTGATTTATCTGTGCCTTGGCTTGGCCGTATTAAAGTTGCTGATACAGATCGTAAAAAAGATAAGTGTCGAAAAGCCTTTTCATTGGGAGATTAATAAATACTTCAGGTTGCTGGCACTGTTGTTCATTAGTAACGACCTGATCAAATGCATCGATTATCTGATCCTCGGGCGTATTATGCACAACCAGTTCCCCGGTATGCACTTTCAATTGGAGACTGAGATCGGGAACGGTTTTGTTACGGGACTGATCATCTGGGTTGTTGCATTTGTTTATGCACGGGGCACTCAGTTACAAAAAGAGCAGGAATATACCATTTAAACGATCAGAAATGCCGAGCCAAAAACCCCTCCGTATCTTGTTCCGCACACTGCTTTTTTATTGCGGCGCTACCCTTCTGTTTATAATCGTTTCGGCGTTAGTACCTGCGCTGAAGCTCCGTCCGGTGCCGTTAGTTACGATCGGGACTGCCGTAGTACTTACTTTTATCTTACTGGTTATTTTTTGCCGTTGGAATAATAGTTCTTTAAAAGCAGCGGGCATTTCTTTTCAACGAAAAAGTTTGTCTTATTTTTTTATGGGATATATCCTGGGCCTTGTTCTGATCATTGCCTGGGTGTTGCTGACATTGGTACTGACGCCTTATCAATTATCGTTAAATGCAGGTTCCCATATCAGCGCTGTCCCCTCAGCGTTCCTGTTATTTCTTTTTGTAGCTATAAGAGAAGAATTAGTGTACCGCTCCTATTTTTTACAAAGTCTGACTACCGCTTTTACTACCATAATAGCCTTGCTGATTGTAACGATCGTTTTTATCCTTGAGCACCGGGCTGCAGGTATCAGTTGGAAAACCTCCATTATCGGGTCTGGGTTAGGGGGTGTTCTATTTGGAATCGCAGCCATTAAAACAAAAGGCATTGCCTTGCCGGTGGGCTTGCATAGCGCCTGGAATTTTGGTCGCTGGGCATTTGGGCTAACAGGAAGCAGAGGCATTTGGCACTATACCAATACATACGGCAACAGCATTAAAGATGAAACAGCTACCTTAACCACTTATGCGATCGTTTTGCTCATCGCAATAATTTTCCTGTGGTTGCTGCCAATAAATAAAATAAGCACCCGTTTCAATTTGTAATAGAATGAAAAAGTCATACAAAACAAACTTTATCTCTCTCCTAAGCATTTCTGCCTGGATCATAAAAAAAGGAGTTGAACCGAAACAGGAAAATGATTTAACTGTATAGTATATATGCCGATTATTATAAACCTGGACGTGATGATGGCGCGACGCAAAATGTCGCTGAATGAGCTCAGTGAAAAAGTAGGCATTACCCTATCCAACCTTTCTATTCTGAAAAACGGAAAAGCAAAAGCCATTCGCATTGAAACGCTGGAATCTATTTGCCGGACGCTGGATTGTCAGCCGGGGGACCTACTGGAATATGTGGCCGACTAATCCGGATATTCTCACACAAAAGTGAGTTTATATAACCATGAAATTTAAAAATACAATTTTCAAATTTCATGGTTAACTTTACATTATGATACAAAGAAAACTGGAGGCAGCCATCCTGAAATTGCTGAAACAGTTTCCTGCTGTAGCCATCCTGGGACCAAGGCAGGTGGGGAAAACCACCTTGGCTAAAAAGGTACTAAAGCTGTCGGGGAAAAAAAATGTCTACCTGGACCTGGAGCGGCCTACCGACCAGCTAAAGCTGGCAGATGCGGAAGCGTACCTGGAATTTCAAAACGACAAATGTGTTGTGCTGGATGAAGTGCAGTACATGCCCGAACTTTTCAGCATTCTTCGTCCCCTGATTGATGAAAAAAGAAAACCCGGCCGGTACCTGCTTACCGGCTCGGCATCACCGTCATTGGTCAAAGGCGTATCCGAATCATTGGCCGGGCGCATTGCCTATACTGAACTGCCGCCCATAGGACTCACGGAACTGCCTAAAAGCATTTCCCTGCAAAAGCATTGGTTCCGCGGCGGCTTTCCGGCAGCGCTGACTGCGCAAACGAATACCGGAAGCATTGAATGGTTGGATCATTTTATTAAAAGCTATATCGAACGGGATCTGAACCAATTCTTTCACGTGGCTTTAAACCCGCTCATCATACGCCGGTTCTGGCAAATGCTGGCTTATAATAATGGCGGCATCCTCAATGCGGGCAATTTTGCACGGGCCCTGGGCATCACCAATCCAACAGTACAACGCTACCTGGATTACCTGGAGGGTGCTTATCTCATCAGGAGCCTGCAACCCTGGTTTGTAAACATCAATAAACGTTTGGTGCGTTCACCCAAAATATACATTCGCGACAGCGGGCTGCTGCACCGGCTGGCTCAGGTTAACAGTATGGAGGAACTGCGTGGCAATGTGCTTATCGGCGCCTCCTGGGAGGGTTATGTGGTTGAGCAAATAGCACAGGCGGCTCCGGCTCATCTCTCGCTCTTCTTTTACAGAACGCATAATGGCGCTGAACTGGATCTGCTGTTGGTAAAGAAAAACAAACCTCACGCCGCAATAGAAATAAAAGTAAATACCAGCGCGCAGCCCTCGCGTGGCTTTTATGAATCAATCGATACCTTGAAGCCAGCTAAAAGTTTTATTATTGCTCCATCAGGAGAAGCTTATCCCGCTGCAAACGGAACCGTTCGCTGTAATCTAAAACATTTTTTGATGGCGGAACTACCAAAATTATAAACCATGAAAATTAAAAATTACATTTTCAATTTTCATGGTTACATTTTTTAACAAATATAGCTTTATCACCCTTAAACACGTGCTATTACTACATTACAATGATTATGAAAGCCTCCTTCCAAAAAACGTCCTACATAAACTCGAACCCGATATCTCTCCGGTAATACATATCATCAAAATGAATATTCGCCAGAATCGTTTTTGATTGATTCACGGCATCACCAACGCCCTCCCCGAAAGAAGTAACGCAAAGCACCCTTCCGCCATTCGTAACAATTTGCCCTTCCTGCGCTTTGGTTCCGGCATGAAATAAAACAGATGACCCCATGGGTTGATCCAGCCCGGTAATCTTAAACCCCTTTTCATAGTCGCCGGGATAACCGCCGCTTACAGCCATCACCGTAACAGCAGTACGCGAATCTTCTTCAACCATAATTTCAGCAAGCCGGTTTTCAGCAGCCGCTTTACAAATAACCGCTAAGTCCGTTTTCAGTCGCGGCATGACCACTTCCGTCTCAGGATCCCCCATGCGACAATTGTACTCGATCACAAAAGGATCATCACCTACCTTTATCAGTCCGATGAACACAAAGCCGGTGTAGTCGATTTGCTCTTTATGCAAGCCAGCCACGGTAGGTTGAATCACCCGGTCCGTTACTTTTTGCATAAAGGCAGCATCCGCAAAAGGAACAGGGCTTACCGCCCCCATGCCGCCGGTATTCAAACCACTATCCTTCTCCCCTATCCGTTTATAGTCTTTTGCCTGGGGCAACAACACATATTCGCTGCCATCCGTAACAATAAAAACGCTCATTTCAATCCCCGACAAGAACTCCTCTACCACTACCTTACGGCTCGCCTCGCCAAATTTTGCCTCCTGTATCATGGCTTCAAACTCGGCCACGGCCTCTTCGTTGGTCTGGCAGATGACCACTCCTTTCCCGGCGGCTAATCCGTCGGCCTTTAATACTACTGGTAACGCATGATTGCCGATATAGGCTTTTCCTTCTTCAAAATTGGCCTCCGTAAATTCCCGGTAGGCAGCCGTGGGGATCTGGTTCCGTTCCATAAAGGCCTTGGCAAATGCCTTACTGCCTTCCAGCTGCGCACCCAATTGCGAGGGCCCTATAAATAATATATCGTTTAAAGCAGCGTCGTTTCTGAAGAAATCGCGGATGCCTCTTACCAGGGGCTCTTCGGGGCCCACCACTACCATTTCAATCTGGTTTTGCCGGCAAAAGGCACCGATTCCCTCAAAATCATTAATTCCCAGGGCAACATTAACGCCCAGTGTTGCCGTTCCCGGATTGCCCGGCGCAACAAACAATTCATGATTGCCACGGTTTTTCATATTCCACACCAATGCGTGTTCCCTGCCGCCGCTTCCTAAAACTAATATTTTCATTTTTTGCTTTAAATCAATTTTATGCGGGAAAGATAGCCATAAAATGAAAATAAATGGCGATTCCCCATTTTTATGTATTTTGCCCGGCAAATTTTCACACAAACATTTGTTATATGGATGCAATTGAAAAAAAATCCCGCCACCCGCGTGCCTTGTATGTTTTATTTTTCACAGAAATGTGGGAACGATTTGGCTTCTACCTTATGGTGGGCATTTTTCTTCTGTATCTAAAAGATAGCACCGCAAATGGAGGCGTGGGTTTTACGCCTCAAAAAGCAGCAGACCTGGTGGGTACCTATATTGCTATGGTTTACCTGACACCTTTTATCGGCGGCCTTATTGCCGACCGGTATCTGGGTTACCGGAAGGCCATAATTCTGGGTGGACTGCTTTTAGCCGCGGGCTACTTCTGCCTGGCGATCCCGGGTGATAAGGCTCTGTATATCTCCCTTCCTTTATTAATGATCGGGAATGGCTTTTTTAAGCCTAACATCAGCACTTTGCTGGGCAATATTTATAACCGGGAAGATCTTAAGCCTAAGAAAGACGTAGCTTACAATATATTTTACATGGGCGTAAATGTTGGCGCATTTGTCTGCAATTTCGTTGCCGCTTACATGCGCAACCACTACGGCTGGGGGTACGCGTTTGCGGCGGCCGGCGTGGGCATGGTTCTTTCCGTTATCTGGTTCATTGCAGGGCTAAAACATGTAAAAGCCGGCGATGTAAAGAAACCGATGGAGAAAGGCGACATTCCAATGAGCGGCATTTTTTTACAGGTATTTCTCCCGGCGATCCTGACCGGTATTTTTGGCTGGTTTATTAAAAATATGATCGGGCATACCATTTTTGGTTCTCAATCCAACGACGCTTTTATGTTTGCCTGTTTGCCGATCATCATCTTTTTTGCAACCCTTTACGTAAAAGCGAATAAAGAGGACAAAAGAAGCCTGGGCGCCCTGTTTACTTTTTTTATCGGCGCTTTTGCCTTTTGGGTGATCTACAACCAAAACAGCACCGGCCTTACGATCTGGGCAGATCAATACACCTCACGCGAAATGCCCACCTACCTGGAAAAGGCAACGCGGCCTTTTGGAATGTTGGAAACGGTAACCACCCAACCGCATGAAGTAGCTAAAGTCGACAGTCTCCTGCGCACACAATCGGATGCAAAAGGAAATGCATTGAACACCACCGGGCCGGATCTTTACTTTAATAACCTGCCCAAAGATCAATGGCCGCCATCGGGTAAAATGAACCTGTTGTCTACGGAGATATTTCAATCCATCAACCCCTTCTTTATTGTCATCTTCACCCCCCTGATCATCGGCCTTTTGGGCTGGCTGGCGCGGCGGGGACGCGCTCCCAATACACCCGTTAAAGCCGGATTAGGCACCTGGATCGCAGGCTTGTCTGCATTGCTGATGGTTGCTGCAGCTATGAGCACCAATATCTACCATAATAAAACATCCGCCTGGTGGGTCGTAGGCACTTACGCCATTTTTACTATAGGAGAATTAT
The DNA here is from genome assembly GCA_017744795.1 of Niabella sp. Taxonomy (GTDB): domain Bacteria; phylum Bacteroidota; class Bacteroidia; order Chitinophagales; family Chitinophagaceae; genus Niabella. The sequence goes on along the minus strand of JAGIAQ010000006.1, from coordinate 67,968 downwards.
TTGTAAGTCCCGTAGGCTTGTCAATGGTCTCCAAACTGGCGCCGCCGCGTGTCACCTCTTTAATGATGGGCTGCTGGTTCATCATCATTTCCATGAGTGGCAAGGTAGCCGGACTGATGGCCACCTTCTGGGACAGCTTTGAAAACAAAAGCAATTATTTCCTGATCCTTGTTATAGGGGCACTGATAGCGGGCATTATTGTTTTTATACTGAGTAAAAGAATTGCGCTTGTAATTAAAGAGAAAACGGGAAGTATCTAAAAGCACTTCTTTCGCTCCGAAATCATAACACAACTTTTCAGGAAATCATGCAATAGGTTTATTGCATGATTTTTTTATTTCGTAAACTATCATTCGTTATCTTTCGCCCTTCAAGCAAAACAACTATGACAGAAAAACCATCGTTCAAACCTTTTGTGCCGGATGAGGCGCGCATGGCTGAATTCACACTAAAATCAGTATTAACCGGCGCTGCCTTTGGGATCATCTTTGGCGCCGCAACGGTTTACCTGGCGTTGAAAGCCGGATTGACCGTTTCCGCTTCCATCCCAATTGCCGTGATCGCTATTACCCTGGGGCGGAAGTTTTTGAAAACCACCGTCCTGGAAAATAATATCATACAAACCACGGGATCAGCGGGTGAAAGTATTGCCTCTGGTGTGGTGTTTACCCTGCCGGGATTTTTATTCCTGAGCGATGGCAGCGGGGCACAGTTCTTCAATTACATGACCATCTTAACCCTGGCGATCATTGGTGGTATCCTGGGTACCCTGATGATGATCCCCCTGCGCAAATCTTTAATTGTGAACGAACATAAAACCCTTCCCTACCCCGAAGGAACCGCCTGCGCGGATGTGTTGAAGGCGGGTGAAAAAGGCGGTGACTTTGCCAAAACTGCTTTCTGGGGCCTGGGCTTTGCTTTCGTGTACGCTGTGTTGCAAAAGATCATGCACGTCATTGCCGAAACGCCATCATTCATCACCAAACAGACCAACCGGTTCTTTCCTTCGGCTAAGCTGAGTGGCGAAATTACACCGGAATACCTGGGCGTTGGGTATATCATTGGCCCTAAAATCTGTGGAGTGCTAGTGGCTGGAGGTGTGCTGGCCTGGTTAGTGCTGATCCCATTATTGTCCTCCGTCGTTTCGCCAGAACTGATCGCCGCGCAACAGGTGAAACTGGGCTACCTCGCCAATATAGGAGCAGCAGGTGGTAAAGGCGGATGGGATCCGGCGGCAAAGACGTTCAATGATTTTTCATCGGCCATTTATTATGCTTACATCCGTCAAATCGGCGCAGGTGCGGTAGCCGCAGGAGGCTTTATTACATTATTAAAAACCATACCCACCATTATCGCCTCTTTTAAAGGTAGCCTGGGGTCTATAAAAGGTGGGGCGGCAGCAACCGAAGCCACTGTAAAAAGAACCGAGCGTGACCTGAGCATGAAGATAGTTGGCTGGGGAAGTCTTGCATTAATTATCCTCATTGCATTATTACCCCAAGTACCGGGAAATACGATCTTTCAAAAATTACTGCTCGGAGTTCTGGTAGTTATTTTCGGAGCATTTTTCGTTACAGTGTCTTCCAGAATTGTTGGGCTTATTGGCACCACTAACAACCCGGTAAGCGGCATGACCATTGCCACATTAATGGGCACTTGTTTAATATTCATCGCCGTGGGCTGGAGCGGCAAGGCCTATGAACCGATGGCTTTAGTCGTTGGAGGTTTGATCTGTATTGCCGCAGCTAACGCCGGTGCCACCTCGCAGGATCTGAAAACAGGGTACATCATTGGGGCAACTCCCAAATATCAGCAAATAGCTTTATTTGTGGGCGTTATTGTGGCTTCCATCGTTATAGGATTTACCGTCAATTTCCTGGACAAGCCCACGGCGGATATGGTGGCTAAAGGCGTTACTGAACATGCGATCGGTTCCGAATATTATCCAGCCCCTCAGGGAACACTGATGGCCACTTTAGCTCGCGGCATCCTGTCGTTCAATTTGGATTGGCAGTTCGTATTGGTAGGCGTCTTTATTTCTATAGTGCTGGAACTCTGCGGCGTTAAGTCATTAAGTTTTGCAGTAGGTGCTTACCTGCCTTTATCTACAACATTGCCTATTTTTTTAGGTGGATTAGTTAGAGGCGCTGTAGATAAAAAGGAAGGCAAAGCCGCCAGTGCTGAAGAAGAGGAACTGGGCCGTGGGAACCTTTTTGCAACCGGACTGGTTGCCGGCGGTGCCGTTGCCGGGGTGGTTATAGCGATCCTGTCCGGATTTAACGGGCCTGCCGCGGCCCTGGCTAAAGTAAACGCAGAGCACGGACTGACCAGTTTTTTACATGAAGACGGTTATTATATTTTGGGAACACTGGCTTTTGCAGTAATGGCTTTTGTACTTTACCGTGTAGGACTATCAAAGAACAAAGAGTAACTACTTCATTCAATATCTTTCACATGCCACCCATATTTTATAAGATGGGTGGCATTTTTAATTTAACGTGGGCGCGACAAATAATCGTCCATTTTGCAAAAATTATTGGAAATAGTGTTTGCCCGAAAAGCCATCAATCAGAAGCGGTAAAAAACAGACGCTTCCCTCCTTTGCCTCTCTCCGGCTATTAATTGGCTGCTGACAGTCCGTTGTCATTACCGGGTAGTTCCTTTGTACTAGCATTAAACGAATACAAAATGGAAAAATCAGATCTTACCAAAATAAACCGGTCCTATTTCACCGCTACTACGCAGCCGGAACTCATTACGATAGCCCCCGCACAATTTCTTTCTATTACCGGTATGGGCGATCCTTCGGGCAATCCTTTCAAAAAACATATCGAAGCCCTGTATTCAACAGCCTATGCCATCAAATTTGCATCAAAGGCAAACGGAAAAGATTTTGTGGTATCGAAGCTGGAAGGACTTTGGTGGTTCGATGAGAACCGGTTCCGGACACCTGCGGCTTCAGAAACGCCATTAGTCATTCCGCGCAGCGAATGGGAATACCGCCTGCTGATACGGTTGCCGGAGTTTGTTACAAAAAAAGCGGTACAGATGGCCCAGGAAGCTGTGTTGCTAAAAAAGCGCCTGATCGATGTTCAATATCTTGAATTATTTGAAATGAATGAAGGGCTTTGCGTGCAGTTGCTGCATCAGGGGCCTTTTACCTCAGAGCCCGAATCATTGAAAAAGATTACCGACTTTACAAAAGAACAGCAACTCGCCCGCAACGGCCTGCATCATGAAATTTATTTATCAGATTTCAGAAGAACCAGCCCGGAAAAATTGAAAACGATCTTAAGAGAGCCGGTAAAACACGTAACCGCCGGGGCCCTATGACGCCAGGAGAAACAGAATAAACACTGTTTGCCGACTTCGCAACTTCCCGGCTGTTGCTTATTTACATAAACGCATCACATTCTCTGTAAGCCGCGATCAGCCGGTCTTCCCCGGCTTTTCCGGACTGCGAGATTCCATGTTCCATGCCCAGAATGCCTTTGTATCCTTTTTCGTGCAGCCATTTAAAAACATTCTTATAATTGATCTCGCCAGTGGTGGGCTCTTTTCTTCCGGGAACATCCCCGATCTGCACATAACCGATCTCATCCCAGGCCAGGCCCATATTGGTGATCAGGTTGCCCTCATTTCGCTGCATGTGATAAATATCATACAGGATCTTGCAGGATGGACTATTCACAGCTTTACAAATTGCATAGGTTTGTGCCGATGTTCTTAAAAAGAGATCAGGCGTATCGCTCAGCGGTTCCAACACCATTGTAATGCCATGCGGTTCCAGGATGGCGGCGCCCTTGCGCAGCGCTTCCACCACATTGGCTGTTTGAATATCCAGCGGTAGTCTGCGGTCAAAATCACCCGGCACTACTGTAGTCAACTTACCTCCGCAGCGCTTGGCCGTTTCTACTGATTGACGGCACCCTTCCAGGAATATGTCAATATGCTCCTGCTTTTTTGTTGCCAGTGTGTTTGCCCCGTTGCCGCCTTTGGGCAGCACAAAAACGCCCATCTGCATACCCAGTTTTGCCAGCGCTTCGCCTATTTTCGACTGCATTTCCGGTGTGCGGCTGGTCATACCATTATCTTCAATGGAACGGAACCCCTTGTCATATATAAATTTTAGCTGATCCAGAAAATCCTTACCGGCACTGTTGGCAAACATCCCGTCGTGCGGGGCATAATTCAGGTTAAAAGGCTTATCAGCAACGCCGGTTCCGGAAGACCGTGCCCATACACCTGTTCCCATACCCAATGCGGTTGCTGTTAAAACGTTATTCTTTACAAAGCTTCTGCGATTCATAATGGCAAAAAATTTTTTCGAACTAAATATAGTAAACTTTGATATTTATAAAAAGGGAAAAGCAAATATTTTCAAATTGTCGTATTTTATTGCCATAATAACTATTAAAATAAAATTTTAATTATCTTCGGATCAATGAAACAGATGATTGCCGCACTTTTGTGCCTCACTACTGCCCTCCTTAATGCCCAGGACAAAAAAGACGCCGCTTTTCAGAAATATGAGCAACCGATACCCGGGTCTGATGTAAAATTTACCATGGTTCCCATTCCCGCAGGAAGTTTTAAAATGGGGCGCAATGCCAAAGATCCCGGCAAGGATGCCGACGAATTGCCTCCGGTAACCGTAAAACTCGATGCTTTCTATATGGGTGAAAAAGAGGTCACCTTTGATGAATATGTGCTATATCTAAATGATGAAAGTCTGGGCCAGAATGTAGATGCAGATGCGGTTACCCGCCCAACCACTCCCTATATCGATCTGACCCTCGGCATGGGAAAAGAAGGTGGTTTTCCTGCCAACAGCATGCAGCAACGCGCGGCCATTATGTACTGCAAATGGCTCTATGCAAAAACAGGCGTCTTTTACCGGTTGCCCACAGAAGCGGAGTGGGAATATGCCGCACGGGCAGGTTCTGAAGGCCCCTGGTTTTTTGGAGCGGCGGAGCAACAATTGGGCGACTATGCCTGGTACGAAAAAAACAGCGACGGCAAATACCACAAAGTGGGTCTGAAAAAACCCAACCCCTGGGGGCTGTATGATATTTATGGCAATGTTGCCGAATGGGTACTGGATCAATACCAGGCCGATTACTATACCACATTGGGAAAGGAAGCCACTAATCCGGTGCGCGTTCCCGAAACCCGCCACCCACGCATTGTACGGGGGGGTAGTTTTAAAGACGATGCCATGGAATTACGGAGCGCCAACCGGACCGAATCGGACCCTGTCTGGAACCGCCGTGATCCCCAGATACCCAAAAGCAAATGGTGGAATGCGGATGCACCCTTCGTGGGTTTCCGCCTCGTTCGCCCGGTGAAACAACCCGACAAAGAAGTCATTGAAAAATTTTTCTCAACATATATTTTATAATGAAATTGTTCAAACCACATAGATTCAGTAGAGCTCATAGCCCGCAAGGCAATATAGACTTTGCCAGAGGCGAACATAGCTGATGTGTTTTTATGTTCCCTTTTTCTGCTATCATAATTCTATGTTCCTATGCGGTTAAATTTAAAAAGTCTAAGCAAGTCTAATTTTTAGCGATTAAATATCATAACATCATGAGCAACAAAACAACAAGAAGAGATTTTGTAAAGAACGGATCGCTGATTGCCGGCGGTCTTTTGGCTGCCCCATCCCTGGGTAACATCAACTTTTTTTCCGGAGCCAAAGGAGAAATAAAAATTGCCCTGATCGGCTGCGGCGGCCGGGGTACCGGAGCTGTAACGCAGGCCCTGTCTACCAAACAGAACGTAAAATTAGTGGCCATGGCCGATGCGTTCCGGGACCGGCTGGACGGATGTTATAAAACTATTACCGCAAAAGATATGTCGGACAGCGGCTTGAAGGGTAACCTGCTCAGCAAGATCAATGTACCTGAAGAAAATAAATTTGTAGGATTCGATGCCTATAAAAAGGCAATAGCATTGGCTGATGTGGTTATTCTTACCACACCGCCGGGTTTTCGACCCATCCATTTTGAAGAGGCGGTAAAACAGAACAAACATATTTTTTCTGAAAAACCAATGGCTACCGATCCCGCTGGTATTAAAAAAGTAATGGATGCAGCGGCCATTGCCAAACAGAAAAAACTGAATGTGGTGGTGGGACTGCAACGCCGCTACCAGGACTCTTACCGCGAATTATTTAAACGCAAAGACCTGATAGGAGATATTATTTCCGGGCAGGTGTGGTGGAATAATTCCGGCGTTTGGGTAAAACAACGTGAGCCCCAGCAAACGGAAATGGAATACCAGATGCGCAACTGGTATTATTTTAACTGGCTTTGCGGAGATCATATCAACGAACAGCACATCCATAATATTGATGTAATGAACTGGTTTATGGAGGGGCATCCCGTTAAGGCACAGGGAATGGGCGGCCGCCAGGTAAGAACCGGAAAACAATACGGGGAAATTTATGACCACCATTACGTAGAGTTCCATTATGCCGATGGAACCATTCTGAACAGCCAGTGCCGCCATATTCCGGGCACCATGAGCAAGGTGGATGAATTGATCGTTGGCACAAAAGGCTCGATATTTGGAGATGCGTCTGTAATCAAAGACCGCTCGGGAAAAGTGCTGTTCAGCTTCGACAAAAAGGGAGGCGAACGCAACCCCTACCAAACGGAACACGACGAATTATTTGAGGCGGTGGCCAAAGGCGAGTATAAATTTTCGAATGCCGACTACGGCGCTACCAGCACCATGACGTCTATTATGGGACGGATGGCTACTTATAGCGGCCAGGTGATCGAATGGGATAAGGCGATCAATTCCGGCATCGATATTATGCCCAAAGAATACAGCTTTACAGCCACGCCGCCGGTATTGCCCGATGCAGATGGTTTCTACCCCATTGCGATGCCTGGTAAAACAAAATATTTTTAGTAAGAAGTACTTTAGGTGTTTTAAAAAGAAAAGCCCGGCGCAATACCGGGCTTTTTCTATTTCTTCAGTACGATTATTTTTAAACAGCTTTTAAAAAAGGCCTTCGAAAGTCATAAAGGCATCAGCAAATCTTAATGACCCTTAACTTCTTAACCCAACCTTAATGTTTTTTAAGCAGCTTCAAAATGCGCTTCTACCTTCTTCCAGTTCACCGCATTCCAGAACGCTTTTAAATAATCGGGGCGTTTGTTCTGGTATTTCAGGTAGTACGCATGTTCCCATACATCTACTCCTAAAATGGGTGTGCCTTTTACTTCAGCCACATCCATCAAAGGGTTGTCCTGGTTGGGGGTTGAAGTTACTTCCAGCTTGCCATCTTTAACGATCAGCCAGGCCCAGCCGCTTCCAAAACGCGTAGCACCGGCTGTATTTATTTTTTCTTTTAATCCGTCCAGTGAACCAAAAGTTGCATCAATTGCTTCGGCCAATTTACCAGAGGGTGCGCCGCCGCCGTTGGGGCCAAGAATCTCCCAGAAAAAAGAGTGGTTCCAGTGACCGCCGCCGTTATTACGAACCGCAGCAGAAATAGTGCCCGCATTTTTTACTAATTCATCCAGCGATTTATTTTCGTTCTCGGTCCCTTCAATCGCCTTATTCAAATTATCAACATACGCTTTATGGTGCCTGTCGTGATGGATTTCCATTGTTTCCTTGTCAATGTGCGGCTCCAGTGCATCAAACGCATAAGGGAGGGCTGGTAGTGTAAATGCCATGATCTTATTATTTTTTATTTGTGATTAAATCTTTTGCTTTGTAACTATAACAAAAGTAGCCTATTATAGTTGTGTAACACAAACAAATACAACAAAAATTCAGCCACAGGCCTTTAACAGAAGTTATTTAAAAGTTAGTAAAATAATTAGCAAAAACTAGGTCGAACATATTTACGTTTGCTTTTTTCGTTTTTAAATAAGCCCCGGGCATCATTATTTTATTAAGATCCCGGTACAGCACTAGCTCTGAGTTAAAATGGATTTGCAACAGGTGATCAACAACCCGCATTTCTTCCTGGTAGCGCCGGTAGCCTGCTTCATTATTCAAACAAAACTGGTCATGATCCAGTAACATCGCTCCATTATAGTCCATAAAGTCGGTCACTACGATACTGTGCCAGGGCATTAATACGCTTAAGAGGATGTGTACTTTAAACAACCCGCGGTTTTCGTTGGAAGAATAATCCAGGTAAAAGCAAAACTTATTAAGATAAAGCCCGGTTTGATCTTTTAGCTGGTGCTGTGGCACTTGTTCTTTTAGCGCCTGCACAAATGCTTCCCACTGATCACTGAGCCGTTCCTTCAGGATCCGGGCGGAACGCTTCCTTCTTGAATAAGCCCTGTCGTACCCGGTTGGATCTGCTGCCGGGTTCACTCCTTTCGGATAATAGAAATATACATTTTTTACAAGCTGCGTCTTATTCATATTTAATATTTTAATTATATTTTATTATATTGTTAAAACGATCTTGTTCTGTTTTATAACTACAAAATGATACAAACAATATACGAAATAATTAGTAAAGGAGAATCGATAAATAGAATAATTAATATATTGATAATTTAATATATTAATATATAGTGCCGGATTTACCCGATTGATCCTATGTTAGCATAAAAACTACGCCGGAATTTTATAAAGAATAGTGATAATGGGAATGGTCAAAGGCCGCCGGAAAGCCGGGCAGGTTTGTTTTTAGTAGGGTTTATCGCTGGCAAAGAATGCCCTGACACATTTTCAATGGTGCGATACTTATCTTTTATTTCTGAAAAATTCTTTCATCAAAGCGGCGCACTCGGCTTCAAGAATACCCGTGGTGAGCTGCGTTTTGGGATGAAAGGGTGAAACGCCGGGATGCACGCGGCTAAAGCCGTTCTTGCTGTCTGAGGCGCCCCAAACCACCCGGCTGATCTTGCTCCAATACAAAGCCCCCGCACACATAACGCAGGGCTCTACGGTAACATAAAGGGTAGCATCCGGTAGGTATTTTGCGCCCAGGTGATTAAACGCAGATGTAAGGGCGATCATTTCTGCATGAGCTGTAGGGTCATTGAGCTTTTCAGTCATGTTATAGCCCCGCGCAATTACACGGTCTTGAGCAACCACAACTGCCCCAATCGGTATCTCCTCCTCTTCAAACGCCCGTTGCGCTTCTTTTAGCGCCAGCTGCATAAAATATTCGTCGCTCACCAGATTTGTTTTAACAAAGAACGCAAAAATTAAAAACACACAGAAGAAAATTATAGAGTATGAACATTTTTGGTATCTCACAGATTGCTCAGATTTTCACAGAAGTGGTTTGTATTTTCTGCACAATCACTGATCTTTTCTGTGAAAATCCGTGGAATCTGTGAGTCATTCTTTTAAGTCATGCAAAACAACTCATTCGCGTATTCTGTACAACTAAATTGTTTTAACCACAGGGGAAACAGAGCTTTAACACAGAGAACACAGCACCCTGCTAGTCAATGGTCCGCCTCTGTAATCTCTGCGCCTTCTCTGCATTATTCTCTGTGGTTTACCTTTACATTTCGTTATATCCTTAAATCATGCTGCAACGCAGAACGCTGGAATTCGTAGCTTCTTCGCAACTAAATAATCCGGAATTTGTTAACTTGTTCGCCCATTACGGGTTTAAACTGTTAACTATTATAAGCATGTCGTTTCCCAAACAGAAAATAGAAGAAAAATTTAAAGAGACTTATCAACGCCTGAACGAGCAACAGCGAATAGCGGTAGACACCCTGGAAGGACCAGTTATGGTTATTGCCGGCCCCGGTACCGGCAAAACACAGATCCTGGCGGCCCGCATCGGGAAGATCCTGCTGGACACGGATGCGCTGCCCGAAAATATTCTTTGTCTTACCTATACGGACGCAGGTGTGGTGGCCATGCGCAAACGCCTGCAGCAATTTATTGGCGCAGATGCCTATAAGGTGAATATTTACACCTTTCATGCGTTTTGCAACGATGTTATCCAGGACAATCTTTCCCTGTTTGAGAAAACCGCACTGGACCCGGTTTCTGAACTGGAGCGCATTGAATATTTTAAACGGCTGATCGACAGCTTTCCTAAGAATCATCCTTTAAAGCGCTACCGCGGGGATGTTTATTTTGATGCGCAGCACCTCCAGAACCTGTTCTCGGCTATGAAACGGGAAGGCTGGACGCCGGAGTTTATCAATCAAAAAATTGACGAGTATATCGGCGATCTGCCCAACCGTTCAGAATATATCGCCAAACGGGCAGTAAAGGATTTTAAAAAAGGAGATCTGCGAACCGATCAGATAGCGGAGGCAACCGAAAAGGTAGAACGGGTGCGCGCTGCGGTTAATGAGTTCAGCCGGTTTCAAAAACTGATGAATGAAGAACGGCGCTACGATTTTGACGACATGATCAACTGGGTCATCCGCGCCTTTGAAGAAAATGAATCGCTGCTGCGCGATTACCAGGAGCGGTATCATTACATCCTGGTAGATGAGTTCCAGGATACGAGCGGTACGCAGAACCGGATCGTGCAGCTGCTCATCAGTTTCTGGGAACAACCCAATGTATTTGTTGTGGGGGATGATGACCAAAGCATCTACCGCTTCCAGGGCGCAAATGTGCAGAATATGCTTGATTTTGCGCAGCAATATCAGCAGGAACTGAAAACCGTGATACTCACTAATAACTACCGCAGCATTCAGCCTATATTGGATGTATCAAAATCGGTGATCTCAAAAAATGCCGAACGGCTGGTGACCCAGCTTCCCGGATTAAGCAAGGAACTGATCGCAGCCAATGCCACCATTAACCAGCTTACCATCCCACCTGAATTAATAGAATACAACAGTGAGAAGGAAGAAATGGCGGGCATTTGCCTGAGTGTGGAGCAACTCCTCAAACAGGGCGTCTCCCCGGGGCGCATCGCGGTAATTTATAAAGAGAATAAATACGGGGAGGAATTAGCCAACTATTTCCGGCTGATGGACATTCCGGTTTTCAGCAAGCGGCCCATCAACCTGTTGCAGCATCCTTTTATAAAAAAGATCATCACTATTTTAAGATACCTTGATGAGGAGCACGATATTCCCTATGGAGGTGATGAATTGTTATTCGAAATATTGCATTACGATTTTTATAAGATCCCGCCCATAGAAATTGCAAAATTGAATACGGAGGTCAACCGGCTGCAATACAAGGGAGCGGCAACTTCTTTGCGACAATTGTTATCCGAAAAAACCAATGCGCCTGCGGCCGATTTATTTGACACAGGTATTCACAATGGATTAAAAAATTTCAGCCTTGCTTTTGAGCAGCTGATCGGCGATGTATCTAATGTAACCCTGCAACAATTAACAGAGAATATCATCCGCTATGCGGGCGTATTACCCTATATTTTGCACCACTCTGAAAAAGCCCTGCTGATGCAATTGCTGGCTTCTTTTTTTGATTTTATCAAGGAGGAAAACAGTCGCAACCCGTCCCTGAATCTTCCGGAGCTGATCAGTATCATCAGCACAATGGAGAAAGAAAAGATCCCGCTTTCGCTAATGCGCACCATTGGCAATGACAAAGGCGTAAACCTGTTAACGGCGCATGGAAGTAAAGGGCTGGAATTTGAATATGTATTCCTTGCAGGAACCAATGCCAGCTACTGGGAAAAAAAGCGGTCGATGCCGGTGATCTTCAAATTGCCCGATACCGTTTTTAGCTCTCAGCCCGAAGGTGATGCCCTTGAGGAATTGCGCCGGGTGTTTTATGTAGCCATTACACGCGCGGAAAAATATTTATATATCTCCTGGTCTAAAATGAACAATGCCGGAAAAGAATTAGAGCCTTCGCGGTTTATTGCAGAGATACAGGAACAGCATGAGATCGCCGTAAACTATCGCGCCATTGACAACGATGCGATGACGGCCTTCCGCCAGTTGCAATTTACTGCACAGGCGCCCACAATCGCAGCTAATGAGGAGGAATTCATTACACCGCTACTCGATAAATTTGTAATGAATGTAACGGCGCTGAATAGTTACCTGGATTGTCCGCTGAAATTCTATTATCAGAATTTACTGCGCATCCCTTCGGGCAAAAATGAAAATACAGAATTTGGGAGCGCCATCCACTTTGCATTGGAACGCCTTTTCCGGAAAATGAAAGAGGACAAGGATAATAATTTTCCGCCGGCAGCAACCCTCTATGAAGATTTCAAATGGTACATGCAGCGTCACCGGCAAAACTTCACGAAAGAAGCATTTACCCGCAGGATGGAACAGGGAGCTATCATTCTACCGGAATATTACAACAACTATATTGATTCCTGGAATAAAGTCGTAGTGGTAGAGCTGAATATAAAAAATGTTGTGCTGGACGGCGTGCCACTGAAAGGGAAACTGGATAAACTGGAATTTAACGGCAGGGAAGTGAATGTGGTGGATTATAAAACCGGGAACGTGAGCTATGCCCAGAAAAAACTAAAGGCGCCGAATGATAAAGAACCATTGGGGGGCGATTATTGGCGGCAGGCAGTATTTTATAAATTACTGGTAGAACATTATGAATTAAAGAACTGGCAGGTAGCCAGTGTGGCCTTTGATTTCATTGAGCCGGATGAAAAGAAACAATTCGTCCGGGAAAAAATGGTATTGCTGCCCGAACACGCTGAAATCGTAAAACAACAGATCGCGTCTACCTGGCAGCATATTCAAAACCGTGAGTTTTATAAAGGCTGCGGAAAGGAAGATTGTCATTGGTGCAATTTTGTGAAAGACAACCAGCTGTATTCCAACCTCGAAGATTTAGAGGAGGATGCGGATCAATAGTCAACAAGCAATCTGGAAAATAATAGCACCTGCTGAGTTATTATAAAAAATTTTACTTTTATATTGCAACCAAAATCAAACAGTCTTCTTATGACAAATATTTTTTCACCGGAGGGAGCCGGGGCATTTATAAAGCGTATTGAGTTATTGACGCCCAAAAGCCAGCCGCAATGGGGCAAAATGAGTGTGGATCAAATGTTGGCGCATTTATCTGTTATGTACGAGTTGGTATACACTGATAAACACCCCCAACCCGGCAAGTTTGTAAAATGGATTCTGAAAACCTTTGTGAAAAAAACAGTAGTGAATGAAACGCCTTATAAGCACAATATGAAAACAGCACCTTTTTTCCTGATCACCGGCGCGCGTGATTTTGAAAAAGAGCAGGCCCGTTTGATCGGTTATATTCAGCAAACACAGCAGTTAGGCGGTGCTCATTTTGAAGGGAAAGAATCACATTCTTTCGGGCCGCTGACCCAGGAGGAGTGGAACAACCTTTTTGCCAAACACCTGGATCATCACCTCCGGCAGTTTGGCGTTTAAAAGATAGTAATGGATATCGGGGAAGCAAAAAATATGATCCGGGCGCTGCCTCTTTCCAAAACGGTCCCCCAACTGTGGGCAGACCTGGGTTGCGGCAGCGGCCTGTTCACCCGTGCATTGATCAGTTTGCTTCCGTCCAGGAGTACCGTTTACGCATTTGATAAAAGCCCGCAGGTTTTTAATGACCCGGGCATACATTTTTTTCAACTCGATTTTGAAAGAAATACACTTCCCGTACCGCCCTTATCAGGTATTTTAATGGCTAATTCTTTGCACTATATCGGTGATCAGTTAAAACTCATTGGCCGGCTAAAATCTTTGCTGCAGCCTGACGGCATTATTGCCCTGATAGAATACGATACACAGGAGGCCAACCCCTGGGTGCCTTATCCTGTTCCGTCGCAAAGGGCGAGAACGCTGGCTACCGGAACGGGGTTTAAAAACTTCAGCCTGTTGAGCACAAAAAGATCTGTGTACCAGGAAGGCGGCATGTATCTTGCTGCTATATCCTAGTGCTAAGTCAAGTATATAATGTCTGATGCCACGAATACACGAAGCCTCCAAGAATAATAAATCAGTGGCTTAGTGCCTTTGTGGCCTAAGCACTTAGTTTTGTGTCATAAAAAACGAATGGTATGGAACCGCAAACAGTAGTAAAGGAATTTAGTTACGGTGCGCCTGTTGAAAAAGTGTGGCAGGCGCTTACCAGCAAAGACCAGATGCACCAATGGTATTTCGACATCCCTGATTTTGACACCAGCCCCGGAAGCCGTTTTGATTTCTATGAAGGTCCGGAAAAGCAATACCTGCACCGGGGCACTATTACGGAGTGTATCCCCCTTCAAAAACTGCAGCACACCTGGACGCATCCTGACAAAAGCAAAGGCAGTTCTCTACTCACCTGGGAACTGTTTCCCGAAGGCGATCAAACCCGCGTGCGCCTGGTGCACTCCGGCCTGGAGCAGCTCGCAGACGGAGGTCCTGCCTTTGCAAAAGAAAATTATGAGCAGGGCTGGGAGCAGATCATGAACAAGTCGCTTCGCAATTTTCTGGAGCAGTAAGCACTATTTTTACAGAACCCTTTTTTTGTTTTGTTTCTACTGCCGGTACGTTTTTATAACGCACAATAAAAACGATACACAGTCCTAATCCTGTTAATGCCAGCAGCGCCCCAACTAATGAAGGGTAATTATAGCTGTATCCCTGTTTCAACGGAACCCCGCCTAAAAAGGCGCCGAGAGAATTAGCAATATTAAAAGCCGCCTGCATGATTGCAGCTGCCATCATTTCTGATTTTTTCGCGGAGCGGATCATCATAATGTTAACGGGCGTGCCCAAGGACATGGACAACGCTCCGCAAATAAAGGTAAGGGCCAGGGAAACCGGCTGATTGCCTGAAAAGAGAAATACGCCCACCAACCCTACTACCATCAATCCCAATAAAATAGCCGATGCCTTTGCCGGGCGCATATGATCTGCCATATAGCCGCCAATAAGATTGCCGACCACCATACCGCCGCCTGCGAGGATCATAATGGATGACATCGCGTTTTCGCTAAATCCCGCCACATGGGTCATCAGGGGGGCTATATAACTAAACCAGGCAAAGAGCCCGCCAAAGCCGATCCCGGTAATGGCTATAATGAGCCAGGACCGCTTCGTCATCAGGAACTGCATATCTTCTTTAAGACTGGTTGCTTTCTGGCTGGGAAGAGCCGGAAGCCAGAAATGCAGAAAGACAATGGTCAGCAGGCCAATTGCCGACACTACACCAAACGCGTAGCGCCAGTTCAAATGATGCCCGATAAAGGTAACCAGCGGTACCATCGCCAGGTTTGCAACGGTTAACCCTGCAAACATCATGGAAATTGCCTGTGCCTGTTTGCCTTCTTTTGCCAAACGGGAAGCCACAATGGATCCCACACCAAAAAAAGCGCCATGGGGCAGCCCGGCAAAAAAGCGTGCTAAAAACAACGTATAGAAGCCCGGGGCCAACGCCGATAACCCGTTAAATAAAGTAAACAGTATCATTAACCCTATCAAAATTCTTTTGGGCTGATATTTAGCGGACAGCGCCACCAATAATGGAGCGCCCACCACTACCCCCAGCGCATAGGCCGAAATAAGGTAGCCCGCGGCGGGTATGGATATATTCAGTGAAGCGGCTACATCCGGCAACAGACCCATGATCACGAATTCCGTTGTGCCAATCCCCAGGCCGCCTAACGCCAATGGAAATAATTTTTTATTCATTCAAGTCGATTTAATGTGTATAAAGTACACATTTTTAAACAATTAGTATTTTGCAGTACGATCTGCAAAAAAATACGGCACCTCACAAGGAAGCGCCGCAGGTGCAAAGGTACGATTTTTTAAATTAACCCATTTTTTCGGCCTTATATCCGTTCTGAAGCAGCGCCTTAATAACGGCCGCTTCGCCAACGCCATCACCGGTTACGGTCAGCGTTCGGTCGGTATCCTTCAGGTCAACAGTCCATTCTTTTACTCCGTTCAGGTGGTTCAGCGCAGGGGTTACTTTGCTTACACATCCTTCGCATTTCAGGTTCGTTTTAAATTTTACAATATCCATAGTGTTTCTGTTTTAATTGATCAATTCAATTCCGGCACAAAGTTCAGTCTATTTAAAAAAATGGTAGTTACACAATTCGTTGTAATCCTTACAGGATTTACTCCAAACTTTTTAGCCGGCTGATTGTTCTCATAAGTTATTAATTACAGAAGTTGTTTAAACTTTTTATAGAAACAATATGACTTTGGTTTTCCCGCTGATTTTAGGCAGATCTAATACACCGCTGATATACGCAGATTGATTTTCTACAGGAAATGCAAAGGAACCTGAAAGTTTAAACAACTTTGTATTATAATTTAAACTCCGATTCATGTCTGTCAGTAATATTTTACAAAATATAAAGTATTCTATCCTTGACCTTGCAACAGTTTGCAAAGGCGATACCGTTCAGCAAACCTTTGAGCGCAGTTTAGACACTGCACGACATGCCGAAGCACTGGGGTACACCCGCTACTGGTTTTCGGAGCACCATAATATGGAAAGTGTAGCCAGTGCCGCCACCTCGCTGCTGATCGGGTATGTAGCCGGCGGTACCCACACCATTCGGGTTGGCTCCGGCGGTATTATGCTGCCCAATCATTCGCCACTCATCATTGCTGAACAATTTGGAACATTGGGAACCTTGTACCCCCACCGCATCGACCTTGGCTTGGGCCGCGCACCGGGTACGGATGCGCTTACGGCCATGACCATCCGGCAGGCACCCATCAATATGCCCTATGATTTTAAGGGCGCTATTGAGACGTTACAACAATATTTCAGTACAGAAAATAAAACGGCAAAAGTGCGGGCGTTGCCGGGGGAAGGTGTTGATCTTCCCATTTGGGTTTTAGGTTCCAGTACGGATAGCGCCTTCCTCGCCGCTGAAATGGGGCTGCCGTACGCCTTTGCCGCCCATTTCGCACCTCATCAGCTAAAAGCTGCTATGGAAATTTATCATAACCGTTTTCAACCATCCGCCGTGTTAGAAGAGCCTTATGCAATGGCCTGTGTGAATGTTATTGCCGCTGACAGCACGGCTGAAGCGGCAGCTCTCTCTACTTCTTTGTATCGAATGTTCCTTGGGATTTTTACCAATAGCCGTTCACTGCTGCAGGCGCCGATCCCTTATGAGGAAATGGAGCAGCTGTGGACACCCGAACAGAAATATGGCGTCAAACATATGTTGTCTGAAAGCTTTATCGGCACCAAAGAAAAGATCGGAGAAGAACTTGCAGACTTTGTTACCACAACCGGCGTTAAAGAATTAATGCTCATTTCCCAGGTTTTTGATCAGCAAAAGAAATTGCATTCCTATTCCCTGATCAGCGATCTGTTCCGGGGGCGCTGATCAAAATTTAGCGGGGCGATTTTTTTTCTATAACGCCTGCAGCCGGTTCCTGATGCTTTTAAGTCGCAACGAAAGCGCCACCTGGGCAATCCCCAGCATCAGCACGGCCACAGCAGTGTATACTACGATAGTAAGACCGCCGAATACAGGGTTTGAGATCATCATCAGTGCAAAAAGAACACCCAATATTGCCGCAGCCAAAGCCCAACCCCAGCCCGATATGCCCAGCTTTTTCAAAGCGAATGCGTGCATAATCCCCAACACAGACCGGAAGAGGATCACAAACCCAATATACATCGGCAACACCGCCATTGTAAGCACGGGCGATGCAATAAGGAAGATACCAAACACGGTATCAACAATGCCTCCAAAAAGCGCCCAGCCCCAGCCCGCATCATGTTTTTTACTACTTGCCGCATACAATACCTCAAAAATACCGGACACTAAAAAGGCCGCTGCAAAGAAAACAGACAAGGCCAGGTAAGAAGCCAGCGGTTGATTTAAAATATAAAATCCTAATAAAATAAATAAGATACCCGAAACCAGGAGCAACCACCAATTCTTCAATCGCTCCTGCAACATTTGTGTAGCCATTGCATTTCATTTTTGTGGTGAAGGATCAACATTTTACACTATTAAAATTACGCTATAGTTTTGCAACGTTCAAAAAACAATGTTTGACCAATGTTCTGTATTATCGTATCTTTCTTATAAGAATGGTTTGCTAATGAAATATTGTTTTTTTGTTTGGCTGCTGGCCTGCAATATAATATTGCCGGCCCGCGCGCAGAATGGTGTTGATGCAGCTGTTCTGAAACTGATGGATCAATATCAGGCAATCGGGCTCTCTGTTGCCGTTGTAAAGGACAATAAAATTATTTATAACAGATCCTATGGTTATAAAAACAGGGAAGATAAAACCCTGATCCAAAATACCGATATATTCCGTATTACATCGATCTCCAAATCTTTTACCGCAACCTCATTGATGCAGCTGGTTGATGCGGGAAGGATCAGTTTAGATGACGAAGTGTCCAAACTGATCGGTTTTAAAATCAATAACCCAAAATTCCCCGATGTCCCGATCACCTTACGCATGCTCCTGTCACACACCTCGAGCCTGAACGACAAGAGCGGCTACTTCAACCTGGATGTGGTCAACCCGGATAAAAACCCTGACTGGGCCCGGTGTTACAATGATTATAAGCCGGGAACAGGTTATGAATACTGCAACCTGAACTTTAATCTTGCCGGAAGTATTCTTGAAAAGACAACGGGCGTGCGCTTTGATCAATATGTAAAACAACATATCCTGCAGCCCCTGCATCTTTACGGTGGGTATAATGTTAATTCGCTCGACCGGAACCGCCTGGTACCGCTGTACGAATATAACGACTCAACTAAAAGCTTCGCGATAGCGCCCCGCGCTTATGCATCGCCTAAAGCAACATTGGCACATTATATTATGGGCTATAGCACACCTGTTTTTTCGCCTACAGGCGGCATGAAAATATCTGCGCTGGACCTGGCAAAGTACATGATGCTGCATATGAATTATGGCACCAGTAATGGCGTACGGATCATTTCAGAACAAAGCAGTAAGGCTATGCAAACCAAGCTTTCTGATAAAGAGCATTACGGCTTGGCCTTATACTATACTGACAGCCTGATCACCGGAAAACGGATGGTAGGACATACGGGAGATGCTTATGGATTGTACAGCAGCATGTTCTTCCAACCCGAAGATAAATTCGGGTTTGTAGTCATCACTAATGGCTACCTCCTCCAATATAAACAGTCGGTGGTAGCCTTATTGTATGACGCGATAAATCTTCTTTACCGGGATCTCATTCAATAGTGGTAACTGATGTTAATGCTCCAGCAGATCAACATATTCCTGCGTATCGTAATTTTCCATACCCACCATACTTTTTATCAGCGTACCCTTTTCGTCAAAAATAAAAGTAGCCGGAATCCCCTCTACGTTAAATAGTGGGGGTAACTGCTCTCCGGGAAAGAATACCGGCAGCTCAATCTTCTGTGCTTTCTTAAATCCGGCACCGGCCGCAGGGTCATCGTCAACCGATAACAATACAAACGCAACTTTATTCTTATCGGTTTTTTTTGATAGTTTTTGAATAGACGGCATTTCAGCCCGGCAGGGCGGGCACCAGGAAGCCCATATATTTACAAATACTTTTTTACCCTTCAATGCATCCAGCGCAACTGTACGCCCCTGCTCATCCATCATCTTAAAATGTGGAAGAGTTGCTGCGGTGCCGGTACTATCGGCAGCCACAGGTTGCTGTGTGGTATCGCCCGGAACAGGCGTTGCAACAATAGTTTCCGGCTCCGTCGTTTTTTTTCCGTCTTTATTTTTACAGGCGGCCGTCAGCAGCAACGCTGAAAATATTGCGGCGGAAAGATTTCTTATTGTCATTTATTATTTTTAAAAAAGATCGGTTATCGTCCTTAAATAGCTGAATCGCCGTACTGTGTGTAATCATTCAATTTGGAAAGCTCTACTACGGTACCTTTCCCCTCCGGTGATTCGTAATATACGGGAACAAATTTTGCACCATTTACAAACTCATCAAAAGTGTAACTGGTGCGGGCTATAACGGTATTGGAAAAATCCTCATCAAATGCCTTCAGGTAAACCATCATTTCAAAATCTGCCGCTTCCAGTTCTTCCATTGTCATGTTGTAAATCGGACTGTCTTCATTAATAGGATGCACTACCGTCCAGGTAATATGCAAGGTATTGATGGTATTGAATTGCAGCGGCAATGAATAATATTTGTAATTGGAGTCTCCGTTCGTATTCACCAGCATACTTATGGTTACCTGTATGGAAACTTCGCTCAGCGTTGCATTTTTTATGGGTGCCAGGCGAAACATGATGGACTTGCCTCCGCGAAAAGGTGCAATGACCGCATGCTTGCTGAACCGGATATAGGCCCTGGGTTTTACAAAGCGTCCATACAGCAGGCCGGTGATGATTGCCAGTGTTAATATTCCCACCAGCGCTTCGATCGACGCAATAGTATTTGTTATAAATCCCACCGGACTAATGCGTCCGTAGCCGACCGTTGTTAATGTTTGGGATGAGAAAAAATAGGCCTCTTCAAAAGTTTCCAGGGGCGTTCCTTTCACCAATCCCTGCAAATGGGGGATACAAAAAAAATAATAGACCGTTGCAAACAAAAAATTAATGGTAGTGTAGAAGCCAAGGATCAGCAGCACAAATTTCACATTTCCCAGGTTGATGAGGTAGTTATAAATACTGTATTTATCAAAAACAGAACCCGTCTTATTAATAACATTTGCGGATCCGTCCTTATTGATAAAGCGGGCGAATTTAGAGCTCACGGCCGTATTCAGCCCCGTATTATCAACGGTGGTACCCATATTGCGTTTTCTGCCTAGTGCCATGCTGTGAAATTATCGAAAACCGGCAATATTCCAAGGGGGAATGCTGAATGCATAATGCAAAATGCTAAACGCAGAGCGCAGGGAGGGGTTTGAAATGAATGGCCAACCTCAAACATCAGATGATAAACTTGAAACTCTTGAACCTGTAACTTGTAACCTGCAACTAAATCAGGCTTTGATCATCAAAACAGAACCTGCTGCGATCAGCACCACACCAAGAAGAATTTTCCAGTTAAAGGATTCGCTCAGAAACAGAAGCGATAAAATAAATACAAAGGGAACACTTAATTTATCTACCGCTGCAACCTGGGAAGCCCGGCCCAATTGCAGCGCGCGGAAATAACACAACCAGGAAAGACCGGTTGCCACAGCAGATATTACTAAAAAAACAAGCGAGTGCTTTGATATAGAGGAAAGTCCTTTTTGTTCCTGCTTTACAAAAACAATACTCCAGGCAATGATCAATATTACCACCGTTCGGATGGCAGTGGCCAGGTTGGAGTTCACATTTTCAACGCCTATTTTTGAGAAAACAGCGGTGAGGGCTGCGAAGAAAGCGGATAACAAAGCGTAATACCACCACATACTAAAAATTTAAGGTAACAATTTAACAAAGCCCAATCCATAGGAATGATCGGCTACCTGCGGGTAAAAATAAGTTGTTTTATTTTCTTTGTTCTTCTTAGTTCCGATACGCAGTTTGTTGTAGATCAGGTACGACAGGTTGGTAGATGCAATCCCAAATCCTGCACCGGCAACCACATCCCCCAGCCAGTGCCGGTTCTTGTACATACGCAACACTCCGGTTGCCGTTGCTGCAATATACCCTCCTACACCATACCAGGGCGATAAATCTTTATATTCCCGCCTTAAAAATTCAGCGGAAGCAAAAGCGGTCGATGTATGCCCCGAAGGATAGGCTAAATTACTGCTGCCGTCAGGGCGTTCCACTTTTGTAAGATGCTTCAGCGGTGTTACCAGGGCCGCGTTAATGCCGAGGGCCATTGCATACAATATTGCTTCATGACCTACCGTATTCTTTCCTTTTATACCCAATGCCTGCAACCCGAAAACGGTTGCACCCGGAGCAAACTGTAACACATTATCCACACGGGTTTTGAATCCCGGACTGCTTTGTGTGATTTTATCCTTCAGCCTTTCATTCCAGCTTTTCAAGCCGGTTCCATCTAATAGCGAACCCGCTGCAATGAATGCAGCGGGCGCTATAAATTGTTTTATCCTGATCTCATAGCCCGAAGCGGGCGCTGTGGTTCTTATTGTATCTGCATCGGCCGCGGAAGGTGGCTCTTTTGCAACAGCAGTATCCTGAGCGAAAAGCGCAGGGTTGCCGGAAAGCAACAGAACGATCAGCATAATTTTTTTCATCAATATATTTTTTGTCGTCCATTTTTGGAGCAAATGCGATGTGCTACAAATGAAGCCTGACGGACAAATTGGCCACACGTCCTTCAATCGGGGCCCATAAGGGCTGAAACTGCGGGTCTGTTATGGAACCGGTGTACAGGGCCTCCGCTTTGCTTTGACGGTAATTTAGCAGATTTTCGCAATTTAATACCAAACTTACATGTTTCCCGATATCTTTTCGCACCATCGCTGCCATAAACATATACCCCGGCGTATTAGTAGCATCCAGCCGTTTCTGACTTCCGGTATAAGAACCCTCGAGCCCTACCATCCAGCCGTCTTCATCAAAATCACGCACCAGCGTAAAAGCCATCCGGTTTCTGGGTGTCAGCGGCATAAACTGGTTTTGTGCTAAATAATTCCGCGTAACCACCGTGTATGTATATCCCGCATATAGTTCCCATTCATGAATAACGGCCTTGATGTACGTGTCGAAGCCGCGGCTTACCACATTTTTATCGCCATTTTGGTAATGCAGATAATTATTCGCATCCACTGCGCCGTAAATAGGATCGGCAATTTGTGTTAAAAAGAACGCTTGGTTAACAAAGATCCGGTTCCCGTTCTCCCAACGTTTTTTATAATTCACTTCTGCATTATACCCGATCGATTTTTCCGGAGTAATATTATCCGGCAGCGCTGCTATGCGGTCCGGCGTATAATCCATGTACCAGGGTGTAAACGGATTCGGCACTTTATAACCCCATCCGATGCCCAGGCGTGTGGCCCAATGTTCGCCTAATTTGCTGAAAAACGCCAGTCGCGGCAAAAAGAAGTTTCCGTATTTCTGGTGAATATCATCGCGCAGACCCAGTTCTAATGTAGCCACGTCATTAATGCTCCAGGTGTTCTGGGCAAAAGCACCAACGGTGTTATTATTCAGCGCAGGGATCGGTATCACTAAATTCTGGCGGCTGGCCTTAAACTGATCTCCCGTTACGTTCACCCCGGCTACAAAGCTATTTTTGTTGCCATAGGGAATCAGGGTGGACAGCTCGCTATAATAGCTTAGCTGATTGCCCCTGTAATTCAATTGCGCATCCGAATAATTGTTGGTAAAGTTGCTTACTGTATTTTTAAAATACAGGTTCTTACCATCGTTTAAATGATGCTCCACCACAAACTCTCCGGTTTGCCGCAGTGTATTATTCTGCTCAAAATATTGATGAATATTGTCGGCATGTCCATCCAAAACCTGCATATCGCCGCCCTTTGTATTATTCATTGTGGCGCTATATCCTAAAATGACAGTAGTATTCTTTGGATAAAAAAACAAACGGGGATGAATATTATAATTGTCTAAACGCGGCACATCGGAAAAACCGTCCTTGTTAACATCCACGGGATTTTGATGCGTATATCCGCCAAAGAATGTATACCCCATGCCTTTATAACGTTTGGCGAGGTAGAGGTTTGCGTCACTTTCTTTTAAGGTTGTCTGGTTCAATGTTATTACCCCTTCCTGTTCTGTAGTAGGGCGCCGTGAAATAATATTCACCAACCCGCCGATGGCGCCTCCGCCGTATAAGGTGGATGCAGAGCCTTTTACCAGTTCGATCTGCTGCAGATCTAATGGCGGAATGGTTAAAAGACCAAAGCCCCCGCTAAACCCATCGTATAAAGGCATTCCATCGCGCAGAATTTGCGTATACCGGCCATCCAGCCCCTGGATCCGCACATTGGAGTTACCAGACACCGCGCTCGTTTGCTGTATTTGCACGCCACTTATGTCGGCAAGAACACTGGCAATATTGGACGGCCGGATGGTGTTTTCTTCTCCCATCTCTTCCTTCCCCAGCACTTCCACTTTTATGGGCGCATTTTCTATCGGCTGATTATTCCGCGTGGTAGACACCACTACTTCTTCCAATTCTTTTTCGTCGGCATCCATTTTTACCGCCAGGATCGTATCACCGGTGATATTGATCATCAATTTTTCCCGTTCATACCCCACTGCGGAAAACGAAAAGCTGTGAATGCCCGCCTGCAGCGATAAGGAGGCATGGCCACTGGTATCCGCAACGGCAACGGTCTTTGCATTTTCCAATACGGTAACACCCGGAACGGATTTATGGGAAACAGGGTTTTGAAACCGAAACTGTACCCGTGACTGCGCCTGTACTCCAATAACCACACCACAACTCATCAACAAAACTAAAATCTTATACATCTCTTCAACTCCGTTTAATCTTTTTGCGCGCGCAGGAAGGCTCCTTTCGCATCAAATAAATAATCCATCTTTTTTATTTCGGCCTCATACTGGATGGTACCATCGGGCTTTACAATTTTGGCTGTTTCTTTAATAGGCCCCAGCTTTTTCGATGTTATAAAATCTTTTGCGGCCTTTGGGAATTCCTGCCCGGGTATGGCCGTTTCGGTTTCCTGCAAGTTGCCTTTTTCATCATATATGGCACTCGTCTTTACATTTTTGTTGGTAAAGGAAGCTTCATAATTGCCATCTTCCAGTTCCCATTTAGCTTTTACTCCGGGGTATTGTTTTTGAAAAGCTGCTTTAACCGGAGCAGGAGGTGTTTTTACTTGTTTGTCCTGTGCAAAGCCGGTGGCGGCTATTCCCAGGAAAAGGCTGGTCATTACGATAACTGTTTTCATTGTTTTAAAAATTAAAATGAAGCAATAAAATTTAACAATGCAAAAATGAAAAGGGATGTTGAAGGAAAAAGGAATTTTTAAAGGCTGCAATGCAGATAATAAGAAAATACATCTGCTTAGTAATTCTGTTTGAAACGATACTAAATTCAGAATTCATAAAGAGCTAAGAAGCTGTTCAGAAATAGAATACCATTAAACCATTCAGGCATTAAGAATCGTTTAGCCGTTCTTTTACTTAATGAATCTCAATCCCTGAACAAGTCTTTTTATTCTATTCACATTCAAACAGTGAAGTTGTTTAGGCTTTCAGATTACATTTTCCGCAGATGACGCCGATTTTTTTGCGCAGATCCTGGATAGCTATCGGGATCGCAGAAAATCAATCTGCGGGTATCTGCGGAGTATTAGATCTGCTTAAAATCAGCGGGAAAGCCCGATTCAACATTCTTTCTATAAAAAGTTTAAACAACTTCAGTTTCTAAGCAATTAAAACAAGCTCGTTGTAAAAAAGCACACTAATGAAAGGTTACAGAAAAACAATGTTTGTTGTCAGCAAAATCATAGTTCAGTTTGTAGCCATATAATGCAGTAATCTGTTTGCAGATCTCCAGTCCAAGGCCCATGCTTTTTGCATTGGCCGATTGTTTATTGAACCGATCAAAAATATAAGCGGGATTTAACGCCCCGGCGCTTGCCGTGTTGGCAATAGAAAATATATTTCCCTTAAGACTGATGTACACAGCGCCGTCCCGAACGGAATGCCGTAGTGCATTGGAAAAAAGATTACCGATAAGAATATCGATCAGGGAACCATTCCCGCGGATCGTCAGCGCGTCCATAGTCCCGGGCTCCAGCCGGATATTTTTTTCCTGCGCCATATCGGAAAACTGATCCAACTGATTCCCGATAACTTCCTTTAGCGCAATCAACTCGGTTTCCGGAAACTGCTTATTTTCAATTTTAGTAAGCAGCAGCAGGCTCCGGTTCAGCCGCTGTAATTTCCGGACCGCAGTGGTCAGTTCCTCAACCAGCCCGGCCTGTTCATGGTTTACCGGGGTCTGTAATAGCAGATCCAGTTTGCTTTGTATTACAGCCAACGGCGTTTGCATTTCATGCGATGCGTTTTCTGTAAATTCTTTTTGTGCTTTGTAAAGCGAAACATTACGCTGCAGCAATTGTCGCAACGCTTCATTAAGGCTCCTGAACTCGGTTATGTTCGTTCGGGCAAAACCGGGAACCTCGTGCTTATCGATCCGGTAATGGGTCAGTTTCAACAACGTATCCTGAAACGGCTGCAGCATCTTTTTCGAGAACCAGCGGTTCATATAAAAGAGGCCGGTAAATAATAGCATGATCACAAAGAGCTGTATGGTAAACACGCTTGCAAAAAGATCATCATCTT
Organism: Niabella sp.; assembly: GCA_017744795.1. Taxonomy (GTDB): domain Bacteria; phylum Bacteroidota; class Bacteroidia; order Chitinophagales; family Chitinophagaceae; genus Niabella. Next base: position 41,851 of record JAGIAQ010000006.1, on the reverse strand, counting down.
CTAGCATCGATTTTTGAATTTCCAGCTCATAATTGCGACCATGCACATTAATAATGGTGTGCAGAATGCGGTGTTTTACCCGCTCATCATCTTCCGGTATGTATACTTTTTTACTATAAAAACTGTCAGACCCGGTTTTGAGCGCCGTCGGCTTAATAATTACACTATTATTATAGGAAGTAAAATTGATCGATGTATCACGGTTCATTGTCTGGGCAACCCAGTATTTCTGGTAGGTAAGTGATTCATCCAGGTTATTATACATGATATGTTTTACCAGCAGATAAAACAAGGGAACCGATAATAATGCCAGTAAAAAAGTAAACAGGGCATACCGCGATGATATGTAAGAGAGCAGTTTCACAAAACCTCCAGTTTATACCCCATACCGTAAACCGATTTAAAATAGTTATCGCACCCCGATGCCGCCAGCTTTTTTTTCAGATTCTTTATATGAGCATAGATGAAATCAAAACTATCAAACAGGTCAGCATCTGCTCCGGATAAATGTTCAGCGATCGCCGTTTTGGAAAGTACGCGGTTTTTGTTCACGATAAAATACACCAGCAGGTCAAATTCTTTTTTCGTCAGCTCCACCACCGTATCACTAACCGTAACAATGCGGGAGGCAACGTCCACCTTTATTTCATTGAGCACTAATTCACTGCTGCCTTCAAATCTTCTGCGCCGGATCACTGCCGCCACCCTTGCGCTCAGCTCGGGCAGGAAAAAAGGCTTGGCCAGGTAATCATCCGCCCCCAGTTGTAATCCGGCAATTTTATCAGTCATGGAGTCCTTGGCAGAAATTACAATTACACCATCGGTGCGTTTATCCTGCTTCAGTGCCTTCAACACATCCAGTCCATTTCCATCCGGGAGCATAATGTCCAGCAGGATGCAATCATAATCAAACGTATCCGTTTTTTCAATGGCTTCGGCATAGGTAGTAGCCACCTCGCAGGAATAGTTTTCCTGCTTCAGGTAGGTAGTTATGCTTTTGCTAAGCGCAGCTTCATCTTCAACTATAAGAATCTTCATCACCTGCAAAGGTGACTAATAAAATTGAATGAAAGCTGAATTTTACTGCTCCTTAGAAATGCACATCAATAAGGCTGTTTAACGGGATCAGAACGCCGCCTTTAATTGAAAGATATCTTTCTGCCAATGACCAAACCGTCGTTTCAATAGATTTTGGACCTTCTGTAGTATTAAACGTTATCGTCGTTTTGCTTTTAAATTCATTGCCCAGGCGCACCGCGTACTCCAGGCGCTCTTTCCAATAATTGCTGCGGTCTTCTTCTGAATGGATTATCTGATAATTTTCTATCTCTTCTTTTGGAATCAAATTTTCGAACATACGATCTTCTTTTTATCAATAATTCAATCAAATTTAACAGTATTTGCAATATATATTCAAAGGGGCCCTGTAATTTTTATCAGCGAAGCGTGATCAGCTCCTTTAAATAAAAAAGACCCGGGGGCTCCGGATCTTTACATCAAGACAAAAAGCAACAAGAAAAATTACATCCCAGGGATGGGCATTGCCTCATGCAACTCAATAGTACAGGCTTCATTCCATTGCAGGTGCGGATGATTCTTCAACAATTGCAGCGCTTCCTCCCTGTCTGCAGCCTGAAGAATAGAGAACCCGCCGATTTCGCTTTCTGCGCTTTCCGCGGCAGCACCTGAAATAATGTTGATGCCATTGGCAAGCGGCTGACCCAGATCTGACAACTTATCTCCGCAATTTTGTGCCCAGGTCATCCAGGCCTTCATTCCCTCGGCCTGCTGCTCGGCCGGAACTTCGGCCATTCTTTTTGAAGCACTGACCGGCGCTTTGTACAATACCAGATACTTTTTCATTTTTATGATTTAATTAAGGGTAAACTATTTCAGGCCTCCGGCCAGCCTTTTTCTAATGGGCAAGTAGCGTACGGTATTGTGTGAAAGGAAACGATAAACGTCAGGTCCTCACGTTTCCCCTTTGACATTTCACGATTGACTTATCCTTCATTTGTCTTAATGCCCTTCTGCCAGAATATACACCCTAGCTAAAAGTAGGCGCCGCCTGCTCACTTTACTTTCATTTTGCAAGTATAAATGTACAACTTTTTAAAACGAAAAAAATCTATTTTAAGTATATTTGGAACAATGAGCAAGTACAGGTCAAATTGCCCACTCGCCCGCTCGCTTGACATCGTGGGAGACAAGTGGACTTTATTGGTGTTGCGGGAAATTGTGGCTTTCCGGCACACCACTTTTAAAGAGATGGCGCAAATGAAGGAAGGCATCGCCAGCAATATTCTTGCGGACCGCCTGGAGAAGCTCACCAAAGAGAAACTGGTAACCCGCCAGCAAAGCACCACCAACCGGCTGGTGTACCATTATCTGCCTACACAAAAAGCGATAGACCTGCTGCCCATGGCACAGGCCCTGGCCACCTGGTCCGTAAAATATCTTTTCCGGAAAAATGAAACACCGGCGCCAATGGGTGTCTGAATCGTGATATTTTAACATCTTCTACCAAACCCTGACCCCCTAAAAAGCATCCTTATCCCAACGCTGCATTCAACCAGAAAAGTAGCCTGTACCATAAAATAATCCGTTATTTTCGCAAACTTAGTTTTAGCATGAACCGATTTTTATCCTTTATCAGTATCCTGGCGATTTTATTGACAGGCATCAGGGCTACAGCGCAGTCAAAAACAGCGTTTTATGAAGCTTTTGCCGGTAAATCCGCGACTGCCATCGATGCCCAGCTGCGCCAGCTGGAAAGCTATACCGGCGGCGCTGAAAAACAGGCATTTGCCGGTGCCCTGGAGATGCGCAAAGCCGGGCTGCTGAGCATACCGGCAAAAAAACTTTCGGTTTTTAAACAGGGGCATAAAAAACTGGAGGCAGCCATTGCTGCCAGTCCTCAAAACGGGGAGTTCCGGTTATTGCGCCTTATGATACAGGAAAACGCGCCAAAAAACCTGGGTTATTCCAAGAATATTGCGGAAGACAGCAAAATGGTAAAGGAGCAGTATGCTTCCCTGCCGCCCGCCGCCCGGCAAAGCATTAAAAATTATAGTAAAATATCAAAATCACTAGCTGGATTTAATTAAATGAATAAAAGGATATTAGCGGTTTATTACACACAATCCGGGCAAACCAGGCAAATTCTGGACTCTTTCCTGCAGCCAATGATCGCTCAGGGAGCAGAGATCGATTACCTGCAGGTGCGCACGCAACACACATTCCCTTTCCCCTGGAGCATTCCCGTTTTTTTTGATACGGTGCCCGAATCGGTTGAAGTGATCCCGACGCCTTTACAACCCTGGACCACAAGATACGACCGGTACGACCTGGTAGTACTGGCCTGGCAGCCCTGGAACCTTTCGCCCAGTATTCCCATGAATTCTATTTTGCAGGACGAACGGTTTAAAGCGATCATAAAAGACACACCCCTGGTAAGCATTTGCGGCTGCCGGAACATGTGGATCAACGCGATGGAGAAAAACAAAAAACTATTTGCAGCGGCCGGAACACGGCATGTGGGCAATATCGCTTTAGTTGACCGGCACCTGAACCACCTCAGCTACATCACTATTTTTCACTGGCTGGGCACCGGCAAAAAGGATCGCAAATGGCGCATTTTCCCCCTGCCGGGCGTGTCTGATAAAGACATTGCCGGCGCAGCCGTTTTCGGAGCTACCGTGAACGATTTCCTGGCAGCCGGGAACTGGGAAAACCTGCAGGCAACGCTGCGGGATCAAAAAGCGGTAAACGTTAAATATTCCCTGATGTTTATTGAAAGAAAAGCAGGGAAAATTTTTCAGAAATGGGTGAATATCATTAACAAACACCCGCAAAAAAGGAAAAACATTCTTGTTGCATATAAATATTATCTTGCGGTGGCACTGTTATTGGCTTCTCCTATAATATTATTAGTAGATTTGATATTGATGCGACCATTTAACCAAAAAAAGATAAGGCAGCAATTAAGCTATTATTCAAGCGTAGATTATAATCCGAACATATGAACGACGTTTTTATTAACCGTACTTCGCATTACTTCCCTAACAACCCGGTATCCAATGATGAAATGGAGGAATACCTGGGCTATATCAATGGAAAACCCTCAAAGTCAAGAAGAATTGTATTAAGAAATAATGCTATTACCAACCGGTATTATGCCCTGGAAAAAGGCGGAAAAATAACCCATACCAACGCGCAGCTGACAGCGGAGGCGGTGAAAGAGCTTTTTAAAAATGATCCTGAAGGGATCAAACATATAGATGTGCTTTCCTGTGGCACCTCCTCACCCGACCAGATGATGCCCTCGCATGGCTGTATGGTACATGGCTGGCTGCCGGAGTTGGGCTCCATTGAAGTAGTATCGCCCGCAGGGGTTTGCTGCGCCGGCATGCATGCGTTAAAATATGCCTACATGACCATAAAAGGCGGCGACGCCCAAACGGCTATTGCTACCGGTTCCGAACGTTTTTCCGCCTCATTGGTGGCCAATCAGTTTGAAGATGAAGTGCATAAACTGGAAGCGCTGGAGGAGAATCCTTATATCAGCTTTGATAAAGAGTTTTTACGCTGGATGCTGTCTGATGGTGCAGCGGCCTTTTTATTATCCGATAAAAAGAATGACGAGGGGCTAAGTCTTAAAATTGAATGGATGGAAGGCATTTCCTATGCCGACCATATGGAGTCCTGTATGTATATGGGCGCCGAAAAGCAGCCCGACGGCCATCTGAAAAGCTGGCTGGAATTTGGTCATGAGGAACAAAACGAGCATTCTGTCCTAAGTATTAAGCAGGATGTAAAACTGTTAAGTCCGAATATTGTACCGCTGGGTGGAAAGATTTTACCAGAATTGTTTGAACGCCGTGGCCTGAACCCGGATGATATTACCTGGTACCTCCCGCACATGAGCAGTAATTTCTTTAAAGACAAGATCTACGACGAGCATATCAAACTGGGGCATCATATCCCTTATGAAAAATGGTTTGTAAACCTCAGCAGTGTGGGCAATGTGGGCGCCGCCTCCGTTTATTTTATGGTGGACGAGCTGTTTAACAGCGGTAAACTGAAAAAAGGCGATAAAGTGTTTTTACTGGTGCCTGAAAGTTCCCGTTTCAGCTATATGTATGCATTGCTGACGGCGGTGTAGAGAAGTGAATGGGCAATGGTGAAAAGTGAAAAGCCAGCTGGGTTTTTCACTTTTTTTGTTTAAGGAACTATTTAACCGCGAAGGAGCCAGGGCGTGAGGCTTCTTAAATCTGTGTAAATCTGCGCCATCTGTGAGCCCTGTACTTCCTATTTTGATACACTAAATACCGTTTCAAAATTGCTTAAATTTGTAGGAAATCAGTTTTTATGACAATAGCATTAAAACGCGAAAAATTGGTGGAGTATATTCAGCAGGCTGATGAAAGGAAGGTAAAAGCGATTTACACCATCCTGGAAAGAGAAATATCCACTGAGTATAATTGGTGGGAGGATGAGGATTTCGTGGCACAGCTGGATCGCGAAATGGCAGATATAAAGAGCGGCAAAAGTAAAACATACACCTGGGAAGAAGTACAGGCCGAAACAAAGCGTCTTCGGACAAAAAGGTATGATCAGAAATGAGTTATACTCTTATTTTTTCAGATACCGCTCGTCAGAACTTTGCTGACGCCCATGAGTGGTATGAAGAGCAATCGCCGGGCCTTGGAGAAAAATTTGAATCTGAATTTCAGAAAAGAATCAATATTATAAAACAACATCCCGGCCGGTTTCCGGTAAGAAAGAAATTGTATAGAGAGTGCCCGATCAACAAATATCCGTATCTCATCGTCTACAGTTTTGACGAAATAGAAAAAGAGATAGTCATTGCTGCTGTTTTCCACACTAAACGAAACCCCAAAAGAAAATATAAAAAAAGCTGAGCAGGATTACGGGACGATGCAGGGAGTGACACAACAGGCGCTGATAGTAATTCAAAAGCCCGATCAAAAATAAAAATGAAAAAAGAAGAAATACCGCAGGACGATGGCGCTTTGGGCAAAATTGCCAAAGAAGTAACTTATATAGTGGACGAGCAGGGCAATTATGCCACCGCGCAAAGCACCGGCTGGGAAGTAAAAACCGAAGCGCTGAACGTGGCCTGGCATGATGTGGAGGAAAAAATAGAAACAGCCAAACAAAAAGTATTAAAAGGCGAGGCCAGCCCCCTGCTTTATTTTATGGAGAAAAAGATCATGGATCCCGGCATTTTAGCCTCTTATACCGGCCATTGGAAATGGACCATAAAAAAACATTTAAAACCCTCCGGCTTTCAAAAACTTTCAGAAGAAAATTTAAAAAAATACGCGGCACTTTTTGAAGTATCCGTGGAAGAACTGAAAAATCCTTTTAATAAATAGGTCATGGTTAATGGTTCATAGTTCATAGTACGGCTATGAACTATGAGCTATAAACTATAAACCATAAACGATATAACTTGGAATCTCAAACAACAAATTTCAACCACCTACAGGCTGCCCATTGTGAAAATGGCGTTACCACTGCTTTACTGGCTCATTATGGCGTGCACAAATTGACCGAACCCCTTGTTTTTGGTATCGGGTCCGGATTATTTTATGTTCAGTTACCTTTTATGAAGGTAAACGGCGGACCGGCAATATCTTTTCGCACCATGCCGGGAATGATCTTTAAGCGTACCTGCAAATCCCTGGGCATTCCGGTAACCCGGAAGAAATACCGCTCCCACGAAAAAGCAATGGCTGAACTGGATGAACGACTGCAGGCCGGCAAACCCACTGCCTGCCAGGTAGGTGTTTTTTATCTAACCTATTTCCCAAAAGAATACCGCTTTCATTTCAACGCGCATAACCTCATCGCGGTGGGTAAAAAAGAAGACGATTATATCATCAGCGATCCGATTATGGAAGGACTGGTGACCCTGAATAGCTACGAGCTGGAGCGGGTTCGTTTTGCCAGGGGCGCATTTGCCCCGCGCGGACAAATGTATTATCCGGGCGATAACCTGAAAGAAGCCACAGATGAACAATTACGCAGGGCCATTATTACCGGCATTAAACGCAATTGCCGGGATATGCTCCACATTCCGGGGAACTTTGGCGGCGTCAGCGGCATTGCTTATACCGGCAAACAAATAAAAAAATGGAAAGAAAAACTGGGGGATCAAAAGGCCCGCAGTTACCTGGCACAATTAGTACGCATGCAGGAAGAAATTGGCACGGGCGGCGGCGGCTTCCGTTTTATCTACGGCGCTTTTCTGCAACAGGCAAGGCAGTACCTGCATATGGATGAATTGCTGGATCTGTCGAAACAATTTACCGCTGCCGGCGATAAATGGCGCGATGCGGCAATACAGGCTTCGGGTATTTATAAAGGCCGGTTAAATACACAGGCCGACTATGATAATATGGGCGATCGCCTGATCGAAATATCGGCGCTGGAAAAACAGGCATTTCAGCAATTGAAAGCGCTGATCAAAAAAGCGAAGTGAGGTTGCAGGTTTCAGGTTACAAGTTCCAGGCTGAAAACCCATTGTCTGAATGGGTCCTACCTGTAACCATCAACCTGTAACCGGAAATAGAATTTAACGCTTTCCCATTCGTGCATTAGTGGCATTTAGATTAAATTTGCTGCAATGAAATATTATGTCGCAATCATCCTCCACCTTTCAGAAGAAAAGCAAAGAAAAAGCGTTCGACCGGGATCATCGCAAAGTGATCAATTTTAATATCGCTAAGTATAATGCCGCCGTTCCGGGCGGGCAGCAACAATTTGCAGATCTTAACCTGGCACGCGAGCGGGCTAAAAATTTAAAATGGAAGGCCATTGAAGTGCTGGACCAAACGCTGGAAAACTTTGAAGCCAATATTACCCAACGCGGCGCTAAAGTGATCTGGTGCGAAGATGCCAAACAGGCCAATGAAGCGATCCTGGAGATCTGTAAAGAAAAAAATTGCAGGACCCTGGTAAAAAGCAAAAGCATGGTTACCGAAGAACTGCACCTGAATGATCACCTGGCCAAACATAATATCGAAAGCGTGGAAACCGACCTGGGTGAATATATTCAGCAACTGGACGGTGAACCACCTTACCATATTGTAACTCCCGCCATGCATAAAAGCCGGGAGCAAATTGCACAGCTTTTTGCTGAAAAATTAGGCACCAACCCTAACGACAGCGCCGAGCAACTGACACTTACCGCGCGCGAAAAACTACGACAGAAATATATGGATGCCGAGGTGGGTGTTACCGGGGCCAATTTCTTAATTGCCGATATCGGTGGTATTGCCATTACCGAAAACGAAGGAAACGCCCGGCTGAGTTGTTCGATGCCTAAAACCCATATTGTGGTAGCGGGCATCGAAAAAGTGATCCCTTCTATGACGGACCTGGCGCTGTTTTGGCCGCTGCTCAGCAGTTTCGGAACCGGCCAGCGCATTACTTCCTACAGCACCGTTGTTACCGGCCCCCGGCAGGAGGGCGAGGTGGACGGCCCTGATGAAATGTATATTATCCTTTTAGATAATGGCCGCACCAAAATGCTGGCCAACGAAAAAGCACGGGAGGCCTTATACTGTATCCGCTGCGGCGCCTGCTTAAATGCCTGCCCGGTGTATAAAAATATTGGCGGGCATACCTATAACACCACCTATAGCGGCCCTATTGGTTCGGTGATCACTCCGCATTTAAAGGATATGAAAGAGTGGAAACACCTGAGCCATGCCTCTTCCCTTTGCGGCAACTGCACGGAAGTTTGCGCGGTAAAGATCAATCTGCACGAACTCCTGCTGGAAAACCGCCACGAAGCAGTGGATGACGGCTACGCGCCTGTGGTAGAAAAAATATCCTGGAAGCTCTGGAAAACCGCAATGCTGAAACGCGGTATGATGAATGTGGCGAATGGCAATATAAAAACCACCTTTATCAATGCCGTTGCCGGCGCCTGGACCAAGAACCACAGCAAACTGGAATTTCCCAAACAATCCTTTAACGAACAGTGGAAGGAGAAGAATAAGAAATAAGGAATGTAAAATAAAGAATGAGAAATGTTGAATGTAAAACGTCATCCTGAACGAAGTGAAGGATCTCATCCTTATAGTCACACAAGTCGCCTTTGTCCCACAAGCTAACTGGGTGGGACTATGGGACAACGGCGACACATAAGATTGCCGCTTACCCGCACAAAAAAAGTGCAGAACCCAGATCCTGCACTTTTAAATAATTTTTATACCCAGTGTTAAGTCAATCGTGAAAAGTCATCCCGATAGCTATCGGGAGTGAAACGTGAGCTTCTCACGTTTATCGTCTCAGATCTCCCGATACAACCGCTACTTTGCACTTAGCATAATGCAAAGCCTTCCTTTACGATTCACAGCTGCTGCACACGGTAAGCGTGTTCACCAGTTCTTTGGAAACCGACTGACTGCGCTGATAGTACAGGGTCTTTACGCCCAGCTTCCAGGCTTCGATCAGCAGCTTGTTTACTTCCTTCACAGGCAATCCCGGAGGAATGTTCAGATTCAGGCTCTGCCCCTGGTCTACAAACTTCTGGCGGATGGAAGCCTGCTGAATGATCTCCAGCTGACTGATCTCGCGGAAGGTTTTGAACACATCTTTTTCATGCTCCGTTAAACCCTCTACATGCTGCACGCTGCCATGGTTCAGCATAATACTGCGCCATACGTCTTCGGTATCCAATCCTTTTTCTTCCAGCAAAGCTTTCAGGTATTTGTTTTTGCGGATAAAGTTTCCTTTTGACAAACCCGCTTTGTAATAGTTGCTTACAAAGGGCTCAATACCGGGAGACGATTGTCCTAAAATAGCCGAGGAAGAAGTGGTAGGTGCAATGGCCATTACGGTAGTATTGCGACGGCCATAACCTTTAAGCAGGTCCGGTTCCCCATAAATGCGCGCCAGCTCCATGGTGGCTTTTTCTGTTTTCTCCTGTAATTCGGCAAAGATCGAGTGTGTTAATTGCTTTGCCTTCATGCTTTCAAAAGCGATCATATTGCGCTGCAAATAAGAGTGCCAGCCCAAAACACCAAGTCCCAACGCCCGGTGCCGTTTTGCAAAACGGTTGGCATTGGCCAGGTAGTGGTTGCCTTCTGTTTTGGCAATAAATTCCTGCAATACGGCATCTAAAAAGAATACGGCCAGTTTAATGGCATCAGTATCTTTCCACTCATCATATAATTCCAGGTTAAGAGAAGAAAGACAGCAAATAAACGATTCGTCCTCTGTAGAAGGCAGCATGATCTCCGAGCACAGGTTGCTTCCGTGCACGGTAAGGTTCTGGTCCTTATATACCTGAGGTTTATTGCGGTTCACATTGTCCGTATAAAAAATATAAGGCAATCCTTTCTGCTGGCGGCTTTCCAGTACCCGCGCCCATATTTCGCGCTTAGCAATATCGCCATCGATCATTTCCTGCATCCAGTAGTCCGACACGCAAACCCCGGTAAACAGGTTCTGGATGGGATGCCCGATATCTTTAATATTTAAAAACTCAGAAATATCCGGATGGTCGATATCCAGGTAGGCGGCAAAGGCCCCACGACGCACCCCTCCCTGTGAAATAGTGTCCATCGCCGTGTCAAACAGGCGCATAAAACTTACCGCACCGCTGCTTTTTCCGTTATCGGTAACTGCACTGCCCCGTCCGCGCAGGGAGCCAAAATAAGCAGAAGTACCGCCCCCGATCTTGGTCTGCATGATCACTTCGCCCAGTTTGTGGGTAATGCCTTCAATATGATCCGGCATATGCACATTAAAGCAGGAAATGGGCAATCCCCTTTCCGTACCCATATTAGCCCAAATGGGCGAGCTGAAGCTCATCCAGCCGTTCTCCACCATTTCTTTAAAGGCGTCCTTCAGTTCCGGCTTATACAGGCGCTGCGCCGCCGCGGTACACACCCGGTCAATCGCTTTCTCCACCGTTTCTCCGTTCAACAGGTAGCCCCTGTTCAGTATCTGCTCACTTTCTTCGTTTTTCCACCAAAGCCTTTCCATATATAAATTTCTTGTTTGAGGTTTATTGTTTCTTGTTGCCCTGCACTTTTATTTTTTATCCCAGCTGTAATGCAGATGGCATCCCGGTTGCGTCGCACTCTTCATCGTTCCGGTCACAGGGCATCAAACCCACTGCATCTTAAAAAAGATCGTTGTAGGTAATGCTCTTGTCGTGCTTGGTATATTCTACCGGGCGTTTGGCAAAAAAGTCGTCCAGACTGTTGGCAAATACTTCTTCTTCAAACCACTGCATCGGGCGGTATTGCTCTAACGTCACATTGAACTGTTTGGGAAAGCCCAGCTTTTCAAAACTTTCATCCACGCGAAACTTCATAAAGTTCAACAGGTCGGTTTTATTAATGGTATCAATTTCGCCTTCGCTAAAGATCCAGTCGATGATCTTGCTTTCCACTTCAATCGAATCCCGTACCAGGGCCATAATACGGTATTGCATGGCTTCATCGATCAGTTGGGGGTATTCTTCTTTTATTTTATTGATCAGATACACGCCTGCATTGGCATGAATTTGCTCATCCACAGAGGTCCAGGCAATGATATTGCTCACATTCTTCATCAGTCCGCGAAAACGGGTAAAGGAAAGAATGATGGCAAACTGGCTGAACAGGGATACATTTTCGATGAGGATCGAAAACAGGATCAGCGACAGGGTATATTCCCGGGGGTCGGAAGATTTGGCATCTTTCAATGCTTCTGAAAGATACTGGATCCGCTCTGCGATCACCGGCTCATGGATCAGTTTCGAAAACTCATCATTATACCCCAGCACTTCCAGCAGGCGCGAATAAGCCTCTGAATGGCGAAACTCACATTCCGCAAACGTGCTGCCCAGCCCATTCAATTCCGGTTTGGGCATATGGTTGTACAAATTGCCCCAGAACGATTTTACGGCCACCTCGATCTGCGCAATGGCTAACAAACTGTTTTTAATGGCATTGCGCTGCGCTACGTTCAAATGGCTGTGAAAATCCTGCACATCCGCTGTAAAATCCACTTCAGAGTGTACCCAGAACGATTTGTTGATCGCCTCGGTAAATTTCAGCACTTCCGGATACTCGAAAGGTTTATAATTAATACGTTTATCAAATAAGCCCATAATATATTGTTCTTTAAAAATCAGTTTTTTAAAGGGTTATAGAGGCGACGATATGCCGCCGGAGAAACCTCACACCCCTCCGGGACAACCCACTGCTTTTCACCCTGAAAGCATCACAAATGAGATACTGGAAAGGCTCTTTGGCAGTAAACCAGCGCACTGGTTTATCAAAAAAGCCGACTACAAATTAATCATATAAAATCCAGACAGTATAAAGTTGTTATACACAGGCTGTGGAAATATTTTACCTCCGGTATTGAGGCATTCCCCGGCTCCTTCCCTATAATTTTCTTATTTTATAGTCAGCACTTTATAACAAAAAAAGACCCATAAGGTTTTGAAAACCTTATGGGTCCGTACCAGTCTTTAAGCTGCCGGATCTCCGGCTATTCAACGTATTTTTTAAAAACAGCGGTTGCAATATGCCCCCCAAAACCAAAAGTATTGCTCATGGCATATAGCACTTTTTTGTGCTGTGCATGGTGCAGCGTAAGATTAAACACGTCTTTATACTCCGGTTCAATATCCACCGCATTGATAGTGGGCGGCACTATATTCTTTTCCACAGCCTTAATACAGGCAATGGCTTCCACAGCGCCCGCCGCCCCCAGCAAATGCCCCGTCATGGATTTGGTGGCGCTGATGTTGATAGAACCCTCCCGCCCAAATACGCGTTCAGCCGCTTTCAGCTCACTTAAGTCGCCCTGGTGGGTGGACGTAGCGTGGGCATTCAGGTAATCAATATCTTTTGCAGTAATGCCCGCATCGTCCAGCGCCGCCAGCATCCCCAGCCGCGCGCCTTCTCCTTCGGGGTGGGTACCGGTAAGATGATACGCATCAGCCGCCATGCCGCCACCAACGATCTCGGCAATGATCGGCGCCCCGCGCCTTTTAGCATGCTCCAGCTCTTCGAGTATTAAGGCTCCCGCGCCCTCGCCCATTACAAAGCCGTCCCGCGAAACATCAAAGGGCCGGGAGGCTGTAGCCGCCTGGTCGTTATTGGTGGACAATGCTTTTGCCGCATTAAAACCGCCAATGCCACATTCATTGATCGCCGCTTCGGAACCGCCGGAAATGATCATGTCAGCTTTTCCCCAGCGGATATAATTGAAGGCATCGATAAGTGCCGTATTGGAGGTGGCGCAGGCGGAAACTGTTGTAAAATTGATGCCGCGTAAGCCGTACTTTATAGAGATCACGCCGGAGGCGATATCCACGATCATCTTCGGAATAAAAAACGGGTTGAACCGGGGAGTACCATCCCCATGTGCAAACTCCATTACCTGTTGCTGAAAGGTTTGTATACCGCCATTCCCTGATCCCCAGATCACACCGATACGGTCCCGGTTCAGCTGTTCAAAACGGATGCCTGCATTTTTTACAGCCTCGGCAACAGTAATGAGCGCATATTGAGTATAGACATCATAGCGCCGGGCTTCTGCCTTTTCTATATGATTGAGCGGGTCGAAGTTTTTCAGCTCACAGGCGAAACGGGTTTTAAATTTCGAAGCATCAAAACGAGTGATCGGCGCTGCACCGCTGGCTCCGTTTATCATCGATTGCCAAAGATCAGGTACATTATTTCCAATGGGCGTTAAAGCACCCAGTCCGGTTATAACAACTCTTTTCATCTGTCTATTTTTTTAATTTTTTTGTTTTATCCGTTTACCCGACCCTATCAGATCGGCTATTATCGCCCCTTTTATTTCCTGGAAATCCTTTTTCCCGGTTACCCGTGTTAACTGCAGTGCAGCCATCATATTGGTAATGACGAGCAGCGCCTTCGTACGCGCGGAACCGCTGAAAAAAAACATGCCTTCACTCCGTCCCTCCTCCAATATCGCCGTCAGCCAACTCAATATCTGACGCACCAGGCGGCCCAGCGCCTGCTGCATAGCTTCGTCAACCGTGTACAGGTCGGTGGCAAGGGAGCCCACCAGACAAATTTTATTCTGGCCCCGGGCAGCAATATAAACCTTTAAAAAAGTACGTAGTTTTGCCAAAGCGGGCGCACCGGCACTTTCTTTACGAAGGTCTTCAAAAGCCTTTTCATATTCACTTATAATAGCCACCCCTAGTGAAGCCTTGGTGGGAAAATGATAATGAACAGAAGCGTTTTTAATATCCAGTTCACGCGAAATATCAGTAAAACTAAACGCATTATAACCCCGCTCCCTCAACAAGGTATCTCCAATATGTATGATCGCGGCCCGGGTATCCATATAACAAAGATACCTACCTATTAGTAGGTAGACAAATTAAAAAACAACAATCCGAAAAAGAGTATTTGATAAAGATCCGGAATCAATTTTAGTAAAAATGTAGTTGTAATTATTCAAATGACAGGCTTTTAATGCCTGTTTATACTATTTGCCGAATGCCATCCCGATAGAATCATCGGGACACAAATATGCGCCAGCGGCGCATTTTGATTCGTGTCCATTTTTAAAGAAGGAAAAACAAATAATTCATTCGTGTATTTGTGGCAACTTTTAAACTTATGGCCCCGCCCGATTCGATGTCTTTACCAACCACAAAGAGAAATAGTTTTGATTCCGGTTTATTATGAAGAGGCAACCAGCATCCTGTTTCCAGCCTACCCTTTCCGCCAGCTGATCTTCCCGTCTTCGAGCATCTGTATCTTTTCTTCGCGCGTAAGAAAGTTGATCACCGTCCAGATATGCTCTTTGTCCGTGCCCTGCAATTGTGCCATCAGCTGGGGAACAGTACAGGGTTCTGTTAACGTTTCCCTGATAGTCGTTTGGATCAATTCAAAGGCTTCGCGGGTCAGTTGGTTATTTCGTCGTTTCAGGCAATTATCGCAAACACCGCAATCTTTAATATCGGTGTCACCAAAATAATTGCCGATGATTTTACTCCGGCATTCTCTTTCGTTGAGGGTATAGTCCCGCATTTGAGTTACCCGTTCCGTAAACAACCGTTTCCTGGCAGTATAATTTTTCATATTGAGCTGCAATTCGCTGATCCGGATCCGCGTCCGGGTCAGCATCAGTTGCGGATCTTCCTTGCGCGGCTGATAATCGATAATCCCATCCACATGCACCCGGAACAATTGCTCTTTTACAATAGAAGCATCTGTTTTCATGAGATAGGCGATATAACTTTCCGAGATACCGATCGGGTAATCATAGATCCCTTCATAGGTTCGTAAAAGCGTTTTAATAAGAGGTTCCAGATCCGCGTGGGTAGCCTCATATTCGTAAAGACTTTCCTTGTACGCGGTAAAACGCACGGTGGCGGGTATAAAAATCTGTTCATTAAAAGTAAGCCAGCCATCCTGCTCCAGTGCCTTTAAACTGTAAATAGCCGCCGTTACATCCAGTCCGAATTTCTTGATAAAATCTTTCAGATCGAAATCGTAAAACTCACCCGGTGCCTCACCTTCAGGTAATTGCAGGTAACTGACCACGCCGTTGTAAATAGTACGAATCGTTTCCATTGACGGAAAACGCTGCTCCGGCAACTGCTGCAAGGCATCCATATCGGCCTCGTTGTATAACAACACGGCGTACGACTTTTGCCCATCCCGCCCTGCACGCCCGGCTTCCTGGTAATAGTTTTCCAGGCAATCCGGCACATCGGCATGGATCACTGTGCGCACATCCGGCTTGTCGATGCCCATTCCAAATGCGTTGGTGCAAACGATCACCCGGGTCTTATTCTGGACCCAGTCCCGTTGTTTTTGGGTGCGCTCTTCGGCCGGCAGGCCGGCATTGTAATAATCAGCAGCAATCTCTTCCAACGAGAGCAGGTCTTTGATCTCCTTGGTATGTTTCCGGGTTTTACAATAAATAATCGCCGAACCGGGAACATTTTTGAGCACCTCTATGATCTTATGAATGCGGCTGGCTACTTTAAAAACGCTGAAAGAGAGATTAGGCCGCTCAAAAGACTGCCTAAAAACAACGAAATTATTTTCCCCTTCGGGTGATAATTTCTGGCAGATATCTTCCTGTACTTTTGGTGTGGCCGAGGCCGTAAGCGCTATCACTGGTACGCCAGGCAATTCTTCGCGCAGGCGGGCAATGCGCAGGTACGGTGGCCGGAAATCATAGCCCCATTGCGAGATACAATGCGCTTCATCTACTGCAATGAAATTTACATGTAATGCCGGAAGGTATTCTTTAAAAAGATTTGTTTCCAGCCGCTCGGGCGAAACATACAAAAACTTACAATTACTGTGCGCTGCGGTTTTGAGCACATTGATCACTTCTTTACGCGCCATACCCGTGTGTATGGCAAAGGCAGTGATATTCTTTTTTCGCAGGTTTTGCACCTGGTCGTTCATCAAAGCGATCAGTGGGGAAATAACCAGGCACAGGCCTTCCTTAAATAGCCCGGGAACCTGGTAGCAAAGCGACTTACCGCCGCCCGTGGGCATCAGCGCCAAAACATCCTTCCCCTCCATTGCCGCGCGGATAATATCGAGCTGCAACGGACGGAACTGGTCGAAGCCAAAATAACTTTTTAACGTTTCCTGCAGCGCCTGATCCATAACACTTCTACTCCTTTTATTTACATTTGAAGGACGACCTCATGATTAAACCGCTGATCAAGAGTTTGTTATTTGTTACTCAAAATTAAGACCGTTTTTGTTTCTGTACAAAACAGGATTGTATTTTAACCTCAATTTGATAAAAAATCTGAAGAAGCACAAATCCTGAAAAAAATATACAGCCGAATGCGCTGATGCCCGCAAAAGAGCAGGGTTTTCTACACTTCGCCGCAGGAGGACCCCCTGAACACAAAAAAACCAGCTCAACGGCTGGTTTTTTTATCGATTTTCTTAGCATCAAACTACTTTTTTCACTACCAACCGGCCGCTGTTTAGCGCCAGTACCACATCGCTGAAAGCCATAACCAGCGCGCCAAACATGGGGGTTAATAAGCCAAAAGCAGCAATAGGCAGCGCCACAATATTATAGGCAAAGGCCCAGAAAAGATTTTCTTTGATCGTTTTATAGGTATGCTTGCCCAAACCCATGGCCAGGGGCAGATTCTTTAACCCATGATTCGTGAGCACCACCTGGGCGGTTTGCATCGCTATTTGTGATGCATCGCTCATACTGATCCCAATGGTAGCTTTCGCCAATGCCGGTGCATCATTAATACCATCGCCCACCATGGCCGTGGGGACCTGCGCATTTTTTTCAGCAATGATGGCCAGTTTCTCTTCGGGCTTTTTTTCAGCGATCACCTCATCAATACCCAATTCATTGGCGATTTGCTGCGCCTTCGACTGCCGGTCGCCGCTGAGCAAAATCGTTTTGATATTCTTGCTGTGGAAGTAATTGATAACGGTTCGCGCCTCGGGCCGTAATTCATCTTTCAGATCAATGGTCCCAATGAGCTGGTTATTTTTGGTGATGTAGATATTGTGCGCTGCGGGAATAGCAGGATCGCTAATAATATCATACGAACCGGCAGCATATTCAATTCCTTCCTTATCGGTGGCAAACAGCCCTTGCCCTTTTTCTTCCCGGATCGTTTTCCAGCGGATCTCTTTATTCATTTTCCAGGCCCCGGCCAGGCTCTTTGCAATGGGGTGATTGGAGTATTTTTCCAGCGAATACACCAATGTTTTAAATGTTTCCTCGCTAATAGTGGCGTCCAGAATCCTAAAGTCAGCAACAGAAAAATTCCCGGTGGTTAAGGTTCCTGTTTTATCAAAAACAATTTGTTTAATGTCTTTAAAATTCTCCAGGGTGGTGGCATTACGAAACAGGACACCATTCCGCGCCCCGCGGCCCAAACCCACAGCAATAGCAGCTGGTGTGGCCAGTCCCATAGCGCAGGGACAGGCAATAACCAGCACAGCAATAGCGCGCATCAGGGCGGGTGTAAAATCTTTTAAGATCGCCCAGTTAATCAATAATGCTGCCAGGGCGATCAATAAAACAACCGGAACAAAAACGGCGCTGATCTTATCGGCCAGTTGCTGTACCGGCGGCTTTTCTCCCTGGGCTTCATTCACCATATTGATAATGCCGGCCAGCACGCTGTCTTTACCAACGGCTGTTACCTGGGCCTTCACAGTGCCATCCACCATAATACTACCACCGATCAGTTTATCTTTTGATTGCTTTGCCACCGGAACACTTTCGCCGGTAATAATGGCTTCGTTCACCTGGGCATCCCCCCATAATATTTTACAGTCGGCAGGCACCTGCTCCCCGCTTTTAATTAAAACCAGATCACCGGTTCGTAACGCAGTACTTTCTACCGGGAAAACATTTTCGTTATGCTCATGATCATAGGCGATCATATTGGCCATGACCACCTGCGTTTGCGCCAGTTTTTTTAATTGTGCCTGTGTGGAGGACACTGTATGTTCTTCCATATAATTGCCGAGGAACACTAATGTAATCACTGTAACTGCGGTTTCATAAAAGATATAGTCGTGCTGGTTGGTCAGTGTTCCATACAAGCTGTATACAAAAGCAGCTAATGCACCAATTGTCACCAGCACATTCATATTCGGCATGCGGTTACGGATGCTTTTAAAAGCACTTACGCCAAAATAAGACATGCCCACAAGCAGTACCGGCAGCGTTAAACCAAATTGTATCCAGGGTTGCATCAGCCAGGAATGTTGCAACGCCGGCACCATATGCAACAACAGCACCAGTGTAAACGGCAAACAGAACCAGAACCGCTGCATATTCGTCTTTAACCAGCCTCCCTGCCTGCCATGATCATGTTCGTGTGCGTGGTTATGTGAATGCGCATGTACTTCCTGATCATCAACAATACTGTAGCCCAGGCCAGACAAGCCTTTGGACAAGTCTGCTTCATGCTTCACCCCCCTCAGATCAAAGCTGACATCGCCGGTGGCGAAGTTCACTTTAACATTTTCCATACCTTCCTTTTCCAGGTATTTATTGATGGTTAGCGCACAGGTGGGACAGTCCATTCCTTCTACCTTCCATTTAATTTTTTCTGCAGTTTCCATAATGCAAAATTAAAACAACCCTGAAATGGATTGATTTATAGCAACCGGTATTATTAAAACCATGTTGCAGAAGCCGGTATTTTATTGTAACCCGGTTTCAAAAATCATCCCTGTCAGCATTGGTATTATTTCAAAATACAACTATTGTTTTGCCAATTGTGAAACGAAAGGAGCTCACATTTCTCGATTCATCTCAGCCGATACCATGCACCGCCTTACTATCTACAAAAACCCGCATCATCCCTTTATTTGGCGATTGACTTCCCTTTGCGCCGGGGTTAATTTTGTAACAGATACGATTTAGAAAAGAAGATGTAACCGGCAGGATAGATTTTGTTGTTGAGCTAACTGTGTTTTTCCGATTAGCGCTCTTTAAACAAATAATAACAATAGTATTACTGGTATGGAACCGTTCATACCATTTTGTTCGGCGGATATATATAAAACGATTGTCCGCAGGATTGTATGGAAAGATCAGATGGGCGATGAAGTAAATTGCGCCCTGTATCGAACTGGCGCTTTTACCGTCTACACTTTTATTTATTGCAATAGGCTATTTAAATGATTGCCTGTTTATAAGCGGGCATAAATGAAAAGCAGTCATCAGAAACCGATCTTCCGTGCTAAAAAGCTGAATCCCGCGAAAAGACAGGAACGATAGTGTTGCCCGTTATGAGAGGGGCGCACCATCCACATACGATTCACTATTTATTTTTTAAACCTACAAATAAAAAAACTATGGCAATCTTAAAAAAAATATCGGTGACGGTTAATTTTGAACAGCCGCCCAAAGAAGCCATCTCCCTAATTGGCTTTCTTTTTAATTGCAATGGGTTGTTATTGCGCCAGCAACCCGTTTATGAAAATCTGCTTGAATTTGATCTCTACAATACGCCTTCCTTTGCAGCTGCGGAAATGGAGCATCAATTCACTCCGATAGATTCGAGGGAACTGCGGCTTTTCATTGCACCCGGCACCGACCAGAACATAACAAAAGTAACGTCTATTGAAGCGCTCGAACCCTTCAAGCCCTATGAAGCTATCTTGAATGTGGAAAATGATGCCTCGGTATCTATTTTACCTATTCCGTCCTTTGTCAGCCGTTTTTGGCCCTTATGTTCCTGCCGTGTAACGGGAAAAGTGTCTAAATGGCTGAACCGCGGAGGCTCATGGAGCGACAGGCCTGTATGCCGCGCCCGGGTGCATATTTGCGAAATAGACCCTATACTGTTCTGGATCGACAAGATCCCGGATACCGTCATTGCAAAGATCCCGCAGGTTATTTTAAACCCGCAGGAAGTGATCAAATTTCCGATCCCTGTTCCGGATCCTCCGCCTTTTATGGCTGCAACTACCGGAATACGGCAAAGCGCGGCGGCCAATATTTTTAGGACATTGTCTGCGGACGACCTGCAAATGCAAGCAGCTGCCAGGCTTCCGGAGCTGAGTTATGAAATAAGGCAAAATATGGCCTCTGGAAATTTAAACCTCATCCGCAGGACTATCGTGGATCATTATGCTGAACTGCATCCCTGGTTTTGTTTATGGCCCTGGTGGTGGTGGTGGTTTTACCGCTGCACCGAAAGAAAAGTAGTATATACGGATGCTAATGGAAGGTTTGACACTGCCGTATCCTATTATTGCTTTGGCGACCGGCCTGATCTGTATTTTTGGGTTGAATATTTAATCAACGGTGTTTGGACCACTGTTTACGCCCCGCCCAAGCCCTGTAATACTTATTGGGATTATGCCTGTGGCACTAATGTGGCGATCCATATCACCGACCCAAGGGTTTCGGTAGATTGTTGCTGTAACTGCCCGCTGCCGGGAGACCTGGTGATGATCAGAAGCATTGGAAGCACCAGTGTTTCCCATATCCGGCAACAGGTTAGTCATCCCGGGGAACAGCCGCTTTTAGAGCCGCCTCCCGGGCAATCTATTTCTTATAGTCGCATCGGCCTTACAGATTCGGCAGCTATTTATGATGAGTTCTTTACTACAAGTATCGGAGACTATAAACGTCCTTTTGGTGGCAGCCTGGGCTTTTATATGGGCTTTGGACAAGGACTGCCCAATAACAATATCTATTACTACCGATGGAGTTATAAAAAACTCAACAACGCCGATCTTAGTCCGGTAACCGGTACAACCCTACAGCTGGATACTCCGGAATTTAAAGGGTATGATTTTGAATATATAGATGGCATGGGCGATCTGCAGATCGGGCATGACCAGGTAAAACTGGGGCCCTTTCCCGTTGGCATGCAAAACAATTTGTATATCATACCTCCTTCAAGTCCCAACCAGGCGCCTTTTAATATTACGAAGACCGATCCGCAGTGGTACGAACGGACGCATAACATGCATACAATTGGGTTTGACTCCTCACAACTGCAGGGGGACGGATTGTATGAATTTACCCTGGAATTATTTGACCAGGCGGGAACCCTGCTTTCCAACATCCCCAAAACAACATTTAAAGTGCCCAAGTTTGAGGATGCTGACACCAGTGTGAATGCGCCGGATGAATTGCTGGCAGGTGTAACCCCAACAACGGCCAACGCCTTCAGCATGTCCGTTCGGGTAGATAACAGCAGCTGTAACTCCCAGATCTTTACCGTAGATGTAAACGGGGTGCCCGCAGCATCCGATTGCTGTGGTTTTGTGAATTACAAACCCGAAGGTGTGGAGGCAGACCTCGATCTCAGTTTCCTGGCTACTCATCCCAATAATTTTGCCGTGTTTAGCTTCGGGGTGACCAGGGGTACGTGCGTTGACGATACATTGACGTCCTTAGCGGACGCAACAGGAATGGTTATTGACAGTGCATCAGGCTACACACTGTCGGGCGGAACGTATAAAAAGCATTTTACACCCGCCCAGTTGCTGGGTAGCTGTTATGGAAACGGCGAGGGTAAGGCGGCTTTTGCCGAAACCCTTTCTGTAATTGCTATGGCAACAGATGGCACGTACCGCCAAACCAGTAAAGATGCACCTTATAGGGTGGCTGCATTTGCACTGGAACCATAAAATATAAAACAGCGGGTGGCTGCAGGAAGTGGGTAACCGGTCCTTTATATTACCTCATCTTCAGCCACCATTTTTATTACAACGAATGCTTCATTTGACCCTGTCCATATTAGCAGTTTGGCGTATTACACATCTGTTGGCAAAGGAAGACGGACCTTTTGACTGGGTATACCGGTTACGAGTGAAAATGGGTAACGGTTTCTGGGGACACCTGCTGGATTGCTTTTACTGCCTGAGCATATGGGTATCACTCCCTTTTGGGATCTGGTTAGGCCATGATGTACCGGAACAATTTTTATACTGGATCGCCTTGTCGGGTGCTGCCTGTCTGCTGGAGCAAGGCACCACGAATTCAAAAAATAAGCCACCGGATATTCCGGACTATACAGAAGAATAAATTTGTTTTATGTGCAATTGCGGACAAAAACGACAACAATTTCACCAGGAGATAAGCCAGCCAGGCACTTTGCGTGTGAATGCCATTCCCAAAAACATGTGGGAGCCTGTAGCATTTGAGTATATGGGAAAAACCTCGTTAGTGGTTACCGGCGGTATCACCGGAAAGCGTTATTATTTCAGTCACCCCAACCAGGTGCAAAAGATCGATTACCGGGACGCGCCGGGCATGATGGCGGTACCGTTATTAAAAAAAGTGATGCCAGCTAAAGAACCTCTTCATTAACTATTACGGCGCCGGTATTTTGATCAATGACCATGGTCTTTGTCCACCGGTCCTGCCAGGGATCGCAGGGCGTTCCAAAGGCACTAAACAAGCAAAAGGGCACTGCTCTGCTCAACCCGCGCAAGAAGGCCGTTCCGGCGGATATAGGCGTACCATCTAAATTCACCGCCTTGGTTCTGGTAATAAATTTGCCTACGGATCGGCCTCTGAAAATAGCCTCCATCGTTCCCATATACAGTGCATATAAAATAAGTATCAGCAATCTGTCTAATAGGGTCCAACCATTTTCATCCATCGAATAAATTACCTCAGGGGTGAGCAGCAAAGCCAATACCACGCCTAAAAGAAACATAAAAACATAAAAGACGATCAGGTCTATTATATAATTTGCCAGCCGTTTGCCGGTACTGGCACGCGTATATTCAAAATGATCTTCAAATAAAGAAAACTCAGGGGCAGCAGTTTGTTCCGGATACATAGCAGTTCGTTTTGTTTTAAAAATACAAACGAATTGAGATAAAAACAAATCGTTAAGAAGTATTTCCCTGCCGGTAAGGCGGTGAGGCGGTAAATGACAAACCATTAAGCCCATTAGGCGGTTTCCTAATAATCCAGCTATGCGAGGCTTGCAGCCTCGCATCATTATTTTATCGCCTCCGGCGATATTGGCAGCGGTTATGTGTACAAGCCCCCGTTAATAGACAGTACCTGCCCCGTAATATAGGCCGCTTCTTTGGTGGCAAAAAATCCAACTGCATGGGCCACTTCTTCCGGTGTTCCAAAACGATTGGCAGGAATCAGTTGTTTCATCTGGCTTTCATCGATATCCCCGGTCATATCCGTTTTTATAAATCCGGGCGCCACGGCGTTTACCGTTATATTTCTTTTGCCTACTTCCTGCGCCAATGCCTTGGTGGCGGCAATAACGCCGCCCTTAGCAGCAGAATAATTGGTTTGGCCTGCCAGGCCTTTTAACCCCGAAAGGGATACCACGTTAACAATACGACCGTAGCGCTGGCGCAGCATGCTGTTCACTACCAAACGGGTTACGTTAAAAAAGCCACCCAGGCTGGTATCCAGCACCCCGTCCCATTGCTCGTCTTTCATCCACATAAGCAATACATCATCTTTAATGCCTGCGTTGTTCACCAGTACCTCAATCGTCTTATCCGTATTCGCTTCCATCCACCCGCCCAGTATTTTTTGAACCGCGTCGCGATCGGCAACATCAAAAGCCAGCAGTTCGCCATCGGCGCCCGCATTTTTTACTTCAGCCAATGTTTCTTCTGCCTTTTCTTTATTGCCTTTATAATTGATGAGAATATTGAATCCCTGCCGGGCCAGCTGTATGCAAACAGCTCTGCCAATGCCGCGGGACCCACCAGTAACTAATGCCCAGTTCATAATTTTCAGTTTATCGTTCCTGGTTTATGGTTTGAACGATAAACGAAAAACCATAAACAAATAATTTAAAATGGCTGCTGCGCTTTCATAAAATCACGTACGTTCGCAAGATCCTTATACAGCGGACGATCTTCTATATATTCGGGGAAAATGGCGCGCAGGGTTTCGTAAACCGTCTTGGTCTTAACCGCCATCAGCTCCTTTTTATCAAGGAAATCAATGGCCTGCAAAACGGTCATGGCCTGTATCGCCAGCACTTCATAGGCGTTGTCGATCACCTTTTTGGCCAGTTCTGCACTGTTGTAGCCCATACTTACAATATCCTGGTTATCATTATTGTTAGGAATACTGTGCACATACATAGGGAACGAAAGGGTTTGATTTTCTGCGGTTGTGGAAGTAGCTGTAAATTGTATGCCCTGCATACCAAAATTAAGTCCCAGCACCCCAAGGTTCACAAACGGCGGGAATTTTTGGTTCAGCCGTGCGTTTAATAAATAATTCAACTGCCGTTCGCTCAGCATCGTCAATTTGGTAATGGCGATCTTTATTTTATCCATCTCAAAGGAAACATAATCGCCATGGAAATTACCGCCATGAAAAATATTATGATTCGCCACATCTACTACCGGGTTATCGTTAACAGAGTTCAACTCGTTTACTACGGTTTCTTCTGCATGTGCCAGGGTATCATACACGGGGCCCAGCACCTGCGTAATGCAGCGCAGTGAATAATATTCCTGCACTTTATCTTCAAATACATCGTGCTGGATATTATCAGGATTATATAAATGTTCGGAGCGGCTGCGGATCAGTTTACTGTCGCTGAGGAGGCTGCGCATCATCCGCGCAATATGCTGTTGCCCGGTATGGTGCTTTACACTATTCAGCTCATGTGAGTAATGATCATCATATACTTCCATGAGCTCATTGGTCATCGCCGAAAGCAATACTGCCCAATTCAGCAACTGCTGCGCCCCCAGTAAATTCAACAGGCCTACACCGGTCATGGCTGAGGTACCGTTGATCAGGGCCAGGCCTTCGCGCACCTGTACTTTTAACGGCTCCAGCCCGGCTTTCTGAAAGGCCGCTGCTGCCGGTTGTATGGCGCCTTCAAACCACACTTCTCCTTCGCCAATAATACCCAGCGCCAAATGAGCCAATTGAACCAGATCGCCGCTGGCGCCCACGCCGCCGTGCTCAAAAACACAGGGGATCAGGTCATTATTGATCATACCCGCGATCAGCTGTGGTAGTTTGGGATCAATGCCGGAATAGCCCTGCATTAAATTATTTAACCGTGCCAGCAGCACCGCCTTGCCCAGCAGGGGCTTCAGGATGTTTCCCCCGCCGCTGCTATGACTGCGGATCAGATTATATTGCAGTTCCAAAATATTTTCCTCGCTGATCTTATATTGCGCCATGGGCCCAAAGCCGGTGTTAATACCGTAAATCAGTTTATTGCTGGAAAATTGTTTTAAAAACTCAAAACTGGTGTTTACGCGTTGTAAAGCATCTGCATCCAATGTAATAGGCTGGCCTTCGATAATAACAGCATTAAAATCCTGCAGTGAAAGCCGTTCTCCTCCTACTTTGATCATTTTCTATTTAAAAATTGGTTAAACAAGCGGCAAAAAAACGAAATATATCGCGGGTATCAAAATAATTGTTCCGACTGACTTACAGCCGTTTACGGCTCATTCTTTCATCGCAACTTTAATAAACCCTGTTTTAAAAATCATTTTACCCCCGCCTGCAGGTTTTGAATGCCCTCATACAATTCGGTAAAACAGGCCCATTGAGTCTTATTCTGGCCGGAGGCATCGGGGCGCTTACTGTAGAATTCCTTCAAAAAGTCGGCGTTATGCGACCAGATCGTTTGCATCATGCCGTAAAAAAGAGGTTTTAGTTGCGGAGTAGCCGTATTTCTGAAATTGACCATATCATTCAGTTGTTGCACGGCAACACCCGGGTTGCGCCAGGGGCAGGTAATGACCTTAAGCCCTTTCATGGCAAAATACACAGGCGTCTTATCCGCACGGTCATAATGCCAGTCGCAAATCACAATATCCTTAGGCACCAGGTCAATAGCGGCTTGCGTATGGTTCTGGCTGGCCTCCCAAATACCCAAACCGGTGGTAGCGGCATCCAGCATCCGGTCGCCCCAGATCCAAAGCGTTCTTTTGGACTGTGCCAGATGATCCCTGATCCGCCGCACCTCATCGGCAAATAAAACGGCCTTATCTTTTTTGCGGCAGCGCCTGCATCCGGCCTCGCCGATATAAAACACTTCATCCATGCCTGCATGAAACGCATCGGCTTCAAATGCATCGCATATTTCATCTACCAGCGCAAATACTATTTTGTGCACGTCCGGATGCCGGGAGCAATAACTTTTGCAGTACAAACCGTCCGCATTGGGCCAGGCATATTTTTCGGGCATTTTTACCCAGGGAGTTTCATCAAATTCAGGGTACCGTTTCAGCAGGTTATAGGTCTTATTGGCCCAGGACTGATGCCCCAGGAGGTTGATCTGCGGAATGATCCTGATATGGTTATTCCTGCAGGCGGCCACCATTTTTTTTACATCCTGCTGCGATAACGCTATAGAATCCCGCAGCTCCGGGTGGCTCATGAACTGGTAGTTAAAATCAACACGCAGCACCAATGTATTTACTTTTCTCGGTGCCAGCTCATTATTAATAAACGTTATAAACGAATCTACG
Organism: Niabella sp.; assembly: GCA_017744795.1. Lineage (GTDB taxonomy): Bacteria > Bacteroidota > Bacteroidia > Chitinophagales > Chitinophagaceae > Niabella. The sequence continues at coordinate 14,894 of JAGIAQ010000006.1, read as the reverse complement.
CCCGATGGCCGCGGGGCTTCAATGCAAAAGCCGCGAACCGGCAACAGGCTGTCGGGGCTGGTTTGGGCGCCGGATCGTAAAAACAATAAACAGCAAACAAACAAAACAATAGTTCTCATAAAGACCAATTTAAGCAAAAAAACAACTCATATTAATACCGGTTAAAATATCAGGAATTGTTTTATTAATTTGATGGCCTTGCTCCCCCGGATCTTATGCTATTTTTTTATATTCGCTTGTAAAATCTATTCAATGGAAGCGTCTCTAAAGGCTGCAGCGATCGTACCCGATAAAAGATTGCAAAAACTTGTAGATACCGTACAGGAGCTGTCCCTCGCCCGGAACCTGGAATCAGTTACCCGGATCGTTCGTACAGCCGCCCGGCAACTTACCGGGGCCGACGGAGCTACTTTTGTTTTGCGCGATAAGGACAAATGTTTTTATGTGGATGAAGACGCCATCAGCCCTTTGTGGAAGGGCAGCCGGTTCCCGATAGAGCGCTGTATCAGCGGCTGGGCAATGCTTAATAAACAACACGTTATTATCCCCGATATTTATGTAGACGACCGCATTCCAACCGAAGCCTACCGCCCCACTTTTGTAAAAAGCCTGGTGATGGTGCCTATCCGCACCATGGCGCCCATCGGCGCCATCGGTAATTATTGGGCGCATGAACACGAAGCCACAGAAGATGAAGCCCAGATCCTGCAATCCCTGGCCGATATTACCGCAGTTACGCTGGAGAATGTGCAGATCTACGAGGAACTGGAAGAACGTGTTAAACTGCGTACCGCTGAGCTGGAAGTGGCCAATAAACAATTGGAAACCTTTGCCTATTCTGTTTCGCATGACTTAAGATCGCCCTTAGCCGGTATCCAGGGGCTTACCCAATTGTTACAGGAGGATTACAAAGACCTGTTTGACGAAACCGGCAATGAGCTAACCGGGCTGATCACAAAAAGCGTAACCAATATGACGCAGCTGATTGACGACCTGCTGGTGTTTTTCACCACCTCACAAAAGGAACTGAAGGCCGGCGACACCTCGATGAAAAATATGGCAATTGAATATTTTAACGAGCTGAAGCAACTGGAACCAGCCGACAGAATATTTGACTTTTCCATTGCGGACCTCCCCAATGCCCCGGTAGACGCGTCACTTATCAAACACGTATGGCTGAATCTTTTGAGCAATGCCATAAAATACAGCCGTAAAAAAGACAGAACTGTTATTAACATAGGGTTCGAGAGCACGCCGGAAAACATTACCTATTTTGTAGCAGATAAAGGCAGTGGTTTTGATATGCAGTATTACGACAAGCTTTTTGGGGCTTTTCAACGCCTGCATTCTGAGGCCGATTTTGAAGGCAACGGTATCGGGCTTTCGCTGGTGGAACGGATCATTTCGCGATACAATGGTAAAATATGGGCGGAAGGCAAACCCGGCGAAGGCGCCACTTTTTATTTTTCCCTGCCCCGGAAACAGCCATCGCCACTTGAGATTGCGATGTAGTACTTATTATGTGCCCGGAACCAAAAAGCAGTACAAGGAAAGTTTTTTCAACCATTAAGATTCATTAAGAAAACGGCTTAATGAGCATCTTAATCCTTAATGGTTTGTCATTCGCCACTTTGCTACACAAAAAAACACTTTTTAGTCGGCCCTTACTAATCAGCTTTAGCACTACTATATCCTCTTATCAATAAACCGCACCGGCTTGCGGGCGCCATCCGGAAACTGCAGTTGCTGCATTTCTTCTTTGGTAAGGTATTTTATATGCGGCATTACCCGCAGGCGCGCCTGTAAATAAGATTTGATCCGGTTAGAGGTATCCTCAGAAGTATTGACCGGAACAAGGTATAGCAATACTTCGTCCGTCCCAATTTCGTTACTGTACACTTCAGCTACATATTCTTTAATCGCATCTATTTTATGAATGATCTCAAACAGGGCCGGCGCAAAAAGCGTGGTGCCTTTAAATTTGATCATTTGTTTTTTGCGCCCAATAACCGGCGACAGACGTGTGGTATGACGGCCACAGCTGCAGGGCGCATCATACGCGCGGCACAGATCGCCCGTTTTATAACGGAGCAGCGGCATGCCTTCCACACCCAGCGTGGTGATCGTTACTTCGCCGATCTCGCCCGGAGCCACGGGCAGACCCTCGTCATCAATTAGTTCCAGGATAACCAGTTCGGGGTTCAGGTGCCCACCTCTTCCGGCACTGCACTCGGTAAAGGCCGTTTGCATTTCCGTTGAAGCATAGGTAGAGAAAAGCCGGATATTCCAGTCCTCTGTAATTTTTGTACCCAGTATGTTAAGCGACAGATCTTCCTGGCGCAGGTTCTCTCCAATACAGATCGCCTTTTTTACGGAGGACTTATTGGGATCAATCCCGTTTTCCTTTGCATACTGGATCAGTTTTACAATAAATGAGGGCACCGCAACAATTGACGTGGGTTTCAACCGCTCTATAACCTCCCACTGCAGCGAAGGCACTCCGGGCCCCACGCGCACCAACCCCGCTCCTAATTTCCGGATGCCTAAATAGTAGGCAATCCCCGCCATAAACTGCCGGTCGAGCGTCAGCATGAGCTGGTACACATCCGAGGCACTGCCATCCGCGCAGACAAAGGAGCTGTATTCGTTATACGCCAGGCGTTGCAGGTCATTTTCGGTAAGCGCAATCGTAACCGGGCTGCCCACCGTGCCGGAGGTAGCCATATATTCCACCACCTGGTACCGGGGCACGCATAAAAAATCACTGTTATATTGCTGCAAATGTTCTTTCTCCGTGGGCGGGATCTTTGCAAGGTCTTCGATACTGCGGATCGCATCGGGAACAATTCCGTTTTCCTTAAACAACCGCTTATAAAACGGCGAATTTAAATTAAGATATGCCAGCAGGTTTGCCAGTTTATTCTCCTGATAGGCTTTGATCTGCTGCGCAGCTTGAAAGGATAAAGAAGGTAATTCGTTCATTTGGATCAAAAGTAGGATTTATCAACCTTCAATAACCACCACCGCAGCCGCAATGTTTTTTAAATGACTGAGGGATATTTTCACTTTATCCAGTGAAAGGTGCTGCAAGGTTGCCGCGGTTTGTCCGGTGAGTTTTAGCTCCGGCCTGCCGCTTTCATCCCCCAGGACGATTATTTCATTAAACGACGTGCCACTGGTCCAGCCGGTGCCCAATGCCTTAAAAAAGGCCTCCTTGGCCGCAAAGCGTGCCGCATAATGTTCGTATTTATGCGTCTTGGGCTCGCAGTAATCAATTTCTTCAGGAGCAAAGATCAACTCACGAAATCCCTGCTCCTTTTGAATTTTTTCCGCAACGCGTTCTGTTTCTATTACGTCTAATCCGACTCCCGTGATCATATTTTTTGTTTCAGGTTTCAGGTTCAAAGTTCCAGGTTTCCTTCAAACGTTAAACATGAAACCTTGAACCGGCCCTACGGGCCTAGGGTATCGGATCGTAACCGCTTCCCCCCCAGGGATGGCAGCGGGAAATCCTTTTTATTGATAGCCACAATCCCTTAAACGGACCGTATTTTTTAAATGCTTCCAGCGCATAATGGCTGCAGGTGGGCGTGTAACGGCATTTGGGACCCAGCCAGGGAGAGATCGCCAGCTGATAAAAACGGATCAGCAGCACAAACGGCAAGCTTAATATTTTAAGAAATCCTTTCACTGGTGGTGGTAATTATTTTTTGTAACCCTTTTCCAACCTGCTTATATATTTCGTCAAAGGCCGGCAGCTCTTTTCCTGTAAACAATAAAAACAGGCAAATGTTTGATTGCCTTTGCTGAACAGCAGCTTTCAATGGATGTTGCTGTAACCGGTAGGCCTCCCGCAACAGGCGCTTGATGCGATTACGGTCTACCGCCTTTTTAAAATAACGGCTATTGGCGCCCACACCGCATTGTACTGTTCCCTGCTCACCTCGCTCTTCAATAAAAAGCAACTTTATCTGGCCCGAATAAACCCGTTTTCCGGTCTTAAAAACCGCCTGTAATTTTTTTCGGCTCTTTAGCCGTTCTTGCCCGGAGAACGTATTTTTTGTATTAATAATGTTGTTGTTTATT
>JAGIAQ010000006.1:0-10798 GCA_017744795.1 Niabella sp. | reverse complement strand
ATTTGACCGCGCATTTTTGCAGCGCAACCAAAGTTATGATTAGAACCATTGCAATTATAGGCTTCTTTTTCGCAACACTTTCCTGCGTCACTGCCGCCGCCCAGGTGACCCTTTATGTTGCACCTAATGGGCAGGACACATATAATGGTACGCTTTCCAGGCCTTTCAGAACGCCGGAGCGGGCATTAGCGCAGGCCACCCTATATTCCGGAAAACAGGTAACAATATTCCTTCGTAAAGGAAAGTATTATTTAGCGCATCCGCTCAGTATAAATAACAGGCTGAAAACGCGGTCCCTTACCCTTGCTGCATTCCATGGTGAAAACGTCGTCATCAGTGCAGGGCGATTATTGCACCTGAACTGGGAACCCTATCAACAGGGCATTTACAGGGCCAAAGTGCCTGATGGAGTAAGTTTTGAGCGCTTGTACGTAAACGGTACCCCGCAGGTACTGGCGCGCTACCCCAATTATGACAGCACTGCAAAAGTATTTAACGGAACCGCCGCCGATGCCATCAGCCCGCAGCGGGTAAAACAATGGAAAAACCCGGTTGGCGGCTATGTACATGCCTTACATGCCGGCGAATGGGGCGGGTTTCATTATCGTATTACCGGTGTAGACGAGGCAGGCAAGCTGCAACTGGAGGGCGGCTGGCAAAACAATCGCCCGGCAGCCATGCACAAACAATATCGTTTTGTTGAGAATATATTTGAAGAACTGGATGCGCCCGATGAATGGTTTCTTGATAGAAAAACCGCCACGCTCTACTATTTCCCCCCAAAAGGCCTCGACCTCCACACTGCAACAATAGAAGTGTCCCAATTCAGGAACAGCATTGAACTAACCGGCACTTCATCAAATCCACTGAAAAATATTGTGATCAGCGACATCACCTTCTTACATAATGAACGCAGCTTTATGGAAACGAAGGAGCCTTTGTTGCGCAGCGACTGGACCATTTACCGCGGCGGCACGCTGCTGCTGGAAAACACGGAAAACTGTAAAATAACCCATTGCCGCTTTTTTGACAACGGCGGTAACGCCATCTTGCTAAGTGGGTATAATAAACAGGATACGATCAGTAATAATCATATCGCCAACACCGGTGCCAGCGCCATCGCTTTCGTGGGAAAACCGGATGCCATACGCTCCCCGTTATTCCGTTACGAAGGAACCATTCCCTATGACAAAATGGACGAAATTCCCGGCCCCCGATCAAACGATTACCCGCAGGAGTGTATCGCCGTTAATAACCTGATACATGATATCGGGCGCATTGAGAAACAGGCTACCGGTGTTGAGATCGAAATGGCATCCCGCATTACGGTAAAAAATAACAGCATTTACAATACTCCCCGGGCGGGTATTAATATCGGTGACGGCTGTTTTGGAGGGCATCTCATTGAATATAATGATGTGTTCAACACGGTACTGGAAACCGGCGATCATGGCGCTTTTAACTCCTGGGGGCGCGACCGGTACTGGAACGCTAACCGGACATATATGGATAGCCTTGTGGCCCTGCACCCGGAACTGATCTTATTAGATGCGCAGCAAACCACAACCCTCCGGAATAACCGCTTCCGCTGCGATCATGGCTGGGATATTGACCTGGACGATGGTTCCTCCAATTATCATATTTATAATAATGTTTGTCTAAACGGCGGATTAAAACTGCGCGAAGGCTTTTACCGCACCGTGGAGAACAATATAATGGTGAACAATACCTTCCACCCACATGTATGGTTTCAAAACAGCGGGGATGTATTCCGGCGCAATATCGTTATGGCGGGTTATGCCCCAATTGGGATGAAGTATTGGGGAAAAGAAATTGATTCCAATTTTTTTAATTCTAAAAACGATCTTGAAAAAGCGCAAGCCCGTCAGACGGATAGGCACAGTCTTTTTGGCGATCCGCATTTTGCAGATCCGGCAGCGGGCAATTACAATGTGGCCTTACAATCGCCTGCGTTACAAACCGGCTTTAAGAACTTTCCAATGGATTCTTTTGGCGTTCAGGATCCGGCGCTGAAAAAACTGGCGGCAAAACCGCAGATACCGCTGCTTATTGGCAATGCCATTAGTGGCGGGAATGCAGCCCCCGTCCATTTACTGGGGGCCGTTTTAAAATCGGTTCAGGGGCCAGGGGATCGTTCGGCGTACGGATTACCTGATGAACGGGGAGTAATTATTGTAACGTTAAGCAGCAACAGTCCATTGAAAACGGCGGGCTTACAGGAAAACGATGTGATCCGGAAAATGGATGGTGCTGCTATTCTGAATACCGATGACCTGGAAAAACGCTGCCAGACCAGCCGGTGGAAAGGAACTGTGAAAATGGAAGCCATCCGCAACCAGCAACCGGTAGAAGTGAAGCTGGCATTAAAATAAAACAGCCCCAAAAAGGGGCTGCTGAATTTTTTTAATAAGCTGAGCTGCTTATTTCAATTTCCTTTCGTCAGAAACCGTTAATTTTTTACGACCTTTTGCACGGCGTGAAGCTAATACTTTACGACCGTTAGCAGTTTGCATACGCTTACGAAAGCCGTGAACTGTTTTACGGCGGCGACGATGGGGTTGAAATGTACGTTTCATACTATTTTAAATTTTTCACTTTTTTTGAATGCGCATGGGAGAACATGCTGATTTTCAATACTTTTCAACCAGGCACCACCCCGGTTGTTTGTGAAAGGACCGCGAAGATAGGAAAAATATCTGGTTGGCACATAAAAACAGACCGCCAGATCCAAATCTTTAAACCAGAATTTTTGTTACTACTCCTCTATATTTCTGTGTTTCAGCGCTTCTATGGCTATTTTTGCCACTGAGACACTGAAAACAGCCGTTAGATAAATGATTGCTTCGCAAGATAATCGTGACTAAACTTGATACTCTCAAACATGTCGCCCTTGCTGGTATCCTGCTCCACGAACCATTTTTTCATTCCGGCTTTCTTTCTTGCGGCAAAGATGCGGGCGAAATCAATCGTGCCATGCCCTACCTCCGTAATATCTTTGGTTCCGGCCGCCATATCTTTCACATGCCATAAAGGGAAACGTCCCGGGTATTTATTAAAATACGCCACGGGATCATGACCAGCCTTGGATATCCAGTACAGATCCATCTCCATATTCACCAAAGACGCCGGCGTGTTTTTGATCAGATAATCATAAACCAATGTATCGTTATACTTTTCAAATTCAAAGTCGTGGTTATGATAGGCAAACCCCATCCCTGCGGCGACCGTTTTTTTAGCGGATTTCGTCAGCAGATCAGGCAATTTAGCGTACACATCCTTAGTTCGTTCTTCGGGGAATAAATAAGAGCAGGCCATGTACCGCGCGCCGATCGAGTGCAGATCTTCCACCGCTTTTTCCCATCCGTCCGTCAGGGTTCCTTTTGATTTTACCTTCAGCCCGGTTGTATGGTGCGAACTAACCACTTTCACCCCGGTGTTCTTCAAAATCGTTTTAAACTCCGCCGGCGTCTTTCCGAAAAAGCTACCGTTGTAGCCATAGATCTCCAGTTCGTTATAGCCAATCCCTACCAGTTTTTCCAAAGTGGATTCCAGGTTTTTGGCCACTGCGTCCCGAACAGAATACAACTGCAACGCCATATACTTTTTGGATGCGTTTGCCGCGAATAAATTTGTAGTATATAAACCTGCTGCTCCCAGACCCAGGGTTTTTAAAAAATCGGCTCTTTTCATTGACCTTCGGTTTTAGTTTTAAAAAAAGTTCCCTGAAGTTAGGCGATATTGATCAAAATACAAACAACGAGATTTCTCTTCATCCGCCTTTGGCGGACTCATCGAAATGACGATTGCGGAAGTGTTTATTACAACGTAATTTGTTTACTGTTCACCGGCGCACCAAAAAAAGCGGAGCCATGATTGTCGAAATCTTCCGTGGAATCGGTTGTAAAAAAAAGGCGCCCGCCATTTTTGCTGCATTGCTGTTCTATTTCCGGATGACGTTCCAGGTAATCTGCTAAACTTTGAGCCACCAGCTCACCCTGCGAGACCAGTTTTACATCGATGGGCAGGTTTTCCTGTATTTTATCTTTTAGCAACGGGTAATGTGTGCAGGCCAACAGTACCACATCAATATGCGGACCTTTGTGAAATAAGGAATGCAGGTTCTTTTTGATAAAAAAATCAGCTCCATGCGTGTCAATCTCGTCGTTCTCAACAATGGGTACCCACATGGGGCAGGCCTCCTGGTATACTTTGATGTCCGGAAAAAATTTATGGATCTCGATAGGATAGGATTCCGAGTTTACCGTGCCTTTTGTTGCCAGAATGCCGATCTCGCCCATTTCTGAATAATTGCCGATCACTTCTGTGGTGGGGCGAATAACTCCCAGGACTCTTTTTTCAGGTGCAATCCTTGGCAGATCGTTTTGCTGGATGGTGCGTAATGCTTTTGCCGACGCAGTATTGCAGGCAAGGATCACCAGGGAACAGCCCTGGCTAAAAAACCATTCCACGCATTGCAATGTATATTCATAAACCGTTTCAAAGGAACGGTTACCGTAGGGTGCGCGGGCATTGTCTCCCAAGTATAAATAATCGTATTGCGGCAATGTCTTTACCAGTTCTTTCAGAACAGTTAGTCCGCCATAGCCGGAATCAAAAACGCCGATAGGAGATGGGTGAATAGTTGACAAGTTGATAAGTTGAAAGGTTTAAAAGTTGACTAGTTTAAAGGTTGACATGACAAACATTGTTAAGTTTAAAAGCATCAGGCTTATAACGAACCTTGTTAACCTATAAACCTGTAAACTTTTTAACCTGTCAACCTACTTCTCCCCCCGGCGAATATCTGCTCCCAGGGCCTGCAGCCGGGTATCGATCTGTTGATAGCCCCGGTCTATTTGTTCAATATTCTGAATTGTGCTTTTTCCTTCGGCGCTTAAGGCTGCGATCAGCAAGGCTACCCCCGCACGAATATCCGGACTGCTCATGGTAATACCGCGCAACCGCTGCTCCCGCTCCAGCCCGATCACCACAGCACGGTGCGGATCGCATAAAATGATCTGTGCGCCCATCTCAATCAATTTATCTACAAAGAACAGCCGGCTTTCAAACATTTTCTGATGGATCAGCACACTGCCATGCGCCTGTATGGCCGTTACCAGCACGATGCTCAGCAGATCCGGCGTAAACCCCGGCCAGGGATGATCGTAGATGGTTAATACCCCACCATCAAAATAACGTTGTATGGTATAACTTTCCTGTTCCGGGATAAAAATATCATCTCCTTTAAATTCCATTTGAATACCCAGCTGCCGGAACTTATCCGGAATAATGCCCAGATCGTTGATACCGGCATTTTTTATCGTGATCTCACTCTGCGTCATGGCAGCAAGACCGATAAAAGAGCCCACTTCAATCATATCGGGCAACATAGTATGCGTAGTGCCGCCCAGGTAATCCACTCCCTCAACGGTTAGCAGGTTGCTGCCGATACCGCTGATCTTTGCCCCCATGCGATTCAGCATTTTGCAAAGCTGCTGCAGGTAAGGTTCACAAGCAGCATTATAAATAGTGGTGGTACCGCTGGCCATGGAAGCCGCCATAACAATATTTGCAGTTCCCGTTACCGACGGTTCGTCCAGCAACATATGTGTGCCCTGCAATTTGTCTGCCGTCAAATGAAAAAAACCATCCTCCTGGTTATAATCGAACCGGGTGCCTAATTTTTCAAATCCAATCACATGGGTATCCAGTCTTCTGCGGCCAATTTTATCGCCGCCGGGTTTGGGAATAAACGCTTTTTTAAACCGCGCCAGCATAGCACCCGCCAGCATTACAGAGCCACGCAAGCGCCCGCTTTTCTTTTTAAAATCGGCGCTGTGCAGGTAATCCACGTTCACGTCATCCGCCTGGAAGATGCAGGTATGACGATCGGTCCGCCGCACTTTTACATTCATTTCTCCCAGCAATTCTATCAGGAGGTTTACATCCAGGATATCCGGGATATTATGGATGGTAACAGATTCCGGTGTCAGCAACACGGCGCTGATGATCTGCAATGCTTCATTCTTGGCCCCTTGCGGCTGAATTTCGCCTTTCAGGCGATTACCGCCCCGCACTTCAAATACGTTCATATTATTGATAGCTGTTTATGCAGCGAAGATAAAGAGGAAAGCAGAAGATACAGGTAACCTTATGAAATAAACAACTTCCTAGTAATACGGACTAATCAGCACATAAATAATCGGTCCCGTTACCGCCACATAAAACCAGATCGGCCAGGTGATCTTTGCTATTTTGCGGTGCCGGGGGTATTCTCCAATTAAACCACGGTAGGCGGTAAATAAAATAAAGGGGAGTATAATGCCCGCCAACGGAATGTGCGTGGCCAGGATAAAGAAATAAATATAGCGGATCGCGCCCTGACCGCCGAACTTAGTGTCTCCCGCCAGCAGGTGATGGGCGATATAACTCACCAGGAACAGGATAGAGAGCACCATGGCGGTCAGCATCAGGCGCTTGTGCCGTTCGTATTTCCCGTTTTTTGCAGCAAACAATGCCACTATCAGCAATACGGCTACTATTGAATTGATGACCGCATTGATCCGCGCAAAAATGTGCACGTCAAAGCCAAGGTCGGCTTTCAGTTGCACCCGGCCCAGGGCCACTACTACGGCAAATACAATAATGGAAAAAGTGTAGATAAGGATATTCGCCTTTTTATCATTCTTGGTCCAGGAGGGAGTCAACATTTTTCTTTTTTTTAAATACAATGAGGAACAGGCCAACCATCAGGGCTGCAAATAAAAAAACAGCGGCCAAAAAATTCATTTGTCCGGACAAGGGCCCTTTTTCATTCGGCTTCTTTTCCAGCGTTAACAGGATCAGGTCCTGCGATAATTTGGCCAGCGAGGCACTATCCAGCCCGTGATAAAAACCTCTTATAACCCTGCTGCTGTCGATCAAAACAAAATGATCCGTATGAATAAAGCTGGTATCAATGCCTTTACCGTCCACCAGCCCGATCTTCATATCATTCAACGCCAGGTCATAAATGGTTTTCTTATCGCCGGTTAACAGGTCCCACTGATCGGGATCTACCTGAAAACGATCGCCCCAGGCCTTTAGCTGTGGAACGGAATCCCGTTCGGGGTCGATGCTAAAAGAAATGAATTGCACATCTTTGTTCATCCGGTCGCCCACTTTTTCCAAATTGGTTACTGATTGTTGCAGCCGCCGCATATTCATCGTCAGCCGGGGACAAATGGTAGGACAATGCGTAAAGAAAAAATCGGCTATGATCGTTTTTCCCCGGTATTTGTCCAGGGTCACAGTCTCACCCAGCTGGTTCGTCAGCTTAAAGTTGCTGAGCTGGTGCCAGGTGGTATCGCTTACTTTTTTGCCGTCTTTTAATTGAGAAGTTATTGAGTCGGGAAAGTACCGTGCCGGTAATATTACCGCCGTCTTGCTATAATGATCAACGATAAAATAACAGGCTACCGGTAAAATAATGGCTAGTAATATGCCGTAGATTGCTGTTTTGTTCAAATCCTGAGGTATTAAGAAGCTGCAAAATTCGTAAAAAGCGTTTAAAGCGCCGGAATATATTTTTTATTGTATTATTTTTAAACCTTCTAAACAACAAACAATGAGTCTTATGAATACAAAAAGCCTTCTGTCCGGCTTAGCGATCGCAGCAATGCTGGTAACAGCCTGTAACACAAATAAAAACGGAACTCCGGACGCCTCCGGAAAAGATACGTTATCCAACCCTGTAGAAACCAAGGCACCCAACAGCAACTATAAACCCGCTTTTGAGGGCCAAACCCGTATCAAAGGCGTGCATACGACCACCCCGCTTGACGTAAAAATGCTTACCGACAGCCTGGTGCTTCCCTGGGGTATTGTTGCCTTGCCGGATAATCGCTTCCTGATCACCCAGCGGGGCGGTACGCTGCGTATTGCTACCAATACCGGCCAGCTGAGCGCCCCTATTACCGGCTTGCCAAAGGTTGACAGCGGCGGACAAGGCGGTTTGCTGGATATTGCAATTGATCCGGATTTTACAAAAAACCGGATGATCTATTTCACCTTTTCGCAGGATGTACCTCCCGGCACCTTAACTGCTGTAGGCAAAGGCAAATTATCGGCCGACGAAAAAACAGTAGAAGGCGCCACCGTTATTTACCAGGCATTGCCCGCTTTTCCCAGTAAGCTCCATTATGGCGGACGCCTGGTTTGGGATAAAGATGGCAATTTATTTGTAAGTACAGGCGAACGCTCAGATACAGTATCCCGCCCGCAAGCCCAGCATTTAAATTCTGCACTGGGCAAGATCCTGCACATTACTAAAGACGGAAAGCCCGTTGCCGGCAATCCTTTCATTAACACGCCCGGTGCACGACCAGAAATCTATTCATTAGGACACAGAAATGTGCAGGGATTGGCCATTAACCCCGTAACCGGTGAATTATGGGAGGATGAATTCGGCCCCCGCGGCGGCGATGAAGTGAACCGTATCCTACCCGGGAAAAATTACGGCTGGCCTATTATTACATACGGTATCGAATACAGCGGTAAAAAAGTCGGCGACAGTCTTACCCAGAAACCAGGATTGGAGCAACCCGTTTATTACTGGGATCCTGTAGTATCCCCCAGCGGCAGTATTTTTTATACCGGAGACCTGATCCCTGAATGGAAAAACAACCTGTTTATCGGTGCATTAAGCGGAATGCACATCGTGCGGCTGGTGATTGAAAATAACAAGGTCGTTGGTGAAGAGCGTTTACTGGCGAATTTGCAGCATCGCTTCCGCGATGTGGTACAGGGAAGCGATGGCGCATTGTACGCAATTACAGACGGCCTTAAAGGACGCCTTTTTCGCATTGGTAAAAAGTAAAAACAATACATGTACGGTAAACTCTTTACTGCAGTAGCTGCAACGCTTATTTTTTCCTCCTGCGTTACGCATGAAAAAACCGGCGCCGATGAAGAAGGCTTGTCCGTATTCAGCGCCGACAGCCTGGTGCAACATATCAAGGTACTGGCTTCCGATTCGTTCCAGGGACGCAAACCCTTCACCGAAGGGGAAGTAAGAACGATCGCCTATTTGCAGGATCAGTTTAAAGCGGCGGGTTTAGAGCCAGGTAACGGCAACCGCTATTTACAGGATGTGCCCATGATCGATATTTTGTCTCACCCGGATCCTGTAATGCAGGTACAATCCTCAAAAGGGAACCTGCAACTCAAGGGCTTTGATGAGTATGTGCTCTCTACTCCAAAAACAGATCCTGTTATCAGTTTAGATAAAGTTCCTGTTGTTTTTGCAGGTTATGGCGTAGTAGCCCCAGAATATAACTGGAACGATTATGCCGGGCTGGATGTAAAAGGGAAAATCGTAATGGTCCTGGTGAATGACCCCGGGTTTAACAATGGCGATACTACGCTGTTTAAGGGCAAAACGATGACCTATTATGGTCGCTGGACCTACAAATTTGAGGAAGCGGCGCGCCAGGGCGCCAGGGGCTGCCTGGTGATCCACAGCACCGCTGCGGCAAGTTACCCGTTTAGCGTGGTCCAGAACGGCTGGAACACATCAGCCTTACGACTGGATAACAAAAATGAACCCCTACTGGATGCAGAGGGCTGGATCGCCATGGATGCCGCAAAAAAACTCCTGATTGCCGGCGGTCAGGATACAAGCCTTATTGCCAAAGCAGATATTCGCGGTTTTAAACCGGTGCCCCTCAACGCAACGGTTTCTACCCATATCCGGACAAAAGTTACCTATAATAAATCGCACAACGTCATCGGCAAAATAACCGGCTCTAAATATCCCAATGAATATATTCTTTACACAGCGCACTGGGATCATTTGGGCATCGGTAAACCAGATGCAACCGGTGATTCTATTTATAACGGTGCACTGGATAATGCCAGTGGCACAGCGGGGCTCCTTGAATTTGCCCGTGCCTGGAAAAGTCTTAAAACGCCGCCGGAACGCACGATTGTTTTCCTGGCTGTAACCGGCGAAGAACAGGGGTTGCTTGGCTCTGCGTATTATGCGCAGCATCCGGTTTACCCGGTTGCCACAACGGTTACGGTCCTGAACGTGGATGAGGTAAATAACTATGGCAAAACAAAGGATGTAATGCTGATCGGTAATGGTCAATCTGATATGGACGATATCTTAAAAGAAGAAGCTGAGAAACGCGGGCGCTATATTTCCTACGATGCAAGTCCCGAAGCCGGCCACTATTTCCGGTCGGATCATTTTAGTTTTGCCAAAGCAGGTATTCCCGCGTCGGGCCAGGGGCTCGGCATTGATGTTATAGGCAAAGGGAAAGACTATGGCCGGAAGATGCTGGAAGCATTTAATGCCCAACATTACCATGCCCCCTCCGATCAATACAATCCCTCCTGGGATTTAAGCGGGGCTATTGATGACCTGCAGCTCATGTTCCTTATCGGCAAGCGGTTGGCTTATTCGCATACCTGGCCCAACTGGAAACAGGGATCGGAGTTTAAGGCGGAACGGGATAAAACGGTTGCTGAACGGAAATGATGGCGAATAGTCAATAGTCAATGGTCAATAGTTAATGGTGAACGAGATCAATAATCTTACTGCTTGTTTATGACAAATAAAAATCTCCTTAAGACGTTCATAATACCCGCTATGGTTGTGGCTTTTGGCGCGGCGGCCCAGAATGCGCCGGGCGTTTTAACGGTGCAAAAAATCATGCGCGATCCGAAATGGATCGGGAGCTCGCCATCCGATATTGAATGGGGCAGCGATCGAAAAACCGTTTATTTTTCCTGG
>JAGIAQ010000069.1 GCA_017744795.1 Niabella sp. | reverse complement strand
GTCTGGGGCAGTGGCGAGCTCGTTCAGTTGCTGTTGAAGCATGATCTGGTGGACGAGCTCTGGCTTAAAATTTACCCGTTGACGCTGGGGAAAGGAAAAAACTTATTTGCGGATGGTCCCATTCCAGCAGCATTTGAATTGACAGAATCTACCATTACGCCAAGTGGTGTTATTTTCGCTAATTACAAACGTAGTGGGGAGGTGCAAACCGGAACGATGGGATCTTAAGGAGAAATAAGATTATGGAAAATCGGGGATTTTTGATAAATTTAAATTCCGGATGAAAAGGTTTATCAATGTTGAAAATCCATATGTTTATTCGACTTTTCAATAGCTTAATAGTGCTGCTTTTTGCGGGCAGTTTTTTAATGTGGACCAACCCCGGGGAAAGTAAAACGTATAAAATTATCGTCAAAACAAAGTCGATACCGGGCGATATAAATTCTACTGAAATTAAAAAATTGGATGAGCCATTAATAGCAATGGCGGCTTTTTATAGCAGCATGGGCGGCACCATGTGCACCGGTGAAAGCTGTGAGTTAACAACCGCATTGGGTCTTGGCAAGCAAGGCTCCGACCGGCAAAAAGAATTGCTTAAGAAATATTTTCCTGATGACAAAGCTGCACAGACAGCTATTGCCCAGAATTGCTATTTGCGGCCAAGTGGCGCATCAACTTTTTCAGATTTTCAGTATCTGACGTTGATAAAATCCGGAAATACTGTAAAAGTTTATTATTCTTTAATGAGCTATAACCATGGAAAAACGAATTGGACAAAGGGGCCGGATATCTATGTGTTGCACGATGGGGAATTCAAAACAATAAAGCGCAATATTTGGGATTGGGCCGGCAAATAAAAGATCAGATGAAAAACGGGTAAGGTCTTAAAGAAGTGGTATCTTTAAATATGGCTAATATGAAAAACACGGCGATGGTACCGATAGGCCGGTACATCGACCCGCTAACCGATTTTGGCTTCAAGAAGATATTTGGCTCGGAACCTAATAAAGATCTATTGATAGCTTTTCTTAATGAATTGTTCAAAGGTCGTAAAGTAATACACGACCTGGTATATAACCCACAAGAGAATAATGGGCCAGCAAAACATTACCGCAAAACCATTTTTGACCTTACCTGTACCGGAGCGGAAGGCGAAACTTTTATTATTGAAATGCAGCGGGCCGAACAAAAATTTTTTGCTGACAGGGCAGTTTTTTATACATCCAGCAAATTATATGAGCAGGGGCCAAAGGGAAATAAGCATTGGGACTTTGAATTAAAGGAAGTGTACTTTATCGGATTAATGAACTTTAGCTTTGACGGTAGCGCAACTGAGCACTACCTGCATTGGGTGCGGATGGCCGAAGAGGAAACTGGTTACACATTTTATAATAAATTGGGATTCATATTCTTAGAGTTACCTAATTTCAAGCTGACAGAAAAGGAGATAAAAACAGACTTACAACGCTGGATGTATGTATTATGTAATATGGCTCAATTGGACAAAATTCCGGTAATTTTGCATAAGAAGATATTTCAGAAATTATTTGAAATTGCGGAAGTGGCTAACTTAAAAGCGGAAGAATATATGTTATATCAAAAAGATGTTTTAGATAAATGGACCGAATATTCCGTGCTAAAAACTGCGGAGGAGCGGGGTGTGGAGCAAGGTATTGAAAAAGGCGCCGAGCAGAAAAGCCTTGAGGTGGTAAAAAAAATGCTGGCCGCCGGAAAATTTACCATTCCCGAAATAGCAAATTTTGCGGGAGTTACTGTACCGATTGTAAAAAGAATAGCGCAATCTCTGAAAGAGAAAAAATAAGTTTTACAAATTATAGTTAGAAAAGCTGTTATCCTTGAGTAACAGCTTTTTTTATTGGCTTTCGGTTATTTGAAATTTCTTGAAGGAAATAATTCGCCCTGCATTGCTTTTTGCAGCAACTCTTTTTGTTGGCCTCCAGGAATTGTTTCGTTCATATATGAGGTGACCCTGAACTGTGGCTCGTCGGTCTCTGTCTCGCTCATTGCCTGTAACAAAGCATTTTGATTGTAACATTTGCGCACCACTACGTGGATCACTTCACCTTCTTTTTGCAGCTTACCGGTTACCATTAATAGTCGTGATTGCAGGATCTCTTTACGATATTTTTCAAATATCTTATGAAACACTACCAGGTTGGCAATGCCCGTTTCGTCTTCAATGGTAATGAAACAGACGCCCGTAGCGGTTTGGGGCCGCTGCCGTACCAGCACCAGGCCGGCAACCCGTACAAAAGCGCCATCGGGCCATAACGCCAGGTTTTGTGTATGGGCGCAGTTTATAGCCGTCAGTCGTTGCCGCGCAAAACTTACCGGATGCGCTTTTAGGGAAAGCGTCGTGCTGTTATAATCCTCCAACACATGGGCGGCCAGGCTTAGTTCCGGCAAGGATATGACGGGTTCCGTTGCGCTTGGTGAGGCCTGCCCGGCAAATACGCCAAGGGGCTTATCTGCAAGGGCGGTAACTTCCCATAGCGCCTGCCGGCGGTCCAATCTCAACGACCGGAAAGCATCGGCATCGGCCAATCGCTCCAGCGCTGTTTGGGTCATTCCTGCATCATGCAGGTGATGGATATTTGTATAACCATTTTTCCGCTGTGCTAACAAAGACAAACAATCCTCTTCCTTCAGCCCCTTTACCTGTCGAAGGCCCAGTCGCACGGCACAAAAACCTTTGGGTTGTTTTTCAAGCGTATTGTCCCAGGCAGAATAATTGATATCTACCGGTAATACCTGCACTCCGTGTTTACGGGCATCTATTACAATTTGCGCCGGTTGATAAAAACCCATGGGCATACTGTTCAGCAGTGCCGCGGCAAATACATCAGGATAATAACATTTGATCCAGGCGGAAACATATACCAGCAAGGCAAAGCTGGCCGCATGTGATTCAGGAAAGCCGTAAGAGCCAAAGCCTTCCAGTTGTTTAAAAACACGCAGTGCAAATTCCTCTTCATAGCCTCTTGCCACCATTCCCTGCACCAGTTGCTCCCGCCACCGGCTTACCTGGCCCTGTGCCTTAAAGGTGGCCATACTGCGGCGCAGGCCGTCCGCTTCGGCAGGCGTAAAGCCCGCGGCTACAATGGCAATTTCCATGGCCTGTTCCTGGAACAGGGGAACGCCTTTGGTACGCCCCAATATTTCCCTCAATTCCTCCTTTGGGTATACTTCTTCTTCCAATCCCTCACGTCTTCTTAAATAAGGATGCACCATATCGCCCTGTATGGGCCCGGGCCGCACAATGGCCACTTCAATCACCAGGTCGTAAAAGTTCTCAGGTTTTAAACGGGGCAACATCGACATCTGGGCACGGCTTTCGATCTGGAAAACGCCAATAGTATCCGCATGGCAAATCATTTCATAAACCTTCGGGTCCTCCTGCGGAATATTGGCCAACGTCAGCTGCAACCCGTAATGCTGCCGGGCCAGCTCAAACGCTTTGCGGATACAGGTTAGCATGCCCAGGGCCAGCACATCTACTTTTAAAAAGCCCAGGGCTTCCACATCGTCTTTGTTCCATTCGATACAAGTGCGGTTTTCCATGCGCGCGTTTAAGACAGGGCAGAGGTCGGAGAGCTGCCCCTGGGTGATCACAAATCCCCCGGTATGCTGCCCCAGCTGCCGGGGAAAACCCATGTACTGCCGCGTCAGCTCCAGCGTTTTTATAAGGTGCGGATCTTTGGCGCTAAAACCTTCACTGGACGGGGCTTTCCCGGTAAACCATTCGTCTGTCAGTTCATACTCCGATTTTGATAAACGTGCCACTGCATCTGCCGACAATCCCATTGCCTTACCCACATCCCGCACGGCGCCCTTCCAATGCACCTGTGTTACCGTGGCAACAATACCTGCCCGGTGCCGTCCGTATTTTTCATAGATATACTGCATCACTTCTTCCCGGCGTTCATGTTCAAAATCCACATCAATATCGGGCGGTTCATCGCGCGCATCCGACATAAACCGGGCAAACAATAACTTTATTTCTGTTGGATCTACAGCGGTAATACCCAAACAATAACAGATCACCGAATTGGCCGCAGAGCCGCGGCCCTGGCATAAAATATCCTTGCTGCGGGCAAAACGCACCAGATCATATACCGTTAAAAAATAGGAAGCATAATTCTTCCGCGCTATAAATGCCAGCTCTTCATTAAGGGCCGTTTTTATTTTTTCAGGAACATCCGTTCCAAATTTTTCCCCGGCACCCTGCCAGGTTAAAAATTCCAGTTCCTGCTGAGGCGTACGTCCTTCGCTGGTCAGCTCTTCGGGGTACACATATTTGAGCTCATCTAAAGAAAATTGGCAGGACGCCACAATTTCCTGTGTGCGCGTTATGGCATCAGGATAATGGCGAAACAGGCGCAGCAGTTCTTTTTCCGGCTTCAGGTAACGCTCTGCATTCTGACAAAGTTTATAGCCCGCTGTTTGAATCGTGCATTTTTCACGGATGCAGGTAAGAATGTCCTGCAGCTCCCGGCGGCCGGGGCTGTGGTAGTGCACATTATTAACCGCCACCAGCGGTACTTTGTATAATAAGGACAGTTGATGCAGACGATGCATTCTCTTCGCATCATCCCCCTGGTAGGCAAAGGATGCTGCCAGGTACAAACAGGCGCCCAGGATTTTTTTATATTCGTTCAGCGCCTCTTTAAAAACTGTTTCAAAATCAAATTGCGGATTCAACGCATCAGGGGGAATTACAATAAAGAGAATGCCTTCCGCATGTTGGTACACATCAGCTTTGTATAAGCGGCATGATCCTTTTTCGGTCCGCAGATTCCCCAGGGTTAATAAAGCCGAGAGACGGCCATAGGCTTTTATATCGGTAGGATAGGCCAAGAGGGACGGTCCATCGGCCAGGTCCAGGCGGCAGGCAGGGATGATGCGTATCTTTTTGTCTTTAATTTTCCTTGCTGCGGCATGCGCGCGCACGATCCCTGCCAGCGTGTTATGATCCGTAATAGCCAGGGCCGTATATCCTAGTTCTGCAGCATATTGAACCAATTCTTCCGGATGCGATCCACCGCGCAGGAAACTGAAGTTTGTTGTTATTTGTAATTCTGTGTAGTGCATTTTTTTCAGGGTATGATAAGAATATAAACCGGAGCCTGTTCGCCGGAAAGCCGGAAATACGGGAAGGGGATGTTTTCAATTGCACCTGTTTTATTGTCTTTTGTCAAAAACATTTTTTAAATTGATTTAAATTGTTTTCTTATGGAAGTCGCTTTATCTCACGCAAAAAAACCATGCAGGTACCATTGAGGTTTTCCTTCTTCATAACGACCCAAGCGAAACAGCCAGTACCGTGCGCCTTTTTCATCTTCTACAATATAATAATCCCGCACCTGGCCCTGCTCCAGCCACCATTCCTGTTCAATACGTTCCGGTCCGTCGGCCTTTTGTATGTTGTGCACTTCGTTTTTATAGCGGAACAGCATGGGCGGATAATCCGGTATGGGGGCGGCTACACTAATGGGCTCCGGCAACGGCAACAGCTGTACCGGCCGCGGATGATCCGTTTTCCAGGAAATGGTCGTTTTTTCAGTTAAGAAAGTCGCCGGATACTGCGCACGTTCCGGCCAATAATGCGCTGCCGGTAAATAACGACGGATGCAGGCCGTGCCCAGATGCCCGGTAATGCGGTCCAGCAGGTTGGTTAACTCAATACCTTCATTGCCGCCCAGGGTTTTCCAGAGCGCCTCCTGCTGCGCCGGAAAAGCTTCTACCACCGGGGCTTCCAGTACAAACAATTCTATGCCCAGTTCCGGCGCAATCGTATCCAGCTTTTGTTCAAACAGTTTCAGCAAATGGGCTTTATTGCGCACGGGCCGGTTCGTGCCGATACTTACCTGCTGCAGCCCGCCATCAATGCGGTATCCTTTAAACAACGCGGTGCGCAACCCTTTTTCTTCTTTTGCCAGGCGCAGGCATAATGCATCCAGCAGCTGCTCCAATGCCAGGGCGATACCTGTTGCTGTGCGTATCGGTTCCAGGCTGGGAAGGCTTACCCGAAAGGGCGCCGGGGGAATTACCGGCTCGATCCACTCCTCCGTATGGCCTGCCGCCTGTTGCATCCGGTGCAGCAGCTGCTGGCCAAAACGCCGGCGCAGCACCGAATGGGGAATCGCATCCAGCTGGCCGATTTTGCAGAACCCCAGTTTTTTCATACGCTCCAGGACTTCCGCTTCCAGCCGCAATGCTGCCGGCGGCAAGGATAACAGGTCCTGCCAATGTGCGGCAGGAGGCACTACCTGTTGTTCTTGTCCATACCGCGCCATTGCCCAGGCTGCACCTATCGTATCAGCAATGGCTCCATGGGCGGTGTAGCCCGCAGCTTTCAGTTTGGTGATGATCGTTTGCAGATAAGCCGCTTCGCCGCTCCATAAATGGGCACAGCCGCTGGTATCCAGCAGGAGACCTTCAGGGAGATCGATAGCTACTACCGGTGTAAACCGGATGCACCAATGCGCCAGTTGGGTCAGCAATTTTGTTTCCAGTCCGGGTTTGCTGTTAAAAAGCTGCAGCTCGGGCAGGAGGGCCCGTGCATCCGCCACTACCATACCCCGCCGGATCCCTTTTTTTATTGCGGTGGGGCTGGCATGCTCAATAACCTTGCGGCCCCGTTGCGGCACAGTCAGCACAAAGGGCTGCTGTTGTAATGACGGTCGTAGCCGTACCATGCTGTTCGTAACCAAAAAAGGGAACCATATGCTTAAAAAACGAGCCATGTCTATCCTGTTTTTTGTATCGCTGACAGGGGCGCTTTCTTTTCGGGAAGGGTTACGGCAAAACCCTGCGGGGTCCATTGCACCTGCCAGATTCCCGGTTTACCATTACGTATTTTCAATAGTTCTACCTGCCATCGGGCAAAGCCCACACCCGGCAGGTCTTCCATTGCACTGCTGGCCAGCGGTGTTATTCGCCAACGTGCGGTGCAGGCCACTATACCCGGTGGTTGTGCGGTGCAGCGGTGTATCAGTCCTGTCACATGGCTTTGCTCTACGGCTAATTGCAATCTGCGCGATGCTGTGAACGATAGTTCCGGCACTTCGCCTACTACGGCAGCCAGCGTGGCGCATTTCAATCCTTCTTCTATGGCCCATAAAGCCTCCGTGGCTTTACGGGCCGTTACAAAAATTACCTGGTCCGGCTCCACACCAAACAATTTTAAAGCAGGGGGGTAAGGGTGGGGACGGGTGCTTATCCACAAACAGCAGCCCCGGTGCATCAGCGGGGCCAGCAACCCGGCCATAAAACCGGTAGTGGCTGCTGCGGTTTCTTTCGTGCAACTGATGAATTCATGCACGGCACTCAGCGGAAATGCCCCGTCGGGGAAGGCTTCCTGTAAGCTATCCAGCCCCACAGACACCCGTTCCGCTTCCAGCGGCGCGCGCAGGCCCTGCAATTGCAATATTTCGTTTTGCAGTTGCTCAAACACCGTTTTATGAAACCGTAACTGACCCATTTCTTGTTTGTATTGCTAAGATACACTAAATACTAAATAAATTAGTATTTTTGGCCAATTATTTTAGCTTGAAAATAATTGTACCTTTAGATATGGTTTCACAGATTCAAAAACAAAAAGCGGAGCAGTTCCTGCAATGGCACCAGGATGAAGAAATATTAGTACTGTTAAATTCCTGGGATACTGGCAGCTCTAAATTAATAGAAGCCTGCGGTTATAAAGCTATAGCAACCACCAGTATGGGAATAGCGGCGGCTTTGGGCTATCCCGATTGTCAGGTGCTGCAATTGCCTGAACTACTTAACGTGATAACGGGAATTGTAAAAGGCGTACAGATTCCGGTAACAGTGGATATAGAAGCGGGGTATGGGAACGATCTGGGCGCAATAATTGATTCGGTTAAAAAGATCATAGCTACCGGGATCGTTGGAATAAATATTGAAGACAGCATCGATTTGAACCCGGTATTAATTGATGAGATGGAATTTTGTGAACGAATAGCGGCGATTCGTTCCCTATCCGATTCATTAGGCTTTCATTTAGTGATCAATGCACGAACGGACTCCTTTTATACTTCATCGGCTTCGCCGAAAGAAAAATTAGCGGAATCCATACGGCGGGGGAACAAGTATCGCGAAGCTGGTGCAGACTGCATCTTTGTGCAGCCCGTATGGGAAAAAGAAACGATCGCCACATTGGTTAAGGAAATTAACGCGCCGGTTAATATCCTTTCTAATCCTACTATCGGAGCGGGATTTCCTCCATCGGTCGGTGAGCTGCAGGATCTGGGTGTAGCCCGGCTGAGCCTGGGATCCAGTGTTATGAAAGCCACGCTGGCATTGATCAAAAATATTGCTACTGAATTATCTCAACACGGAACCTATACTATTTTATCAGATGCCTTAACGCCGTTTTCCGAAGCGGCTTTAGCCTATAAGATGGCAACGGGATTGCATAAATAAAGCCTATGGATGCTTTTTTTTCAACAGTTTCGCAATATACGAATTTGTGCGCGCAGAGCAAACAGGAGCTGGCCCGGCACCTGCAAAAGCAAACGCTGCCCAGGGGGACTGTTCTGGTGAAACCGGATACAACCTGTAAATACCTTTATTTTATCGACAGTGGTCTTACACGGACTTATTATCTGAAAGATGGCAAGGATATAACCGACTGGATCAGTGATGAACATTCCTTTGCCTGCTCCATCATCAGTTTTATAACACGCAAACCAGACCGGCGGGGGATTGAATTGCTGGAAGATTCTGTTCTTTATTCGCTGCACTGCGATGTGCTGGATACACTTTGCGCCCAACATCATGATATCGAAAGCCTTTTCAGAAAGCTTGTATCATTCGGTTTAATACAGTTACAGCAAAAGTTTGATGAGCTGCATTTTACCAATGCGCTGGAGCGTTACCGGCACCTAATGGAAACCAATCCCTCGTTTATCCGGCGCGTGCCACTGGGTATGATCGCTTCTTACCTGGGCATTACGCAGGAAACATTGAGCCGGATCCGCGCGCAACGCTGAGTTTTTGATATATGTCAAAGATGTTATTGCTCTGAATTTTGACCTTTGTGCATAAAACAGGAAAATTATGAGCAACAGTATTCTTTGGATCTTGCAGGTTGTTATGGCTCTTTCATTTCTTTATTCAGGCGTCTGCAAAACGGTATTTTCTGAAAAAAAACTGGTGACGATCGGCCAAACGGGAGTAGAGGGGCTTTCCCCGGTTTTTATTAAATTTATTGGTGTGTCGGAACTGGCTGGTGCTGCGGGACTGATCCTGCCTCTGTACTTTAATATAGCCCCCTGGCTTACACCCGTTGCCGCACTGTGCCTTGCGTTGATCATGCCTTTTGCGGCCCGGATCCATTACCGCAGAAATGAGCCCCGGAACGTTCTGACAAATATCATTTATTTTATTATCGGTATTCTGATCGCCTGGGGCAGAATTTTTATTCATCCATGGTAGAAGTTTGTAAAACAAATGTGCAGGGATATCATGATTCGATGGCCATGCTCAGCATACTAAAACAAAAATTCCCGGAGTTGGTAATGAATTTTGACCTGGAGGATTGTGACCGCATCTTACGGATAGAAGGCGACCGGATTTTTATTGCCGCAATTATTAACGAAATGAGGTTGAAAGATTTTATATGTGAGCCGTTGCAATAATTATTGTCCGTTTATAATCGAGCACACAGGCAATCAATGCTGTTTACTTAAGAAGATCTGAAGATGTCATCGGGATAAACCCTGAACGGGTTGCCCTTTAATAGCCGGCGGTGCAACCGTCGGGTCGGTTGCGATAGGTATTGAACCCCGATAGGGGGTCAATAATGATTGAGGTGCTGACCCACGCGTTTCACGCGCGGTTAAGCAGATTGAACCCTTTCAGGGTTGTTTCTGTTACTAACCGGACGATATACCGTTGGCGGAACCATCCATTCTCCGGCAGATATATTCAATACAAAGATTTATTCTGATAGCTTAAGTAAACGAAATTGATGCGACAATAAATAAAAAATCTCTAAACAGATTTGTTTTATCTTTATAGAACAAACAACCGATACGACTGATTTTTTGCTTTTCATAAATGCATTAAGAGTTGACTGCTTTTTTATTTTCTTTTGCAAGGAGCGCCTGCTTATTTTTTATAGCGGGTTTGTTCATAATGCCACCGGCTGCATTCGGGCAGCAACGTCTTTTTACCAATCAGCAGCATTTTGGCGTGGAAGACGGACTACCCCAGAGTTATATTTCGGGCATTATACAGGATGAGGATGGGTTTATCTGGCTGGCCACACTGGACGGGTTTTGTCGTTACGATGGCAGGGTATTCAGAACGTTTCGTTATAATCCCAAAGACAGCACCAGCCTCGCAGCCAATACGCTTAACGCCCTGGGCAAATTGGTACATAATGTCGTTACCATTTATTATAGTGCTACACAGGCAGACGAATTTAATCTCAGGACCTTTAAGGTAACCCGGAACAATATCCGCCGCCAGCTGGCGGCAATACCGGGTATCCGCTGGCAGTCGTACCGGTTTAGTTTTACAACCACCAGTTGGTTTTTTACCGTTAATAATAATAAAGGAATGGGCTGGCTGGATGGTGTTACCGGCAAGGTGCATTATGCCAATACTGTCAATGGAATGCTGCATACCGATTCCGTGTGCGCCATAACGCAGGCGCCCGACGGAAAAATATATGTGATCAGTGAGAATGGGGTAGCGGTGAGTAATACCAGCCAGACAAAATTTGAATGGTTGGGCTTCAATACCTATATTGGACCGCAGCCGCCAAACCCTGACTGGAATGCCTTTGGAGAAAAATTCTCTATTCTGAGTTATCCTGGTAACCGGGTGGCTACATTGGAGAAAAATAAGCTTACATTGCTGGATGTTGATAAAAAGATCAGTTGCGTTATTGAATTGCCCGCGCCACTGCCGGGTGGTATAAGAGGCGAGAATTTTCTGCAGCTTGATCCCAACGGCCACATTTATTTTGAATATTATGGACGGATATACCGTGTTACGGATAATGGAACATTGGAACTGCTTTGGGAAAATACCGGAGCGCCGGCCCGCATCAGTGCTTTTTTTATAGACCGGTCGGACGTATTATGGGTGAGTCTAAATGCCCAGGGGGTATTGAAAATAGATCTTCAGGCGCTTCATTTTGAGTCCTACAAGAACACAGGCAATTTTATAGAAGAAATAGCGGGATTGCTGAATGGCAATAAGGCTTTACAACCTCCCGAATGGAAAAACCCGGATGCAGGTTATTATTTCCGGCAGGCCTGGGATAGTAAAGGAAATCTTTATTCCTGCAATAGCTGGTATGGACGAACGGGTGTCTTTCAGTTTACAAAGCAGGGCTTTCGCCGTTTTACTCATATCCCGGAAAAGAAAATATTTACTGCCGTTGTTGTGATGCCCGGCGATGCCATTTGGGCCTTTGATCAGTCGGAGTCCGTTTGGTATGCCTGGGCCAACCCTGATGCAGTTCCTCGAAAAGGGTTGCCCGATGCAAAAAATTTTACAGATGTGGAACTTACAGACGCCCGGTATATTGGCGGATCGATCTGGATGACCACTTTAACCAACGGGTTGTTTCAGTTCGATGGCGAAAAACTGGTGGCAAAATATGCCGGCCGGCTGGGACGGAATACAGTGCCCACGGGTCTTACAGAGATCTGTGTGGATCCGGCAGACAAAAATAAATTCTGGATCGGCTCCCGTGGTGGCGGTTTGTTATTATGGGATGCGCACAAGGGATTGCAGCGCATTTATACCATGGAGGACGGGCTGCCCAACAATACCGTTTATTGTATTTTACCCGATAAAATGGGCAGGCTCTGGTGTAGCACGAACAAGGGCCTTTTCCGGCTAAACCCTAAAAACGGAAATGTCACCGTTTTTGAGAAAACAGATGGCCTGCCGGGGAATGAGTTTAACCGGGCGCATAAATTCATATTACCGGATGGGCGGTTAGTATTTGGCGGTTTGGATGGGTATTGCATTTTTAATCCGGCCGATTTTGAAATAGTAAATAAAACAGGGGAAGTGCCGGTGCTGTTAACCGGTTTGCTGATCAACAATGAGCCGCAGGATATCAATATACCCAAGAGTATTATAAAACAATCGCTGAGCACTTTATCGGCTATTGAATTGCCGTATAATAAAAATTACCTCCGGTTTGAATTTGCCGCCCTTTTATATAACCAGCCGCAAAAAATAAGATACCGGTACCAATTGGAGGGCGCCGACAATCGTTGGATAGAAAACGGGTACTCGAATATCGCTTCTTATTCGGCCCTGCCGCCGGGCAACTATACTTTTAAAATAAATGCTACAGATAATAACGGGTTATGGAGCAACGTCATCACCTCTTTAAAAGTAACCATCCGGCCGCCCTTCTGGAATACCTGGTGGGCCTGGGTTGTCTATGTTTTATTGGCAGTGGCACTGATGCGCTGGTATTTTGTTTTTAAAGAAGGACGCTTGCGCATACAGCAAAACCTGTTATTTGAAAGGAGGGAGGCGCTTCGTTTGAAAGAGGTGGATGAGCTCAAAGACCGGTTTTTCAGTAATATCACCCATGAGTTCAGAACCCCTTTAACCCTTATCATTACCCCGCTTGAACAATTGGTGCAGGACCCTTCTCTTTCATCAGCAGCAGTTGACACCATAAAAACCGCACAAAGAAACTCGAAACAATTGCTGCACCTGGTTAATGAATTTCTTGATTTTTCCAAGCTCGATCACGGGCAGCTCCGGCTAAAAATAACGACAGGAGAAATTGATGCGTTTACTTCGGGGTGCGTGAAGTGTTTTGAAGTCACGGCCAGAGATAAAAATATCGACCTTGGTTTTACATCAGATAATGTGGAAGGATATTATCTTTTTGATGAGGAGAAATGGGAGAAGATTGTATCCAACCTTGTAGGTAATGCCCTGAAATTTGCCCCCCGGGATGGAAGGGTAGCAGTGGCTCTTTCTGCCCCCATAAGCGGGGAGATCCGGTTAGCCGTAAGCGACAATGGCCCCGGAATTCCCAAAACATCACAGGAAAAAGTATTCAATCGTTTTTACCAGGTAGATGATTCTGCTATCCGTAACTACGGTGGCACCGGTATTGGTCTGTCGCTGGTAAAAGAATTAACAGCCTTAATGGGAGGCCGCATTGAACTGGACAGCCGTCCGGGCAGCGACACTTGTTTTATAGTTAACCTGCCTGTACAGAAAGCGGAAACACCGCCCGCTGTTGAAACGGCTCCGTCGCAAGCAATAATGCCATTGGCGCCTGCCGATGCGCCTTTGTTACTGGTGGCGGAAGATAACGATGAATTGCGCGGCTTCCTTACCGCAGCGCTTTCCAAACAATACCGGGTATTGGAAGCCGCTAACGGATCAAAGGCCGGGGAGCTGATCTTACAGGAACTGCCGGACCTGGTTATCAGCGATGTGATGATGCCGGGGAAGGATGGATTCGACTTGTGCCGGGAATGCAAGACGGATAGTCGCACTGCTCATATAGGCTTTATCTTACTTACTTCCAAAGCAGCGCATGATGCCCGGTTAAAAGGATTGGGCGCCGGCGCCGATGACTATCTTACCAAGCCCTTTAGCTTGCCTGAGCTGGAATTGCGCGTGGCTAACCTCTACCGGTTGCAGCAAAAACAGCAGGAATGGTTACAGCAGCAACTGGAGCATCTGGCCCCCGCCGATCCATTGCCCGAAATCCTGGATCCTTTCCTGGTGCAATTGTACAGGGAAATGGATGTAAAACTGGATGCTGCAGAGCTGGGGGTGGATTATTTGTGCAGGGCAATGGCCATGAGCCGCAGCACCCTCAACCGTAAATTGAAGGCGCTGGTCAATTGCTCTGCCAACGATCTGATCCGCCGGTACCGGTTGCAAAAAGCCTGCGGTCTTATTACTTCTGGTTTAGATATAGCCAGCGCCGCTTACCAAACAGGTTTCAGCAGCCCCTCTTATTTTAGTCAATGTTTTAAAGAACAGTACGGATTATCGCCCAGCGATTGGATCGCGCAGCAAAAATGACCCAAAACTGACAGTTTTTGACCCGAATCTTATAGCCCAACGGCCGGAGTGAGGGGTATTTTTATATTCGTAAAGTGATTGATTCATAATAATTTAAAAGAATTGACATGAAACGGAATATCAAAACTTTAGGCGTTGCGCTGCTCTTTTTTTGGGGGGCTTCAGCCCCGTCTTATGGGCAGAACATGTACGCCAGCGCTGCTGCAAAAACATTTAATACCTCCATTTTAACAGCCCTGGGAGCTGTTGATAAAGAACCGGTTGCTGCAGTTGATCCCCTGATTAATTCGAGCTTTTCAGCCTTATTTCCAAATGCCACGGAGCCCAAATGGAGCCGGAAGGTCACTCATAGCTTTGTATCTTTTTTAAATAATGGCCATAAAGCCACAGCCAGTTTTTCTCCCAAAGGCGCTCTGAACTATGTGATCACAGAATGCGATCCGGAACAGCTGCCCAAACTATTCAATAAAAAAATCAAAAAAAGCTACGCCACCTACCGTTTGCTACAGGCAACGGAAATTCAGGCATATGGACAAAAGACGTATCAGGTGGTGCTGGAAGATGCGTTCCGCTTTGTTACATTAAAATATACAGCAGACGGTATAGAAACCACTCAGATTGTACACAAATAACTGCATCAAAAAATGAGAAAGATCATTAAAGTGCTCCTTATAATATTGGCGGCGGCGGTAGCCGGTCTGGCATTGATCCTGTTGTATGTAAAAAAAGGATTGCCAAGTGTGGGCGCAGCTCCTGATATCAAAGTGGAGCTTACAAAAGACCGCGTTGCAAGAGGCCAATACCTGGCCAACCATGTAGCCGCTTGTATGGATTGTCATAGCCAGCGCGACTGGTCGGTATACGGAGCGCCCATAAAGGAGGGGACCTTTGGCGGCGGCGGAGAAAGGTTTGGAAAAGAAATGGGGTTCCCCGGCACTTTATATTCCCGAAATCTTACTCCATACGGGCTTTCTGGATGGACGGATGGCGAAATTTTCCGGGCCATCACTACCGGGCAAAATAAAAGGAACCAGGCACTTTTCCCTTTGATGCCTTATCTGCATTATGGGACATTGGACCAGGAGGATATTTACAGTATTATTGCTTACCTGCGCACCCTGCCATCCATCGCGAATCAGGTACCCGACCGATCGCTTGATTTTCCTGTAAACTTTATTGTAAATACTGTTCCCCGGAAAGCTGCCTTAGCGCAGAAGCCGGCCCGAACAGATTCGGTGCAATACGGAAAATACCTGGTAACAATGGCCGATTGCGTAGCCTGTCATAGCCGGGTGGATGCCCACGGCGAAATTATTGCCGGTTCTGAGTTTGGCGGGGGACGTTCCTTCAATTTTCCGAACGGAATAGTGGTGACCACTCCCAATATTACAACAGATGTTGCCACTGGCATCGGAAGCTGGACGAGCGAGCTCTTTGTTCAGAAATTTAAACGCTTTTCTGATTCGTCTTATCATGAACAAAAGCTGGGCCCCAAAGATTTCAATACTCCTATGCCCTGGTTTATGTTTACAGGGATGGATACCGCTGATCTGAAAGCTATTTTCAGCTATCTGCAAACCGTAAAAAAGATCAATAATGAAGTAACACGATTTGCTAAACGATAAATCTTCACGTATAAAAAAATTTTATGAGAAATTTGCTTTTGATCTCAATGGCGGCAGGCCTCCTGCTAAGCTCCTGTGCAAAACAAACCGGAGCACTCAATAATCTTAATGCCGAAGCCTCAACGGTAATGACCTCAGGATTGCAACTAAGCGCTTCCGGGGATAAAGTTTATAAAGGCCCCGAAGTTTCCTTCAAAAAAGGAAAAGTCACCACCCTGTACCAGGTAGATGACGCGGAGCGCCCTGTGAGCCTGGCCATCAGCATTGATAACGCGGCCTGGAACAGTTTGAATATGGACGCCCCGGGAGGCAGCAATAACGTTCCGCCCAATACGGTGGTGCTCCGGTTTCATCCCAAAGTGGATGCACGGATCTTTAACCATGCCGAGCTGGACTGGAACCCTCATGGTCATGAGCCCGTTCAGATCTACGGTAAGCCCCATTTTGATTTTCATTTTTATAATGTGAGCCTGGCCTATGTAGATGCCATTCCGCCCTACAACGTGGATCCGACGAGGTTTAACAACTGGCCTGCTTTGGATTATCTTCCCGCACATTATATTAACCCCGGCGGCGGCGTGCCAAAAATGGGTTGCCATTGGGTAGATACCACATCTGCTGAATTCACCCCGCAGGGCTTTGGCCAAACATTTATTTATGGTACCTACGATGGCAAGGTTACTTTTTTGGAACCAATGATCACCAAGGCGTTTTTTGAGGCGAATCCTGAATTTAAACGGTCCATTCCGCAACCCAAAAAGGTTGCGATCAGCGGATATTATCCAACAATGGTGGAAGTACAAAAAACAACAGAGGGGTATTTAGTTATAATGGAAGATTTTAAATACAGGGAAGCAAGCTAGTTGCCGGGTTTGCAACCAAAAAAGCCACTGAGGCACTGAGGCACAGAAAGTATCTGTTTCTTCAGTGTTTCAGTGGCATACTCAGTTCTTACACGAGAGAAAATGTCAAATAAAAAAATAAGAAATGAGGAAGGGCATCACGTTGGGTTAGAAATTTTCATTGCTGAAACGCAACCTACTTCTACATTTCTTATTTAATATTCCTTATTCTACATTCCCTGGGGTTCGGTATTAGATTCTTTGTAAAAAAGACCGTCCTCTTCTGGAGCCGCCGGGCCCTTTTTTTCTCCCACTCCAGGGAGCAGGTTGCGTTGCCGTTTGCTCAACAGCGTGCATCAGCGGCACATCATAAGGATGGTCTTTCACTACCGGAATGGTTTGTTTGACCAGTTTTTGAATATCGCGTAAATAGATCTTTTCTTCATAATCGCAGAAGGAAATGGCGATACCTGCTGCGCCTGCTCTTCCGGTTCGGCCGATGCGGTGCACGTAGGTTTCAGGCTGGTTAGGTAATTCATAATTGATCACAAAGCCCATGTCGTCAATATCGATACCCCGGGCGGCAATGTCCGTTGCCACCAGCACTCTGATGGCGCCCGTTTTAAAATTCAGAAGAGAGCGTTGCCTTGCAGCCTGCGTTTTATCGCCATGGATGGCCGCGGCTTTTATGCCCGCACGGCTAAGGTTCTTGGCAATTTTATCGGCACCATATTTTGTGCGCGCAAATACCAGCACACTCGTCATCTTTTCGTCTTTCAGCAAATGCAGCAGTAAAGAAGATTTATTCTGCTTCTCGGTATAATACAGCGATTGCTGAATAAGCTCTACCGTTGTTGACGGCGGCGTGATGGCGATTTTTTCCGGGTTTTTCAACAACGAATCAGACAGGTGCTGGATTTCCGGCGGCATGGTGGCAGAAAAGAAAATGGTTTGCCGTTGCGCCGGCATCCGGTAAAGGATTTTTTGCACGTCAGTAATAAAGCCCATATCCAGCATACGGTCCGCTTCATCCAGAACCAGATGTTTGATCCCGTTTAAAGAAACATGACGCTGGTTCATCAGGTCCAGCAGCCGGCCCGGTGTGGCAATAAGAATATCAACGTGTTCTCTTAAGGCCTTCACCTGCTGGTGTTGCGATACGCCACCAAAAATAGCCACGTGTTTTAGCGGAAGGTATTTTCCATAATCGGAAAAACTTTCGGCCACCTGTAATGCAAGCTCCCTGGTGGGCACTAATATTAATGCCCGGCAGTTTTTGTTGGCTGCTTCAGGCTCCTGGTGCAGTAATTGCAACAGGGGTAGTGCAAAAGAGGCGGTTTTACCTGTTCCCGTTTGGGCGCAGGCCAATATATCTCTGTTTTGTAAAATTACGGGAATTGATTTTTCCTGTACAGGAGTAGGGGTTGTATAACCCGTTTCGCTCAGCGCTTTCAATAAGGGCGCAATAAGCTGTAAATTGTTAAATGACAAAATAAATAAAATTAAAGATGATAAACTAAGGTAAGGCTATCCACACATAAGCATTAGATACGATACCTGCCTTACGTTATGCAATCACTGTATTTGAATGGTGGAGAAGATACAAATCGAGTGTTAGGATAACATACAAGACTGCAAAGGTAGGTGATTTAATTGATATGGTGTTGATCTTTATGCTTGCGGATGTGTAACAAATTCACATTTAATAAGGAAATGTTGCATTTAGGTGGAATGGCTTTGGCTCCAGCGGAGCCTCTTTGTTTATCGCATCATCGTGAGGGAACGCATCGGTTCTCCCGCCTCATCCTATCGTGTGGACACAAAATATGGCTTTTTATATTTTTCTACTTTTTTCCCGAAAGCATTCGGGACCAAAAAGTAGCGCAAAAAGGGCAGGGTCAAACGAACGCCTCCGGCCGTTTGACCGGCCACGCACGCGAACATACATTACGAAAACTGGCAGCAAGGCCTTTTTGAGGGGGCTGGTCGAAGCCCGCGCTGCCTGATTGTTGTTCGGTCTTTCCTGCGCTGATTTTTTCCCTGCATAATTTGTCTGAATACAAAACATACGTTGGGTAAAAAATAGGCGCCCCGGATCGGTTGATTCCCGAAGTTGCAATTACGTAAAAGAAATACCGCCGATGAAAAACAGTTGTTTGTTCCAAACGTATGCGGCTTAGAAGGGGGTCCGCCGGACAGTGAAAGGACAAATCAAGCGGAATGGCGGTTTTGACGCCGCGGGCGACTTTTCAAAAATAGAACAGCAGGAAAGTGTCATAACCGGGTCTGTAGCGCAGATTGGTTCGGTTCCGCCGCAGCACCGCCGCGAAACAGGCGGCGGAATTCACCTTCCGGCGGAAAAAGATTTTTTGCTCCACTTTTTTATCGATTGAAAAAAGTGGAAAATATGCAATTAAACAACACTCTATTCATCTTTTTCGATGATTATTGGAAAGTGTGCACATCTATAGATCTCACCCACGGCTCTTACTCTATTTATAAACTATTTGAAATGTGTCCACACGATAGGATAGCGATCGGGACACAAATAAATTATCTAATATGCCTTCTTCAAAAAATAGACACTAATCAATAATTATTTTGAATAAAGGTAAGTTATAAAATAGCTGGATAAATTTTTAAGCCGGTCCTTAATCATCATCATCCTTCACTTGTTTGCCTGCCAGATGTACCGGGTATTTTTGATTGCCTTTGGAGGCGAACCAGAGAA
Source organism: Niabella sp. (assembly GCA_017744795.1). Lineage (GTDB taxonomy): Bacteria > Bacteroidota > Bacteroidia > Chitinophagales > Chitinophagaceae > Niabella. The sequence continues at coordinate 2,760 of JAGIAQ010000069.1, read as the reverse complement.
TTCTGTTTAATACATCATCATTTCCCCCGTCAACATGATCGTATTCTTTGCGCATCGATTGCTTTGCAAAATTTAGCGCCCTGCCTTTTAATGCGGCCAGCGGCTTGTTCATTTCATCTAAGGGGATCAGGTTGGTTCTGGAAACAAAAGGGGCAGGACGCGGTGTATTGGTAAAACACTCAAACATCGGGCGCGCCGTGGCATCCAGCAGGTTCATGGGCGGAATGCCCAGGATCTGTTCGATGCTGCGCACCATACTGGTTTGGTTATAGTTTACGGAAATCGTTTTGCCTGTGCGGCTGTACGGACTGATCACAAAACCCGTGGTGCGGTAGGCCGACACATGATCCCAGCCTGCCTGCGAATCATCTTCAGTCACAAATACTACGGTGTTTTTCCAAAAACGGCTTTGGCTTAACGCTTCAATAATGCGGCCCAGCGCCCGGTCATTATCGGCCACCATGGCCCGCGGCGTGGGCATTCCCGGCCGGGTGCCCACCGTGTGGTCCGTTGATAAAGCCATTACCATCAGCTCCGGTAATGAATCGCCCGGCAGGGCTTCATATTCTTTTAATTCTTTTATAAAAGCATCCGCGCGGTATTGGTCCGTGATCTTTAATTCATCGGAAGCGGGGTAGTTGGGGGATAACCAGGGCCGCACTCTTGATATGGTAGTTACGTTTTTAAATTCCAGGGGCTCGCCATTTTTATATTTGGTATAAATATCGGTCCAGGTCAGTTTTTTATCCATATCAGGCAAAGCGGCTTCACCATAGATGCGCACTTTTTTCCCATGATCGGCGGCGTTGTTCCATATAAACCCTTTCTGGCTGTATACCATGGCATCCGTTTGCACATGCGGGTAACTGCGGAACCAGGCGCGTACATTCTTTTCAATATAATCCGTTACCATGGCCGCATCCGTCCACTGGTGCCCCTCAGCAGAGCATTTGCCGGAGGCATGGTAATTATCCAGCAATACATAATCGGCAGCCAGCTTATGCTGATTGGGCGTTATACTATCTCCGTATAGGCAAAGTGCTTTGGCCCCGTTTCCTTTGGACAGATCGCCTAATACCTGGTCGTAAGTTCGATTTTCTTTAATGATATATAAAACATGTTTAAATACCGATGGTTCCCCGATACGTTCCGGCATGGGGCGTGCAGGTTGTCCTTTGCGGGGAGTTAAACGCGACAATTCTGCACGGAATAACAACATTAACTTTTTTACTTCGGCAGTGTATCGTCGCAGCTTCTGATCATCGGGTACGGGAATAAAAGAAAGCGTGGCTTTTTCGTAGTGCGAATTGTAGGCAGGCCCGGGGAAGGAGCTCGTTTCTTTATCCTGCTTTGTTATTTCTTTGCTGCTGATGCGGGAGCCTTCTCCCTCCAGGTTAGTTACCACCAGCTGGTTGCCGATTACGCGCACTCCGCCAGGGTACGATTCCGTAGGAATATAACCCTTTACATGGCCCGAACTTTTACTTAGGCTAATCACCGCAAGCGCATTATCCATACCATTGGCCACGTACAATGTTTTGCCATCGGGCGATAGATCCAGCGCGTTAGGTGAATCGCCGATAAAGCCAGCGGCATTGCCATCTATTTTAACAGGGATCGTTGCTGTTACCGATAAAGTGTTCGTATTAATTACCGTAATATCATCGGAATTTGCATTTGCTACATATACAAATTGTCCATCGGGGCTTGCCACCAGGTCATTCGGGTGCAGGCCAGTCTGTACTTCTTTTATCAAAACGCCCTGTGTATCAAAAACGGAAACTGATCCGCCGGAAGCGGCACCTGTAACGGGATTGACAAACATTTTACCATAGGGTACACCGGCCGTTTCCGCGGTTGAACCTGCATTGGGCAGCGTACCGCCCCAATTGCTAATATAAATTCGCCCGTTTACAATAGTAATACCATAGGGTGCTACACCGGTGGGTACACTCCACACGCGTTGTTTATTGGTGCCGTTTATTTTTTCAAGCGTGTTGTTGCCATTTAGTACCACATACAAATAGGGAGTGCCGCCTTCATTATGTACAGCTACTTCATTGGGCAATGCCAGAGGGGAAGGGGCCAATGGCGCAAAAGCAATTGTATCTGCTATTTTTAGATCGTTGCCGTTCCATAAGGCTTCAAAAACGGCGGATTTATTTTGTCCGCTTTGTGCTGCGCTCCAGAAGATGCGGGTAGTATTGCCATTCCGTATTACCTCGATGCCGGAGTAAGTGCTCATAAATCCCTTATAGGCGGAACCGGTAAAAGTCCAGGACGCCAGCCGTTTCTGTTGCCGGTAGTCGATGATCGAAATACCATAACGATCTTCCACGGCAAGCAGGGTAGTGCCCGGGATGCGTTTCAGATCCAGGCTATGATTTTCAAGATTGGGATCACCATACCGCAGTACGGTTCCTGCAGGACGAATAATACGGTTATGCGGCATCAGCACGGGCAGCTCACTGCGGGTGAGCGTACTGTTTTCATATGCGGTATGATAGGGATCGGTAGTGGTCTTCTTTAGAGGAGCGGCTACCTGGGCCACTAGTTGATTTGTTGGCAGGCTGGCAATGCCCATCATTGCCACAATACAAAAACGGTTAATTTTTATCAAATGAAAGAAACGCATAAATGAAGCGATTTGGTATAGGAATACCATGCAAGGTAAAAAGAAACCGGACGTGCCGGGCGATTGACTGGTTTTATTTTGATTAATTTATTTTAGGTCGCACGGTAGGTTATTTACATGTTATT
>JAGIAQ010000068.1:14928-22121 GCA_017744795.1 Niabella sp. | reverse complement strand
CTGCTGGATAGTATTGAGAAAAAAGATGATTTAAAGCAGGCAATGGAGGTAATAGGGCAAATGCCCTTAATGCAGCAGCAGGCATTCACTCATACCCGCATCGACGATCTCTCTCATAAAGAAACAGCTGCTCTTTTATCTATCTCCGCTAAAACCGTAGAAACACATATTACACGGGCCGTACGCCGCCTGAAGAAAACGCTGTCTGTATTCCTGTAATATTTTTTCAAAAAAAACTGATAGTTGTGTAGGGGATTTTTTCCGCCCATGCGAATAATAGGGTATGGAAGTAACTCCGGAATTATTGCAACAGTTTTTTAATGGCGAATGTTCTGCCCGCCAGGGGCAGGAGATCCGGCACTGGCTGCTGCAGCATCCGGAAATACTGGAACAATACCTGACGGAGGAAAACTGGAACTCCTTTGAGCATGGGCCCGTCGCTGCCGGCATTTCGGACCGGATGCGAAAACATATTTCAAAAAAAATAAGGCCGGCTGTTCCCTACCGGCGTTGGATGATGGCGGCGGCGAGCGTCCTGATCCTGTTTTCCATTGCAGGTCTTTTACTAAAAAAGAAGCCGGTGTTGCCCGCTGAAAAGAGCCTTGCTGTAGTAGCCCCGCCGCGTAAATTGATACGAGACACGTCTTTTGTAACAGAAACAATAAAACTTCCAGACGGAACAATCGTTTCTTTAATGCCGGGCAGCAGTGTATGTTTTGCTTCGGTTTTTGGTGCGCGGAGAGACGTGGATCTGGTGGGGTGCGCTTCTTTCGCCGTTGCCAAAGATCATACGAAACCCTTTTGTGTACATGCTAAAAACATAAATGTAACGGCGTTGGGAACAGTCTTTACTGTAGACGACAGAAATAAAATAACAAAGGTCCGCCTGCATGAGGGCAAGGTGGTGGTGCAAAAAGAGCCAAAGGTGCAGAAGAATATGGTCCCGGTATTTTTAACGCCTGGCCAGGAACTGCAATTCGACAATATTCATTTTTCAGATAAGGTAAGATTGTTTATAAAAAAGGAACCGGGGAAAATAAAACCGGCCGCCCCGGTTCAGGTGCCTGCTATTAATGTCGTGATCCGATTTGATAACGAGCCGATGCTGACGGTGTTGCAACAACTGGAAGCGCAATGCCATGTGAAAATAACCGTTAACGAAACGGCATTAAAAGAAATGCGTTTTACCGGCACCTACAAATCTTCGAAAGAGACTGTGGATCAGTTCCTGAATACCCTTGCATTATTAAATCACTTAAAAATTGACAAAACAAAAACCGGCTTTTTAATTCAACCCGATGAGTAAGTCCCGTTTGGGCCTCATCCATTTCAAACAACATTTCATATTTAAATCAAAAATCTCTTATGAAGCAATTACTTGTTATGTTGCTATTGCTCTTTAGTGCCCTGTACGCACCAGTATATGGGCAGCGGGCTGCATCCAACTCGGTAACGGGGTTGGTAAAAAATGAAAACGGTGAGGTCCTGTCGGGCGTTTCTGTGGTGGCGCAGAGAATGCCGGATGCGGGCAACCCCAATTCGGACGTCAGGACAATGACCAATCCTAAAGGATTGTTTACGATAACCAATCTGCCCCCGGGATCCGGCTATCGTTTTATTTTTAGTTATGTGGGGTACAAAACAGATACGCTGCAGGGCTATGAAATAAAAGAAAGCAGCCGTATTTCTTTAAGTGTGGTATTACAACCTTCGGGCGGCATGTTGGATAAAGTAGTGGTCATCGGTTACGGATCTATGCGCAAAAAGGATCTTTCGGCGGCGGTATCTACCGTGCCGGATATGGCCCAGATAAAAGAGCGGCCGGTAGTTGATGCCATGAGCATGATCCAGGGAAAAGTACCAGGTGTTATGATCGTAAATAACGGCGGCCATCCGGATCAGGGGCCCAATGTGATGATCCGCGGGGTAGGATCGCGCAATGGAGATAGAGTTCTGTATGTGGTGGATGGAGTTCCCGATGCGCCTTATAACCCGGCTGATATAGAATCGATCACTGTGCTCAAAGATGCCGCTTCTGCGGCCATTTATGGAGCGTACTCCGGAGCCGCCGGCGTGGTGCTGATCACCACGCGTCAGGCTTCGCAGGGAAAGCCACGGATAGAATATAATGGGTTTGTAGGTGCCAAAAATGCATGGCGGTTGCCGCAATCTTTAACAGGACAGCAGGAAGCCCAGGTGGCCAACCTGGCAGCAAAAAATGCAGGTCAGAATCCGCTTGACGGATGGAATGCCGCTACTTATCCCTATGCGCAGGTAACCCGTACGGATTGGTTCAATTCCATCTTCAGAACCGGGCTGATCCAGCGGCAAACCGTTACGGTAAATGCGGGTACCGATAAATTCAGCACTTTATTTGAGGGGCGCTATGAAGATAATCAGGGAACGCTCATCAACACCTATGCAAAGAATATGTCGCTGCGTTTTAACGCCGGGTATAAATTCAATAATCATGTAAGCTTCCGGCAGGAGCTCTTTTATAATAACCACGACAAAAGAGGCACCAGCACTGAAAGCGGGTACGATGGTACCATTCTGTCGGCCTTTTATATGCCGAGGTCGGCCACCGTTTATTATCCGGACGGAACCTTTGGCGGCGTAGGCCCCCGCGCAGATTCTTTGTACCTGGGTATTCACGGTGATGTGGTGAACCCTGTGGCTACACTTTTGCGAAATAAGCCTTATGATAAATCTACAGACGTGCAGTCCGTTTCAGAACTGAAAATTTCCAATTTTGTAAAAGGACTCTCCTTTACCTCCCGGTTCTCCTATCGCCAGGGGCAATCGCTCTATAAAAATTTTGTGCCGGCACGCACGGAGCCCGGGAAGCCTAATAAAATGAACTCCTTGTCTTATTCTACCGATAAAACCTATAAATGGTTTTGGGAAAATACCTTGAATTATGACCGCAGATTCGGCAGGCATAATCTGGGAGCAATGATTTCGACTACTGCGATGGAACAATCGCGGAAAGGATTTAATGCTTCCGCAAAATCATTTGCTTTGGAAGCCGATTGGGCGCAGTTTTTTGAAAACATGGCCGATATAACGCCGGGCAATGTTTCTGACTTATATATGAAGCCCAGCAGCTGGGATTCAACCGACCGGAACCTTTCCTATGTAGGACGAGTAACGTATAGCTGGGCCGACCGCTATTTCGTTACGGGCAGCTACCGCTACGATAATGCTGGGAGGCTCGCTATAGGGCATCGTACCCTCGGCTCCCCCGGTGTTACTGCCGCCTGGAAAATAAGCTCGGAACCCTTTTTCCAGGGTTTAACATCAACCATCGATCTGCTGAAAATAAGAGGCAGCTGGGGCCGGATCGGAAACCTCAGTTCAGTGCCAACTAATTATGGATATCCGCAATTGAACCGGGACGGGACCAATCAGATTGGCGTGGGCGCTCCACAGACCACCGCATTTTATGTGGGCTCCTTCAATAACCCCCTACTTACCTGGGAAACTGCGGAACAAAAAGACCTGGGGCTTGACCTCAGCATTTTGAAAGAGAAACTGACCTTTACATTCGATTATTTTGACAAGCACACATTTAACCTGATTACCACCCAATCCCTGAACTGGCCCAATACTTTTGGTTTTGGTGCGCCGCTGATCAACCAGGGGAAGATCAGAAATACCGGGTTGGAGTTTGCTGCAACCTGGAAGGACAAAGCCGGTCAGGTGGGATACGAGCTCAGCGGGAACCTGGCTACCTTGAAGAATCGCGTGGAATACATTGACGGCAACCCTGGTTCTGAATGGACGGACGGAAGCGTTTGGAGAGGCACACTGGCGCCTTATCGCTCTACTGTAGGGCAGCCCTATCTTTCCTATTACCTGATCAAAACGGCAGGTATATTCCAAAGCGATGCTGAAGCAGCAGCGTATAAGGATAAGAACGGCAACAGGATCCAGCCCAACGCAAAAGCCGGCGATCTGAAATTTGTTGATGAGAATGGTGATGGTACTATCGATGATAAGGACCGCGTATACATGGGCAATGCACTGCCCAAACTGACATATGGATTCACTGTGAATCTTACCTGGAAAAATTTTGATTTCAGTATGTTCTGGCAGGGAGTGGGTGGCGTAAAATTGTTCCATGCGCTTAAAGAATCAACGTTGAATGCTTCCGAACAGGGATACAACCGCTGGAACAGGATCCTGGATGCCTGGTCGCCCACTAACACCGGTTCCAACATCCCTGTTATTTCGGCAAGCGACCCCAATAAGAATTTCGGAACACCTTCCGACTGGTACCTGGAGAACGGAAACTATTTAAGATTAAAAAGCCTGGTTATTGGTTATAATTTCCCCAGATTTTTAAAGAATAGCAGCCTTCGGGTGTACCTGAGCGGCGATAACCTGATCACGATCACCAAATACTCAGGAATGGATCCGGAAGTAGGCGGCATGGGCTTTGATGGCGGACAGTTTCCCGTGGCAAGGGTATTTGCTGCTGGTATAAAACTTACTTTATAATAAAAAAAATACTGAAATGAAGCGTTTAATAATTATTTGTCTCGTTTTATCGGCAGGGGTGGTATTGAGCTCCTGTTCAAAAAACTGGGTAGACACAAAACCCAACGGAACGCCCAGCGCGGCGTATCAATGGGATGGGGTGGATATGGTAACAAAATCTGTAGCCGCATTATACATCCCTTTTTCTTACGAAAGTACCTGGGGCCGGGATCTTTTCTGGATGCAGGATGCCAGCGATGATCTGATTGTTGGAAGGGCAAAAGCAAATGCTGAAAATATTAAGAATTTTATCTGTACAGGTAATGAAGGCTATTTATCCCAGGGCTGGAATGATCTGTATTTTATGCTCAATAAAGCCAATCAGGCAATAGCCGGGTTGCCCAAGGCAACTAATATTTCTGAAGACTTGAGAAAACGCAGCCTGGGCGAAGCTTATTTCATCAGAGGGTTTGCCCACTTCTGGATCGCTTATTTATGGGGAAGTAAAGCGCAGGGCGTTCCTTATGATGGCGTGGAAAATAAAGAATTTGGTACCCGTATACCGCCGCAATTGGCATCCGTAACGGATAACTATGCCATCATTGCCGGCGATTTTCAAAAAGCAGCCGACTTACTTCCTTTGTTCAGCACTTATGACGACGCTAATAAAGGTCGCGCTCATAAGGCTGCTGCGTTGGGATACCTGGTAAAAACCTACGCCTATTGGGCACAGTATGATAATAGCAAATGGGCGCTGATCCCCGATTTATGTGATAAGATCAAAAACGACTGCGGACGGGCATTGATTACCGGACAGGCAACACCTGCTGACAATTACAAATCTGTTTTCAAAATTGCTAATAACTGGAGCAGTGAATACATCTGGTCTGTGAATTCAGGCACACAGGGTGGTTCAGAATTTATGGGAGTAGTGTTGGAGAACAAAGGTTGGGGCTTGTACAATGGCTGGGGATATTTTCAGCCAACTGAGGAATTATATGATGAGTATGAGCCTAACGATCCGAGGAGAGAAGCAACTATTTTAAAATTCGGAGATTCCTTCACCTATTTTGGGCTGAGCAAAAAATATTATTCCACCAACAGCCTTTCCGGTTTTCAGATCAATAAATATATGGAACCCTACAGTTACGGTACAAATGGGGACTCTAAAACAAATCTTTACATTAACCAGAATGGCGACTATCCCACTACTTCACTCAATTTGCCTTTGATGCGTTATGCAGAAATACTGCTGTTTAAGGCCGAAGCATTGATACAACTGGGCAGGAACGCGGATGCCGCCGCGCCTCTGAATGAAGTACGTGCACGGGTGGGGCTGGCTCCCAAAGCAAGTCCTACAATGGATGATCTGAAACACGAGCGCCGTTGCGAATTAGCCTGTGAATGGACGGATCGTTGCATGGACCTGAAACGTTGGAATGATATAGCGAAGATCAATGCGCCGCTGCACGGAAGAATTCACGCTAATAAAACAGATCCGGCCTCTGCTTTTACCATACAACAGGTATGGGCCGCGCGGAATTATACGGCCGCCCGGGCAGCATGGCCAATTGCAGCCAACGTGCTGTCCAATAGCAATGGAGCTTATAAACAAACGCCGGGATGGTAATAGGAGCTGATCAATAATTAAAAAAACCGGGCAACAGAAAATGTGCCCGGTTTTTTGTTTCAGTTAACGAATAAATGCGACGTATTGCCTTATGCGCAATTTAAAAATGCAGAACGGCCTCCACGGGGAAGTGATCTGAAGGGAATTTACCACGATAAGTATCCGTTAAGATCCCCCATTGCAAAGCCTTTCCGTTCTTGCTTACGAAGATGTGATCAATAACATCATTGCGATCGAGCGTCTTGCCAAACGCATTAAAGGATCCGTTATTTTCATACGGATGTTTTACATCTTTATAACTGTCTTTTAGTAAGGTGCCGCCCGCCAGTGTCTGGTAAGGAACAGAACTTCGATTACCGTTAAAGTCTCCGGTAAGGATCGTATTAGCACCATGCGCAATGCTGTTGATCTTCTCCAGGATCAATTTGGCACTTTCCTCGCGGGCCACTTTTCCTTCATGATCAAAGTGTACGTTAAAGAAATAAAACCTTTTGCCTGTGTTGTTTTCTTTGAGCTGTACCCAGGAGCAGATGCGGTTACAGCATTTGGCATCCCAACCCTTACCGGGTTTGTCGGGCGTTTCTGATAACCAGAAATCCCCTGAACCGATCAATGTGTATTTGTCTTTTTTGTAAAAGATAGCAGAGTGCTCCCCCGCATCAGCACCGTCATCACGGCCCTTGCCATATCGGGAATATTCGGGCAGGTGACTGCTGATATCATTCAGTTGATTTTTTAATCCCTCCTGTGTGCCGAAGATGTCAAAATCGTGGTAGCGTATTAAACGGATCACTGCCGCCGAACGATCTTTCCATAGATTTCCAGAATCTTCCGGGTTGTCGTACCGGAGGTTATACGTAGCTACTTTTAACTGTTGCGCGTGGCTGGCAACGTGCGCCAGCAGACAGAATATAAAAAGGATTAAATTTTTTTTCATGGACAGGCGTAACCTTGCAAGGCTTTTAAAATAAGCCGTATAACTGGGAATCTATTTTAGAAATAATCTTACCAAAATCCTCACTGTTATCGGCGAAGTTGTTTTTATCTACATCAATGATCAGCAATTTGCCTTCTTTGTAGC
>JAGIAQ010000068.1:0-14918 GCA_017744795.1 Niabella sp. | reverse complement strand
TCGTTCAGGCGCTTCAGATAATCCAGGCGGATGTTTTCTTCATACTCCCGGCCGCGTTTCTGAATTTGCCCTACCAGCGTAGGTACCGATGCGTTCAGATAGATCATAAGATCCGGTGGATTCACCATCGATTTCAACGTGGTAAAAAATTGATAATAATTATCGAAGTCGCGTTTGCTCATCAGGCCCATTTCATGCAGGTTGGGCGCAAAAATATTAGCGTCCTCATAAATAGTGCGGTCCTGGATAACGGTTTCCGTTCCGTTTTGTATTTCGATCAGCTGTTTTAACCGGCTGTTTAAAAAGTAGATCTGCAGGTTAAAGCTCCAGCGCGGCATATCCTCGTAAAAGTCCATCAGGTAAGGGTTATGGTCCACATCTTCAAAATTGGGGATCCATTTATAATGCTTGCTCAGCATTTCAGTCAGCGTTGTTTTGCCGGCGCCAATGTTACCGGCAATGGCTATATGCTTGGGTTTGGACTTTGACTTGGCCATATGAAGCGGATAAGGAACTTTTAATGTTGAAAATAAATATTCTTTTTTAAATGGCTTTTTATTTTTCTCTAAAAGTGCTGCAATGTATCACAGTACGTTTCTGAACAGCTTTTAAAAATATTTCAGGCCCATGGCGCTTCTAACCAGTTGCATGGTTTTCTCCGCGTTTTCAGCCGCTTTTTGTGCCCCCACTTTCAAAATAATATTCAAGGCGCTTTCGTCGTTGCGCAGGTCTTTTGCTTTTTGGCGAATGGGGCTGATGAAGGCCACCATGTCTTCCGCCAGTTGCTTTTTCAGGTCGCCGTAGCGGATCGTGCAGGCGTTAAAATCAGCTTCGTATTTTTCAATAACCGCAGGCGTGCTCACCAGGCGCATCAGGTCAAAAATATTTACGATGTAATCCGGCTTTACCGAATTGGGCTCGGTGGGGCCCGCATCTGTTTTGGCTTTCATGATTTTTTTACGGATGCTGTCGTCGTCGTCCGACAAATAAACCGTCGCATACTGGTTTTCGCTTTTGCTCATCTTGCCAGCGCCGTCCAGGCTGGGTACTTTAAGCAATTCGCTGCCATAGTTAAAGGCTTTCGGTTCCGGAAATACTTCGCCATAGCGGTGATTGAACCGGTTGCCAAACGTGCGGGTCATTTCAAGGTGCTGCTCCTGGTCCTTGCCCACTGGAACATATTTAGCCCGGTGGATCAGGATATCTGCAGCCATCAGAACAGGGTAAGTGAGCAGGCCGGCATTTACATTTTCCGGTTGCAGTTTTACCTTGTCTTTAAAGGTGGTGGTTTTTTCCAGTTCGCCTTTGTAGGCCAGCATATTCAGGTAAAGATACAGTTCGGTGGTCTGTGGCAGATCGCTCTGGCAATACAATACGCTTTTATCCGGATCCAGCCCTGCAGCCAGGTAATAAGCTGTTACAGAAAGTACATGTTCTTTTAGTTCTTTTGTATCAGGATGGGTCGTGAGGGAGTGCAGGTCTGCTATAAAAAAATAACAGTTGTATTCGTCCTGCATTTTAACGTAATTCCGCAACGCTCCAAAATAATTGCCCAGATGCAAGGTTCCTGTTGGGCGCACACCACTTAAAACGATATCACTTTTCTTATTCATAGCCGGCAAAGATAGCTATTATGCGGAATGCTAAATGCGCAACGCAGAACAACTCGGGGCGGCGACATAAACCGAAAAGAGTGGCCACGAATGCACAAATATGCGCCTTTGGCGCATGAGTTTCGTGTTCATTTCCTTTGGAAACCGTACAATAGACAATAAATTCGTGCATTCGTGGCATTGAATAATAGCATTGAGGAGATTAAAAAAGTAAGGTGGCAATTAAACAAATTGTATGGGACTCGCCAATGCTGCGATCTGCCTGCTACCTTAATCTGCTTTCTTCACACTCCCCGCAGAGCTGGAATTGGAATTGACCTGTGGGCTGCCCTTATAGCTGATGCTGGATGCCTCATTGGCCTGGGCGGTCAGCTGTACGCTTGCAAATACATTGGCCGTGCTGGCCTCATTGGCTTCTATATTGGTGTTTTCAGCTTTGAGGTCATATCCCCGGAGGGTGCTGGCTTCATTCACCTGACCCTTCACATCGCGTGTTTCTCCTGAAACCGTCAGGGTAGAAGCCTCGCTTACTTTTATGTTCACTTCCGGTGCCTTAAGGGTAACCGTCGCGCTGGATGCCTCATTTACATCCAATCTTATCGGATCATTTTGCTCGATCTTGTTCTCCGTTTTTAAGGAAGAAGCACTGGAAAGCGTGATCTGTTTTACCACCGGCATCGAAATATAGATCTTTATATCTTTGCTGGCCCGCAGATTAAAATTGTCCTTTTCCTCTATTTTAAGGGTATGCCCATCATTGTTCACCACAATGTGCGAAAGCAGGTTGTCGTCGGTTTCTACCTTTACCCCAAAAACGGAATCCTGTTTTAAAAGGACCGTAGCCGCCATATTTACATCCAAACGGTCAAAGTCCTTCATGTCGAATGTTTTGGAATGGATCTGTCCGTTGCCCCGCACATGCTGTCCGTCATCAATATTGCAGGAGCTGATCCCCACCGCCACGGCACAAACCGCAAAAATTAATTTTTTCATTGTTAAAAGGTTTCAATTGTTGGTACAAAATATATTTAATGGGGTTATTTAAACGCCCCGATCATCCGAACTGCAATTTTATTAACTTCGCCGCATCATGACCGAAAAAATCCTTATTCTTGATTTTGGTTCCCAATATACACAGTTAATTGCGCGCTGTGTAAGAGAAGCCAATGTTTATTGCGAAATAATCCCTTATTCTAAATCTTTTGAATTCGACGGCAATTTAAAAGGAATCATCCTTTCCGGCTCACCCTTTTCGGTAAACGACACCAACGCACCGGTTATTAACCTGAAGGGCATGGTGGAAAAAGTGCCGGTGCTGGGTATTTGCTACGGCGCCCAACTCTCGACCAAAATTTATGGGGGCCGGGTGGAAAAAAGCAGTAAACGGGAGTATGGCCGCGCACAAATGGAAGCAAAGAAGTCGAACGATGTGCTGCTGAAAGGCGTTTCTGAAAAAAGCCAGGTGTGGATGAGCCACGGCGACAGTATCCTGGAATTGCCCGCGGATTTTGAAGTGCTGGCCACCACAGAAAGCATACCCGTGGCGGCTTTCAAATACACTAAAGCACCGCATCCCCTGTATGGCCTGCAGTTTCACCCGGAAGTGCACCATAGTACCGAAGGAAAAAATATTATTCATAACTTCCTGGTAACCATTTGTAATTGCAGCCAGGACTGGACGCCGGCACATTTTATTACCGATACGGTGGAGCAACTGAAGCAGCAGATCGGCGACCGTAAAGTGATAATGGCCCTGAGCGGCGGTGTAGACAGTACGGTGGCGGCCACACTGATCCATAAAGCCATTGGCGATCGGCTCTACGGTATTTTTGTGGATAACGGGGTACTGCGCAAAGGCGAATTTGAGCAGGTGCTGGAAACCTATAAATTGCTGGGACTCAATATTAAAGGGGTCGATGCGAAGGCGCTTTTTTATAAAGAGCTGAAAGACAATCCCGATCCCGAAACCAAGCGCAAAATCATCGGCCGTCTGTTTATTGAGGTTTTCCAGGAAGAGGCCAATAAATTGACCGATATAAAATTTTTAGGACAGGGAACTATCTATCCGGACGTTATCGAAAGCGTTTCCGTTCACGGTCCTTCGGCCACCATTAAATCGCACCACAATGTGGGCGGACTGCCGGAAAAAATGCACATGGAACTAGTGGAACCCCTGCGTTTTCTTTTTAAAGATGAGGTGCGCAAAGTGGGAAGAGAACTGGGCATTCCGGCAAATCTTATTGACCGGCACCCCTTTCCCGGCCCGGGGCTGGCCATCCGCATTTTGGGAGAAGTAACCGAAGAAAAAGTGGCCTTGCTGCAGGAAGCGGATGATATTTACATTAAAGCGCTTCGGGAACATGACCTGTATGCGGCCGTTTGGCAGGCAGGAACGATCCTGTTACCGGTAAAAAGCGTAGGGGTTATGGGTGATGAGCGCACCTACGAATACACGGTGGCGCTCAGGGCTGTAACCAGTGTAGACGGAATGACCGCCGATTGGGCGCATTTACCCTATGAATTTCTTGCGGTAGTATCTAACGAGATCTGTAATAATGTGAGGGGAATTAACCGCGTGGTGTACGATATCAGCAGTAAACCGCCGGCAACAATAGAATGGGAATAATATTTGCTTGAATAAAGTACTATTTAAACATTCCTGTAAGTGATGAAGAAGATTTTTTTATTCGTATTCCTTATGACCTGCGGCCTTGCACCACTGATAGCCCAGGTAAACACCCGTCATAAAATTGCTGTTTTTACGCCTTTGTATCTTGATGATGCCTTTGGCGCTGGTGGCAATTATAATTATGATGCCAGATCTTTCCCAAAGGCCTCTATCCCCGGGTTAGAATTTTATCATGGCGTTTCCATGGCAGTAGATTCGTTAAATGCCCAGAATGTACCGTTAGATCTGTACATTTATGACTCTAAATCTGCAAAGCAATCTATTGAAAGTCAATTTAATAAGGCGGCTGCAGATGGTGTGGAGCTGATCATTGCCAATTGCTCACTGGCAGATATAGAAAAACTGGCAAAACTGGCGGCGTCAAAAAAAATAACCCTGCTCAATGCCACTGTGCCCAATGATGGTAACGTACGGAACAATCCCTATTTTGTAGTACTAAACCCCACTTTGCCAACACAGGGGGAACAGATCTATTCCTACCTTAAAAAGAATTATCCCAACCAGCAGGTAGTGTATATCACTCGTCAGGGGGCGTCGGAAAATTATTTAAAATCTGTTTTTCAAACACTGAACAAGGCCGACCGGAGCACCGCAATGCACCTGAAATTTATCGAGGTAAAGGATACCCTTTCCCAGGCGCAGGTAGCGGCAAATTTGGTTAAAGGCAGACCGGCATTATTTGTCATCGGGTCGTTGGATATTGGGTATGCCGATAGAATTTTAACCCAGCTGGCACAGCTTCAGAAAACCTATCCATCCATTACTGTTATGGGAATGCCCACCTGGGATAATCTTGTTTTTTCCAGGTACAAGGGAGTAGAGCTTATTTACAGTACACCTTTTTATAACGCCAGAACGGATGCTGCCAGCCGCAATATCACTACCTACTACGGCGCAAAAATGTTTGCCCGACCGTCGGACCTGGTGTTCCGGGGCTTTGGTCTGGCCTATCGTTTCGGGCGTTTGCTGAACCTGCTGGGAAACAATATTCCCGCCATTATCCAAAGCAAGCAGTACAATGTATTTTATGATTACGATATTCAACCGGTAAGCCGGGAAAATAAGATCGATTATTACGAAAACAAAAAACTGTATTTTTTAACCTATTTAAATGGAAGCGTAAAAGGCGTCAAATAAGCAGAAATATTAAAAATAAAGCCGTTTAATTCTTCGCCTTCAGATCTTCCAGAATGCTTTTTTGAGAAGCCACGATCTTCTCCTGGGCTTTTACTTTTTGGTCGAGTGCATTATAGTTCTCGCGTAATGTGTTCAATTTCTTTTCCTCGTCCACCATTATGGCTTCCTGCTTTTTGATCTGGAAGATGGTATTGCTTTTAACAACATTGCCGTTCAGGTCTTCCAGGAAAGCCTTGGCCCTGGAGGCAAGCACCGCCGCATCGCCGGAAATAGAACCGCTGCCTTCCATCAGCAGATAAAGCGTGGTTTTAGATCCCTGCGGTTGCGTTTTAAAGGAATAATCGAGTTTGGAAGAGGTTATAGCCGAAATAACACTATTCTTGTATACCAGGAACCCACGACTATTTTGGCCGGTAAGCTGCAGATCAGCCATTTTTGCTTTTAGCGCATTGTCCACCACTGCTGCCGGATAGTCGTAAGTGATCAAAATAGCAGGCTCATCTGTTTTTTTATATTGAATTCTTCCTTCCTGCGCTTTCTGGGCAAAAACAGTTCCGGTGATAGTGGCAAGGGCCAGGAACATCAAAATTTTCTTCATGCGAATCAGTATTTTTATAATTGGATGTACCGCGAAGGTAATCAGTTACTTACCGAAGCCCAAATTTTAAGTGAGCAACAATTAATTAATTGCGCGAAGGTCATTCAGGTAAATATCTTTTTTCATCGCGTCTTAGCGCCCTGGCGGTTAAAATTGTCTCAGCGCCAGTTTTAATGGAATACCTGCATTAGTGATAAGAACAGTATTTTTGTCAAAATAATCTAAGAATCAATTGAGCGGCATTAAACAACTGGCAGGACAAACGATCTGGTATGGGCTTAGCAATGTGTTGACCAAATTGATAGGCTTTTTGTTAACTCCTATTTTAACCTACCTGATGGTGGATCAGAAAGGAGTGCAGGAATATGGTGATTTTAGCTTGCTGTACGCCTGGATCGGCGTGGCAAATATTGTTTACACCTATGGATTGGAAACCGGGTACTTCCGGTTCAGCAGCGATGCAGGCATCTCTCAAAAACAGTTATTCAATACCACATTTGGCTCCCATGTAATTACAACGCTCTTGTTGAGCGGTGTGCTGCTCTATTATAGTCAGCCGATCAGTGAATTCCTCGGCATCGGGAAATTGTCGCAGGCGATTGTGCTTACCGTTTTAGTAATGGTATTTGACACGCTTTCCACTATACCTTTCGCGAAGCTGAGACATGAGAACCGGCCGCGGCGTTATGCGTTTATAAAGATATTTGGAGTAGTGGTAAACATTGGGCTTGTCGTGCTATTCATTTACTTTATACCCAAACATTTTTCCGATTCAGGCAACGCGCTTACTCGTTGGGTGATACGTCAAAACCGGGTAGTATTGCTGGTTTTAGCCAATACGATCCAATCGTTTTTTGTCTTTTTATTTTTATATCCTGAGTGGAAACGTTTTCGCTTCAGGATCAGTAAAACGTTGTGGAAAACCGTGATGCGCTATAGTACTCCTATGATCATTATTGGCCTGGCAGGAATGATCAATGAGGTAATGGACCGACAGATGTTAAAAAGTTTTTTGCCGTATTCAACGGATGAGAATATGCGGATTGTGGCAATTTATTCTGCAAACTATAGAATTTCTATTTTTATAACCATGTTTATAACGGCATTCCGTATGGCGGCAGAACCCTTCTTTTTCAAGCAAAAAAATGCAGCCAACGCAAAACAAACTTATGCCCGCGTGATGAAATGGTTCGTCATTACTTTATGTATTGCCTATCTTTTTACCGGCCTTTACTTACATATCTGGCAGGGTATTATCGGGAAAGGCTATCGCTCCGGGCTGGGGATCGTTCCTATTTTATTGATGGCAAATGTTTTTCTTGGGGTGTATTATAACCTGTCCGCCTGGTATAAGCTTACCGATAAAATGTATTGGGGAATTATAATCACTGCTATAGGAGCCGTTATTACGCTTGTTGGAAACTACCTGTTTATTCCAAAGTTTGAAATGTATGCCGGGGCTACGGTAACAATGGTTTGCTATGGTTCTATGGTGGTGCTGGCCTATATTTTAGGACAAAAGTATTACCCCATACCCTATGCCTGGAAAAAACTGGTCGCCTATATTGTTATCACCGTGCTACTCTTTTTGATCAACAAAACCCTGATTTCCTTTACGCATAATTTCTGGTTAAAAACCGGTTGTGCAACGGTATTTATGTGCATATTTTTATACCTGGTAGGCCGGGTCGAAAGAAAGGAGCTGAAAAGTCTTCCATTTATCGGAAAATTTGTGGGATAGTGCTTTGGCTGTTATTTTTTCATTTGTGAAACAGGTGTTATTTTTATTTAAAAGCAGTTTATCGCCGATCATCAGAACATATTATCAAGCCCGATAGCCTATTTGAAGGGAGTGGGCCCCCAGCGGGCCGAGCTGCTGCAAAAGGAACTGAATATCTTTACGTTTGATGACCTGCTGAACTATTTCCCCTTCCGGCATATAGACAAAACAAAACTGACACCCATTGGCGCTATAGGAATAAATGATGAATATGTACAGGTGGCGGGCATCCTGGCGCCTTTGGAACAGATGGGCGAAAAAAGAGGGCGACGTTTAACTTCCTTACTGCAGGACAAAACGGGTTCATTAGATCTGGTATGGTTTCAAAGTATTAATCTGATCAAAAAAATTGTTCACCCCGGGCAGCCCTATCTCGTTTATGGAAAAGTGGGTTTTTTCATGGGTAAACCGCAAATGGTGCACCCGGAAATGGAGCCCTGGGACCCGGAAAAATTAAAAGGGAAAGACTTCCTGGAGCCGGTGTATCCCTCTACTGAAAAATTAAAAACAAAAAATTTGGGTGGAAGGCAGATCGGGAAGTTGACGGCCGTTTTGCTGCAGCATCTTTCAGAAAGAGATATTCCGGAAAACCTTCCGCAATCGCTGCGGGAAGAGCTGAAGCTGATGCCGAGGTTCCCTGCGTATCAGCAGATCCATTTTCCTAAAAATAAAGAAGGGTATGAAGCGGCTGTGCGACGGTTAAAATTTGAAGAGATCTTTTTCGCACAGTTACGAATGAATTTGCTTCGCTCCGAACGGCATCGCTTTTCCAAAGGGGTTGTTTTTGAAAAAGTGGGCGATTTATTCAACCAGTTTTACAGCGAATGCCTGCCCTTTGAGCTGACCGGCGCGCAAAAAAGAGTGCTGAAAGAAATTCGCATCGACACAGGCCGGGGCAAACAAATGAACCGGTTATTGCAGGGCGACGTGGGCAGTGGTAAAACCGTAGTGGCCCTATTGTGTATGCTGCTTGCGGCAGATAATGGCTATCAGTCGGTATTAATGGCGCCTACGGAAATCCTTGCCCGTCAACACTTTCAGGGCATTAAAGAATTGTTGGAACCGTTGCCGGTAACGGTGGCTATATTAACGGGTACCACAAAAGGAAAAGAGCGCAGACTACTTTTGGAACAATTGGCTAATGGCTCAATAAACATTCTGATAGGCACGCATGCAGTCATCGAGGATCCGGTCGTATTTCAAGATCTGGGCCTGGTGATCATTGATGAACAGCACCGTTTTGGTGTGGCACAGCGCGCGCGGCTTTGGGAAAAAGCGGTTGTTCCGCCGCATGTATTGGTGATGACAGCTACACCTATTCCGCGTACCCTGGCCATGACGGCCTACGGCGATCTGGATTACAGCGTTATTGATGAACTGCCGCCGGGCCGCAAACCGATACAAACCGTGCATCGCCTTGAAAACGACCGCAGCCTGGTAATGGATTTTTTAAAAGCAGAGATCGCACTGGGGCGGCAGATCTATATCATCTTTCCTTTAATTGAAGAAAGCGAAAAACTGGATTATGAAAACCTGATGCAGGGCTATGAGGTGGTAAAAACTTATTTCCCCGAACCGCAGTACTGGATCAGTATGGTGCATGGCAAAATGCCGGCACATCAGAAAGAGGAGAATATGCGGCGCTTTGTGGTGCACGATACCCAGATCATGGTGTCTACCACCGTAATAGAAGTAGGGGTCAATGTGCCCAATGCCTCGGTAATGCTCATCGAAAGCGCTGAAAAATTTGGTTTGTCGCAGTTGCACCAGTTGCGCGGTAGAGTAGGGCGCGGCGCGGAAAAAAGTTATTGCATCCTGCTCACCGGCAAAAAATTAGGCAATGAAGCGCGCGAACGTATGAAAATAATGACCAGCACCAACAATGGGTTTGTGATTGCGGAAAAAGACCTGGAACTGCGGGGCCCCGGCGATATTGAAGGCACCCGGCAAAGCGGGGTATTAAGCTTTAAATTGGCAGATATCGTCAATGATCGCGCGATGGTGACGGCTGCCAAAGAGCGTTGCGAGCAAATTTTAAAGGACGATCCCGATCTTTCAAAGCCTGAGCACGAAGTCCTGAAAGCCTTTCTCCGCTCCCAAAAAGGCAAAACAGCCTGGAGCAAAATCTCTTAAGGTAATAATCGAAAAATAGCCGTGGGCCGGGAAGCCGGAAAAGCGGGAAGGCATTGTTTTAAACTGCTTTAGGCCAACCGCCTTGCGGCTTTGTATTAAAACCCGATTCCACGGTTCACTACCTATTCGATTAGGTTGCGAACCATTTCGAATAGGTTCTGGATATGTCTGGACTTTTACTTTGCTTCTCCACATAAGTTTCTGAACCAATCTATTGGGTTAGTGAACCCTTCAGGAGGGATTCGGTACCTAAAAATATGGGTTCGCTAACCTCAGCAACAGGCGAATAAACGTCAAATCATAGGTTGCGTAACCTAAATGGATCATTAAATTACTGTTTGGGATATATCTGGAACCGGAACGATCGGGTTCGGAGCCTAAACGCAGGGCAGCTGATGTCAGTTTTTGTTCTTCTGCGATAATCCGCGAGATCAGCGGGAAACTTATATCAAAATAAGGTAAGATCAGAAAAACCTTCTTTGCTGCCTTCCCGGCCGTTCATTCGTGCTCCGCTCTTTGGAACTTTGAGTTCCGAAGCCCTATTCTATCGCTTTTAGCGATAAAAATGCCCCCAATTTTTTCCTTTCCCCTTTTTCACCGAAATTTGGCCTCCTTAATTTATAGACTATTCACAAAGTAATGGCAGAAAAAAAGATCACAACAGCTCATATTGAAGCATTTAAGAAAATAGTAGGCGATGCAAACGTATTAGCAGACGCCGATTCCCTCGAAAATTATTCACACGACGAAACCGAAACCCTGCATTTTGCTCCCGATGTGGTGGTAAAACCCCGCACGGCAGAAGAAATTTCCGAATTGTTTAAGATCTGCAACCGGGATCTGATTCCGGTTACTCCAAGAGGTGGCGGTACCGGTTTAAGCGGCGGTGCATTGCCTCAACTGGGGGGTGTGGTGCTTTCTACGGAGCGTTTGAACAGTATTATAGATATTGATGAGCGCAATCTGCAGGTAACAACCGAGCCCGGTGTTATTACAGAGGTATTGCAAAATGCCGTAAAAGAAAAAGGATTGTTTTACCCTCCCGATCCCAGCAGTCGCGGTACATGCTTCATCGGCGGAAATATTGCGGAAAATAGTGGTGGTCCCAAAGCGGTAAAATACGGCGTGGTGAAGGATTATGTGCTGAACCTGGAAGTGGTGTTGCCAACCGGCGAGATCATCTGGACCGGGGCCAATGTGCTGAAAAATGTCACGGGCTATAACCTGACGCAGTTGATCGTGGGCAGTGAAGGAACATTGGCCGTGGTTACCAAAATCGTATTACGGTTAATTCCGTTGCCTAAATTTGATCTGTTGATGCTGGCGCCCTTCGCTTCACTGGAGAAAGCGAGCGAGGCCGTGAGTGCAATATTCCGAGCAGGTTTTAATCCAAGTGCCCTGGAACTGGTGGAAATTGATGCCCTGAAGATCGTAAGCAGCATGGTGGACAGCTATGTGGTGCCGGTTAATGACGACATTGCCGCGCACCTGATCGTAGAAGTGGATGGTAACAATCAGGAAGTGCTGATGCAGGAGATGGAGCAGATCGCTGTACTACTGGAACAATATGAGGCGGGTGAATTGTTTTTTGCTGATGACGCTCAGCAAAAAGAAGAATTATGGAAGCTGCGCAGAAGAACAGCAGAAGCTGTGAAATCCTCCGGATACACGATCGAAGAAGATACAGTAGTGCCGCGCGCAGAATTGCCAAAATTGATAAAAGGCGTAAAGGAATTAGGAAAAAAACATAACTTCCATGCAGTTTGTTACGGGCATGCGGGAGACGGCAACCTGCACGTGCGTATAAAAAAAGAAGGTAATAAAAACAGCCTGAATGATCCGGAAATGAACGCCGTGCTCCGGGAGTTGTTCAAACTGGTAAAAAGTTTGGGAGGCACCATAAGCGGCGAGCATGGTATCGGCCTTATTCAGAAAACCTATATGGATATTGTTTTTGAAGAGCGGCAGATTCAGTTGATGCGTGAGATAAAAAAAGCCTTTGACCCCAATAATATTCTCAATGCGGGTAAAATATTTGATCTTGTTTAATAAATCTGATTATATGAAAAAACTCTTTTGTACCGCCTGCCTTTTAAGTTGTATGCTTTTGGCGGGGTTACAATCCCGGGCGCAGGACGATTCTATCCAGGTTAGAAATGCAAATGCTATGCAACCTTACCGGGAAAAGGGCTTCCAAAAAGAACGGCTGTTTACGGGTGGTGGTCTAACCGCCTCCTTTTATTCAGGGGGGACTGTTCTCGGTGTCAGCCCGGTATTAGGATATACGTTTAACCGGTATTTTGACGCGGGCGTCGTACTGAATTATGTTTACACCGGAACAAGGGATGTGTACGAATACAATGATAAATTACGACAGCATGTGTATGGCCCCGGGGTTTTTGCAAGAGCTTTCCCTATCGATTTTCTTTTTGTACAGGCGCAGTTTGAAGAAAACTTTACAAGCGTACGGTATACGCCGGCTACTAATAACAATGTAAACCCCGGTAAATACAATGCGAATGCGCCCTCGCTTTTATTGGGCGGTGGTTATAGCACTGGTCGCGCCAACGGAAGTGCTACGTTTTTCTATGTATCCATACTGGCAGATGTTTTAAAGAACCGCAACAGCCCCTATGTGGATGTTACGCATGATCCGCAAACAGGAGCAGAGCGTGTAAAGGTTCTGCCCATTATTCGTGCGGGTGTTAATGTGGGGCTTTTCCAGAACCGCTATGGCAGGTATTAAAAGGACTATCGGGTAATTTTTTGTACCCGGCTGCAGTATTAATGGCATCAGTATGGAGCCTGTCCGCCGCGGCGGATCGCACTCGTCAGGGTTCCGGCCATCAATCGGCTAAATTAAAATCCGCACTAAGAGTATGTCTTTTACAAGGATAAAATATCTTCTTGTTTTCCCTCTTTTTTTTATAACAGCGAATAATGCTGTGTTCGCACAGGATCATCCTGCTGTAGTTAAAGACACAGCTGTTACCGATAAAAACAGCTATGCATCCGATCTGGAATTTTTTACTGATTATGATAAGATCAATTCGCTGAAACAATTGCAGGAAAAGTTAAAGGGCTCCCCGGTTTTTATTGATCTGTGGGCCAGTTGGTGCGGCCCCTGCCGGAGGGAATTTTATTACAAAGACTCTTTAGATTCTTTTTTAAAAGAGGCGGATGTAAAAATGCTCTATCTTTCTATGGATGATGCCGCGCATGATGCCCAGTGGAAGGAACTGTTGAAATTTTTAAAAATGGGCGGCACGCATATGCGGGCTAATGCAGCGTTGCAATACGACCTGTCAAGACTTATTTGGAAACAGAATGGTGGATTTAGTATTCCCCGCTATATACTACTTAATAAAGACGGCGTTGTCCTCAGTAATAAAATGCTGCGCCCCAGCGACGGAGCACTCCTTTATCAGCAAATAAGATCATTGCTGGCAAGGTGATAGCTAAGCTATATTCTTATCAGAATAAAAATGTAGAATAAGAAATATAAAAGGACATTATTTCAATAGCATCCGGTATTCGTTCTTTTTGAAGTTTTCTGATTGGGAAGTTGTCTAATTTTTTTATAGAAATAATATTGAATCCAACTTTCCCGCTGATTTTAGGCAGATCTAATACACCGCTGATATCCGCAGATTGATTTTCTGCGATGATCGGCGGAAAACGTAAAGGGATTAGAAAGTCTAAACAACTTCCTTGATAAATCAATGTCGTTTTCTTAAACGCAGGTTTCAGGAATGAAAGTTTCTAACCTAACGTGATGCCCTTTCTGATTCCTTATTCTACATTTCTTATTTTTCATTTTACATTTTCTGTGGCCTGGTTCAGCTCACTGGTCTTTGCCACTACCGGATCGTTCTGCAGGGTCTGGATAGAATCTTTATTCTCCACTTCCACATGCTCTACCCAAACGGCGTACTGATTGGGATAGATATTCATATTGTGATGAATAGCAAATATCCGTGTAAATACGGCGCCTATATAAAGAATGATTGCCGAGTAATACACCCATAACAGAATGATGATCACAGATCCTGCTGCGCCATAAGCTGAAGACATTTTGTTATGGCCCAGGTAATAACCGATCAGGAATTTTCCTGCCATAAACAACAGGGCGGTAACAAAGGCGCCGGCTCTCACAGCCTTCCATTTGATTTTTGCATCGGGCAGCACTTTAAAGATCAAACCAAATAAGACAGAGG
Source organism: Niabella sp. (assembly GCA_017744795.1). Taxonomy (GTDB): domain Bacteria; phylum Bacteroidota; class Bacteroidia; order Chitinophagales; family Chitinophagaceae; genus Niabella. The sequence goes on along the minus strand of JAGIAQ010000068.1, from coordinate 751 downwards.
TAATGATAAAGGTGAGTGCCAGGTTAGACACATAGGCAGTGATCACCTGTGAATCAGGTATGATCCTTGTGAGCTGTGTAATCAATATATCCATTACGCCGTTGACCATTAAAGAAACCAGCAATAAAAAGCCAAGCGTAATAACAATGGAAAAGGACATCAGCCGGTCTAAAAGCAGTTTTAACCAGCCCTTGCCTTTTTTAGGGCGCGCTTTTAAACGCCAGATCATATTGATGGAATCCTGTATTTCCGCGAACACGCCCGTTGCACCAAACACAAGCGTCAGGATACCGATTATTTTTGAAAGATTTTTGTTGGGAAAATGAGAAGCATTCTCAATGGTGGCCCGTATCTGATCGGCTGACTGTTGCCCTACAAATTCCTGTATCTGCTGATATAAACTATTTTTTACATCGGTATGCGCTCCGTGGTTTAAAAATGCATCTGCCAAAAAACTATCACCGATCCAGATAATGACGATCAATAATCCGGGCAGCGAAAAAATGGTGTAGTAGGCCAATGCCGCGCTCAATTTAAAAACACGGTTGGTAAAGGTTTCTTCAACAGTTTGCTTTATGATGCTCCATATGTTTTTCAAAGCCATAGGCTACAGTTTTTTATTGTTCAAATGCCGGTTGGCATCTCTTATATCTTTCTTTTCAAAATTCTTTTCCAGTGCGGCAGTCAGGTCAACGCCTGTTTGATTAGCCAGGCAAAGCAGTACCCAAAGCACATCGGCCATTTCATCGGC
>JAGIAQ010000067.1:22227-22508 GCA_017744795.1 Niabella sp. | reverse complement strand
CTTTTCAGTTTGGCCGCACCATTTATAATGAGCTAAAGACGGATCCTGTAATTATGGTGCAGGGCTGGGATAATGTGTCCAGCAAGGGCTTGAAGGACCAGCTGATGGTAACCATGCGGGCGATACACAAACTAAGTCCCAGGCAGGAAGATAACTTTAGTTTAAATGATATTAATGATGTGGGAGACCAGCTCTCCGGCGCTTTTGTAGGCCTGAATATTGGCGGGGCCGTAATTGGAGGCATCAGCCTGATCGTGGGTTTGTTTGGTGTGGCGAATATC
>JAGIAQ010000067.1:0-22217 GCA_017744795.1 Niabella sp. | reverse complement strand
GAACAAAGGCGGATGGGCCATCGCCGTGCTTTCACTCATTGTAGGCATGTTCGGGGTAGCGAATATCATGTTTGTAACGGTAAAGGAACGTACCGCCCAGATCGGGTTGAAAAAGGCATTGGGCGCAAAAAGAAAGATCATCCTCACCGAGTTTCTGCTGGAGTCGGCTTTTTTGTGCCTGGTAGGCGGAATGATTGGCCTGCTGCTGGTGTACGTCCTGGCGCAGATACTGAGCAAAGCGCTGAACTTTCCCGTATTTATATCCGTTGGTAACATGATCGGAACCTTCTTGATCTGCGTGCTGGTGGGGGTCATCGCGGGAATTGTTCCCGCCGTGCAGGCCGCAAAAATGGATCCCGTAGCGGCGATCAGAAGCTAGATCAGTCAATGGTCAATAGTCAATGGTGAATAGTGAATAGGTGGCGTTCCGCATGGTGCGTTTTGCATTAAGCATTATGCGTTGCGCATCAAAAAAAATCGTAATGAACAAGATCAATATATTAGCAATAGAATCCAGCTGTGATGAAACATCAGCAGCCGTTTGCAGTAATGGCACACTACTGTCGAACCGCATTGCTACGCAGGCAGTGCATGCCGCACATGGCGGGGTAGTGCCCGAGCTGGCGTCCCGTGCCCATATGCAGAACATTGTTCCTGTAGTGGATGTTGCTTTAAAAGAAAGCGGGCTGCAGCTGGCAGATATGGCTGCTATCGCGTTTACGCAGGCTCCGGGGCTGATCGGCAGCCTGCTGGTGGGCGGACAATTTGCAAAATCATTAGCATTGGCGCTGGACAAACCGCTGATCGCTGTGAATCACATGCAGGCGCATGTTTTGGCCAATCTTATTGCGGATGAAAAACCTTCTTTTCCTTTTTTGTGCCTCACAGTAAGCGGGGGCCATACGCAAATCGTAAAATGCGTGGGGCCTACGCAAATGGAGATCGTAGGGGAGACAATCGATGATGCAGCAGGGGAGGCTTTTGACAAAGCGGCCAAATTGTTGGGCCTGCCTTATCCCGGCGGTCCACTGGTTGATAAATACGCAAGGGAAGGCAACCCTGACCGGTTTCAATTTCCTGAGCCGAAAATTCCCGGGTATAATTTCAGCTTTAGCGGGCTAAAGACCGCGATCTTATATTTTCTCCGGAATGCAGGAACGGCACAGGTTTATAAAGAAGAATTTGCAGCAACGGAAGAAGAACGCAAAAAATTTATTGAGGAAAATCTTGCGGATATCTGTGCCTCCATTCAAAGCCGGATCATTACCATTCTGTTGAATAAACTCAGTAGAGCCGCGCGGGACCTGGGTATCACAAATCTTTGCATTGCCGGTGGCGTTTCTGCTAACAGCGGGCTGCGCAAGGCTTTTAAAGAAATGGGAACCGCAAAAGGCTGGAACACCTTCATCCCTGATTTTCAGTATTGCACCGATAATGCCGGCATGATCGCTATTACGGGGTATTATAAGTATCTTGAAAATGATTTTGCTCCCCTGGATACGCCGTCTATGGCGAGAGGGTTTTAGTTGCCTCCGGGTTACAGGTTTCAGGTTACAGGTTACATGTCGCACGTTTAATCAGCAACTTGTTACAATTTATTGGACAAGCACCAGGGCTACTATCAGCTGCGTTGCGTCGCACACTTGTACTGTAGGATAACACTCATCAATATACGATACCAGTAACTTGTAACCTGTAACTTGAAACTGTTACAACAGCCCCGCCAGCTCCAGGCTTTTCTTTTTCAGTTTCCGCTCTTCAATATCCTCAATAATGCCGTCCGCTTCTACAATGAGTGAAGTGCCGTTTTCCTTCCACCAGGATTGTTCCTTTAATTTTTTTAACGCAATAACACCGGATAAATATTTGCGGCTTTCCTGGGCATGCCATTCCTCGATCCATTCAAAGGCTTCCTTTGGAATAAAAGCAAGATCCGTAAAGCTTACAAATACTTTTAGGTAGATGTCGTCATTCAGCTGATGTGGCTGATGATGATATAGTTTTTTATACTCGTAACGGTATTCATAACGCAGGGCGGAAATATCGCTTAGCACGGCCGATGCCGTTGGGAAACTGCCCGCGCCTTTTCCGTAGAAGAATTGCTGATCCGCAAAGCCGCTTTCGATCACCACGCCGTTGTATTCGTTTTTTACAAAAGATAACGGTGTTTCAGTAGAAACGAATTGCGGCAGCACATAGGCCCCAACGCCACCATTGATCAGCTTCTTGGCCTGCGCTACTAATTTAATTTGTTGGCCGCGGGCTTTTGCTACCTGGGCGTCCGACTTCGCAATGTTTTGGATACCGTTAAATAAAATATCTTCAGGGTGTGCCACGATGCCGTAGGCATGCAATAACAAAATGATCCATTTATTCAGCGCATCAAAACCTTCCACATCCAGTGTGGGGTCGCTTTCTGCAAAACCCAATTGCTGTGCCAGCAATAACGCGTCTCTGAAGGAGAGATTTTCTTCAAAGATCTTGGTAAGGATAAAATTAGTGCTTCCATTTACAATAGCGCGGATGCTGTGAAGCAGGTCATTGTCGTAATACTCTTCCAGGTTGCGGATCACGGGAATGGAGGCGCAGGCGGCAGATTCATACAATAAAGAACTGCCGGTTTCCTGCTGCAATTTCAGCAAGGTGTCCAGGTTTTCCGCGATCATTTTCTTTGACGAGCTTACCACATCTTTCCCGTTCTTTAACGCGGTACTTACGATCTCAAAGCCTGCTTTTGCATCGTCTATTACTTCTACTATCAGGTTGATCTCTTTGTCGTTTAACAACTCGTTCCGGTCTGTGGTAAAAAGACTTTCGGGTGCATTTCTTTTTTTGCCGGGGTGTTTAATACAGGCCTTTTTGATGACAGCCTTTAGCGAAGGGGTTTGCTGCAATACCTTGTAAAGCCCTTCTCCCACTACTCCAAATCCAAATAGGCCGATCACCAGTTCTTTATGTTCACTCATTATTTAAATTTTATTTTATGATCACGCCTGTTGCGTGACGCGTGATGAATTTTTGTATGGCCTCTGATATTTGCTCAAATTCCAATAGGAAGCCATCATGGCCATAGTCGGTGGCAATGTGCCGCACGACTGCGTCAGGAACATGCTCGGCAATAAAGTCCTGCTCCCCGGGGGGGAACAACAGGTCCCCTTCCAGTGCCAATACCAGGGTCGTTGCTTTAATAGTTTCCAATGCTTTTACGACAGATCCACGCCCGCGCCCCAGGTTATGACTGTCCATACTTTTGCTTAGTGCGTAATAGCTGAAAGCGTTAAATCGTGCCGCCAGCTTGGACCCCTGGTAACGCTGGTAACTTTCGCTGCGGAAAAATTCCAGGTTGTCATCGGAGGTTTCTGATTGTGTTTTGTTATAAGCGGTTGCGTTGCGGTAGGAGAGCAGGGCAACGCCGCGTGCTACTTCCATGCCTTTTAATCCTGCGTCTGCTGCCTTGTTTTTCCAGGTTTGGTCTGCTTCAATTGCAAACCGTTGCGTTGCGTTGAAAGCCTTGCCCCACGGGGAGTGCACAGCATTCGTCGCCAGCGGAATAATATATTTAAACAGCTCCGGGTCCTGCACAGCCCATTCCAGTAATTGCTGGCCGCCGGTGCTGCCGCCAATACCAATTTTTATTCTGGTAATGCCCAATGCTGCTTGCAATAACCGGTAGGCGTTTGCCATATCACGAATTGTAAAAAAGGGGAAATCATGATAATAAGGAATGCCTGTCTCCGGGTTTGTATCCAACGGGCCGCTGCTGCCATAGCAACTGCCGGGCATGTTTACGCAAATGATGAAATGGCGCAAAGGATCAAACACCCTGCCTTCGCCGATCATTTCCGGCCACCATTCATGCGGGTTACTGTTGGCTGTAAGCGCATGAAAGATCCAGATAATATTCGATTGTTCTTCATTCATACGGCCATAGGTGGTATAAGCCAGCCGGAGGCCGTGGAAGGCCTTGCCGCTTTCCAGTATAAAGGGTTGGTCGTATGTAAAAACCTTTTGGTTCATGTTGTAACTTCAAATTCAAAACGACCCGTAAGGTTTAGCAAACCTTACAGGTCGTTTACGTCTTATTTGAACACAGCTGCAAACGCCTGTTCAAAATCTGCTTTTATATCATCAATGTATTCAATACCCAGGCTAATGCGGATGAGGTTGTCCAGCACGCCGGCATTTTTTCTTTCAGCTTCACTCAGCTGTTCGTGCGTGGTAGATGCGGGGTGGATCGCCAGCGTTTTGGCATCGCCCACATTCGCCAGATGACTTACCAGTTTTAAATTGTCGATAAAGGTTCTTCCGTTTTCCAGTCCGCCTTTAATACCAAACTGCAGCACACCTCCAAAGCCATTGGTCAGGTATCTTTTTGCAAGTTCGTGATAGGGGCTGCTTTCCAGGCCCGGGTACCATACAAAATCAACCTTATCGTGTTGCTCCAGCCATTGCGCCAACGCCAATGTATTGTCTACCGTACGCTGTACACGCAGCGAAAGGGTTTCCAGTCCCTGCAGCAGGAGGAAGGAGTTGAAGGGGCTGATGGCCGGACCAAAGTCGCGCAGGCCTTCCACGCGGGCACGGATGGCAAAGGCAATATTGGGTAGCCCCAGCGGGTTGCCTTCGCCAAACACCTGCCAGAAATTCAATCCATGATAGCCTTCAGACGGCTCGGAGAACTGCGGGAATTTACCATTGCCCCAGTTATAGTTACCGCCATCCACAATGATACCGCCGATGCTGTTGCCGTGACCGCCGATCCATTTTGTAGCGGCTTCCACCACAATGTTGGCGCCATGTTTAATGGGCTGAAATAGATAACCACCGGCGCCAAAAGTGTTGTCTACGATCAAAGGCAGATCGTATTCTTTTGCCAGCGCGGCAAATTTTTCAAAATCGGGAACGTTCAGCCTGGGGTTGCCCAGGGTTTCGATATAGATGGCCCTGGTTTTGTCATCAATCAGCGGGCGAAAGCTTTCTACATTATCATCCGCGGCAAAGCGCACATCAATGCCCAGCCGTTTAAACGATACTTTAAACTGGTTAAAGGTGCCGCCGTACAGGTAGGGAGAGGTTACAAAATTTTCACCGGACTGCAGCAGGTTGGTAATGGTAAGGAACTGCGCCGCCTGGCCCGAAGCAGTGGCCAACGCTGCCACACCGCCTTCCAGCGCTGCCACGCGTTGCTCAAATACATCGGTAGTAGGGTTCATAATGCGGGTGTAGATGTTGCCGAATTCTTTTAATCCAAAAAGATTGGCAGCATGTTCCGCATTCTTAAATACAAAAGAAGTAGTCTGATAAATAGGCACGGTACGGCTTCCGGTGGCTGGGTCAGGCTGTTGCCCGGCATGCACCTGCAGGGTGTCGAAGTGTAGAGAATTACTCATAATAATTATGAATTAATGAAAGTGAAGAATTATAGTTTGATGAAAATAGCCCGGTCGGCGTAAAATGAATGTTGATGCCTGCTAAGGCATACAACAAATACAGCAGCACATTACAGTGGTAATGGAATAAACAGTGTATGTTATCTTTTGCGTCATGCTCAAAACGAATTTAATAGCTTTTTCTTTCATATTCAAAAAATATCAGGACATAAAAAAAGCCCACCGGATAAACCCAGGTGAGCTGTTATTGTGAATACGTTTAAAAATAGCTGCCTGACTTATCTTTCCCCCGCAGTTGCGGGAGGTGGAATTGGCACCTTGCTACTTGTGTACATAGCAGGTTGCCAAGGCTTCATTGGGCCAAACCCTCTGCCTTTCTTGATAAGATCCCGGTGTTGCCGGGAAAGTTTTAAAGATCTTTTTGCCCCTGAAATCAGGGAAGGCACCAAAGTTAGGAAACGGAACGGAAACAAAAAAATACGCAACTTAAATTGCAAGTATTTGGAAATCAGTAATATGTTGCTAACAATTGTTAGTTTTACATTTTATTTTTGAATATTTTCAATCAAATAAACTTTGTAAAGTAGATAAATTCGAAATATTAGGGTGATAAAATTATTTTTTTTAGATATTTTCAAATTATACTTTTGTCTTCTAAACAAAAATATAAACCCGTTATGCTTACAAAGCCATTGGAGATCCCCTTGAAGCAATTAAAGAAGATGGGGTTCGATTTAAACAACCAAATCTATTATCAATTAACGCCGGAAGAGCTTATTGACGAAACGCTGAAACAGCAAATGGGGGTATTGAATGATACCGGTGCCTTGGTGATCAGTACCGGGAAATTCACCGGAAGATCGCCAAAGGATAAATTTATTGTGGAGGATGTGTTGACGGCAGACACTATCGATTGGGGCAATTTTAATAATGCGCTTGACGAAAAATATTTCGATATTATCCTGGCTGATGTGCAACAGTACCTGAATGAAAGGGAAAAGCTTTGGGTGCGCGATTCCTATGCGTGTGCTGCCCCGGAGTACCGGCTGAACATCCGTGTGATCAATGAACTGCCCTGGATGAATTTATTCGCCAATAATTTATTTCTGCGCCCGACGGAGGAGGAGCTGGAGTTTTTTAAACCGGAATGGCATATCCTTTCGGCGCCGGGGCTGGAGCTGGATCCTGTCCGTTGCGGTGTGCGGCAGGGAAATGCCACAGTGGTCAGCTTTAAGCATAAAATAATTGTAATTACCGGCAGCAGCTATACCGGGGAGATCAAAAAAGGCATCTTCTCTATTTTAAATTACCTGTTGCCGGAACAACGGAATGTGCTGAGCATGCACTGCTCGGCCAACATCGGCTCCCGGGGCGATACGGCTTTGTTTTTTGGATTAAGCGGCACCGGCAAAACAACACTGAGCACGGACCCGAACCGCCGGCTGATCGGTGATGATGAGCATGGCTGGGATGATGAGCAGGTCTTTAATTTTGAAGGGGGTTGTTACGCAAAATGTATTAACCTGTCGGAGGAAAAAGAACCGGAGATCTATCATGCGATCAAACCCGGAGCGCTGGTGGAAAATGTTACGTTTTACCCGGGCACCAACCGGATCAATTTTGATGATGCGTCGGTTACAGAAAATACCCGCGTGGCCTATCCGATCAACTTTGTTGAAAACAGCGTGCCTTCAGAAACTGGCGGTATTCCGCGCAATGTTTTCTTTTTGACCTGCGATGCTTATGGGATTTTACCACCCATTTCCCGTTTAACCAAGGAGCAGGCATTATATTATTTTATCAGTGGCTATACCGCGAAGGTGGCCGGAACAGAAACGGGTGTAACGGAGCCGAAAGCCACGTTCAGTGCCTGTTTTGGCGCGCCGTTCCTTCCCTTGCACCCGGGAAAATATGCCCGGCTATTGGGAGAAAAATTAACGCAATACGGGGTGAAAGTATGGATGGTAAACACCGGCTGGACGGGCGGCGCCTACGGAACGGGTACCCGTATGAAACTGGGCTGGTCCCGCGCCATGATACAGGCGGCGTTGAACGGTGAACTGGATACCGTGGAATATCATAAGGACCCCGTATTTGGATTGATGATACCGGATACCTGTCCGGGCGTGGAGCCGCGGGTGCTAACGCCAAAGCATACCTGGACGGACCCAACAGCATATGACCGGCATGCAAAACAACTGGCGCTTCAATTTGCCCGGAACTTTGAAAAATATACAGGGATCGTTGCTGCAGAGGTAACAGCGGCCGGACCTAAAGTGTAGGAATAAAACCACAGAGGAATCAGAGGTCTGACACGGAGAGCACAGTGCTTTGCCAAACGGCTGAGATCTCCGTGGCTACTCTGTTTGTGGTTGAAACGCGTTATTTAACGCGGCTGTATCGCGTCTTTTAATTTATGCAGTACTTCCGTTTTAAGCATTTTTTCCGCTACGCGGATCATATTGCTGAAGGCAGTGGCTTTTGAAATACCATGGCCCACAATTACGGGGTGCGCAACGCCCAGTACTGGTGTTCCGCCGTAAATTTCAAAGTTGAACCGGTTGAGGTAGGGGCTGTCCGGCGCTTCTGTTTTTGAAATATCGTAAATGGATTCTGCCAGCTTTAAGATAATGTTTCCAGTAAAGCCATCACATACCATTACGTCGGCCTTGCCATTAAAAGTATCACGTCCTTCAATATTGCCAATGAAATTAAGCTGTTTGTTTTCTTTCAGCAGGGGGTAGGTGGCCTGTGTCAATATATTGCCTTTGCCTTCTTCTTCGCCTACATTGATCAATCCCACTTTAGGATTTTCGATCTCCAGTACATGTTTGGCATAAACGGTGCCCAGCGTGGCAAACTGGTTCAGCTGTTCGGGCTTGCAATCGGCATTCAGTCCTACGTCCAGGATCAAACCCGTGCCGCCATTTTGTTTGGGGATGATGGATGAAATAACGGGCCGTAAAATGCCTTCGATCGTCTTTAAGCTAAAAAGTGCCCCCACCAGCATGGTCCCGGTATTGCCGGCACTGATGAACGCATCTGTTTTACCTTTTGCCAGGTATTGAAATCCTACGGCAATAGAGGAATCGGTCTTTTCTTTTAAAGCCCTGGTTGGATGTTCGTGCATTCCGATGACCTGGGTCGTTGCAACAATGTCAATTGAAGCTGCCGGAATGTGCTCCTCCTTAATAATTTTTTTTATAGCATCGGCATCGCCAAACAGGGTAATGCGAAGCGCTTCGTTTGTGTTCTCTTCAAGATATTTTTTAACGCCGCGCAGCGCTTCCAGTGGGGCAAAGTCGCCACCCATTGCATCGATTCCAATATTCATCATATACCGGCTAAAATTAAAAATTCCAAATACATTACCAACCAAAGGTCGTCAATGAATTTGGAATGAACAAGTGAAGTAAAGGGGTGAACGCTTTTTTTAAGCTTTTGAAGGAGCTTTTTCTGCTACCACTTTACCCTTATAGATCAGCTTTCCTTCGTTTACATAAGCACGATGGCGTACGTGTGTTTCACCAGTACTTGCATCGGTAGTTAATGTAGTTGAAGTTGCTTTATAGTGCGTTCTGCGTTTTGCGCTTCTTTGCTGACTGTGCCTGCGTTTCGGATTTGGCATAACTGATAAAATTAAATAGTTCTAAATTATTTTTCTTTTCTTATTTCAAAAACTTAATTATCCAGGCCTTTAAACTGATCCAGGTCTTTCCAAAGAGGATTAACATCCTTTCCTGGCTTGAGCTCAGCGCCCAGCTTATTGAGCATTTTCAACGCTTCCTTATTACATCGCGGACCGTCAGCATTTTCAAAACCACAGGTTTTGTGCATTGGAATACTGAGGTTAATAAACTCATAGATCCAATTCTCTACGTTTAAATGACTTTCGCCCCGGCTGATATAATAAACATCAGGATCTTCTTCCTGCTCATTCATGACTTCGGGTTCTTCCACCATTTTTACGGTAATCACAAATTCATCCCAAAGGTCTAGCGGGATGGTATTATTACACCGGTCGCAAACGACATCTAAAGTACCACCAATCTCAAATTTCAGCATCATAAAACTGCTTTTTTTATCAAGCGAAAGTTTTACGTGCCCTTTACAATTAGTAAAGTCCTGCTGTTGAAATGCCTCAAAGAACCGATCTGTTATCGCATAATTGAACTCATGAATTCCAGGTTTTAAACCCACAAAAGCTATATCATACTCTCTTCTGTAAGCCATGACTCAACTGCGCTCCATTTAATTAGGAGTGCAAAGGTACGGTATTTATCTGAAACCGCCTAATTGGCAAGGGATTAGTTTAAAAGTTTACGGGTTGATAAGTTAACAAGGGCCGTAACCTGTAAACCTTTAAACTTGTAAATCTGTCAACTGACCACTATGGAAAAATCCCTAACTCGGCATACGTAGTAGCTACTTTATTGATTGCCACCACATAAGCTGCGGTTCGCATATCCGGGATGGCCGGATTATTGCGCCATTCTTCCATAATCTCACGGGTGGCCCCGATCATCGTTTCCTCCAGCCCGCTGTGTACCAGGTCAATCTCATCTGCCCCGTGCATGATCATTTTCCGGTTGCTTTCAGCAACTTTTTTTCCCGAAAGGCCTTCCAGTTCTTCCAGGATCATGGTATTTACATTTTCCGTAAAACGCTTTTCCAAACGGCCGTAGCGTACATGGCTCAGGTTCTTCAGCCATTCGAAATAAGATACCGTAACCCCGCCGGCGTTGAGGTACATGTCTGGTACCACCAGCACGTTTTTCTTTAAAAAGATCTCATCCGCTTCGGGCGTTAAGGGCCCGTTGGCGGCTTCGCCGATGATCCGGGCTTTTATACGCGGTGCATTTTCTTTATCAATAACATTTTCGAGTGCAGCGGGGATCAGGATATCGCAATCCTGTTCCATTGCTTCTTTGGAGTGCTTGAAATTTGTGGCCCCTTTAAAATCCAGGATAGAGCCCGTGCGTTTACGGTGCTGGAACACTTCCTCCACGTCCAGCCCATCTGCATTATAAATACCGCCTTCATATTCGGCAATGCCTACTACTTTTGCGCCCGCTTCCTGGAAAAATTTAGCCGAATGGTAGCCCACGTTTCCCAGCCCCTGCACAATCACCCGCTTACCAGCCACACCGGGCGTCAATCCCAGTCGTTGCATTTCTTCTTCCATATGGCATACTTCGCGGATGCCGAAGAATACGCCCAAACCTGTCGCTTCCCTGCGGCCCCGTACACCTCCCTGGCTAACGGGTTTGCCGGTTACACAGCCTGCAGCATCAATTTCTTTGGGATTCATGGCGGTGTACGTGTCTACGATCCATGCCATTTCGCGCTCACCGGTTCCGTAATCAGGAGCGGGCACATCCACCGCCGGTCCGATAAAGTTTTTCTTTATTAATTCAGTTGTATACCGGCGCGTTATTTTTTCCAGTTCGTAAGGGGTGTAGTTTTTGGGATCGATCTTGATCCCCCCTTTGCCGCCACCGAAAGGAACGTTTACAATCGCGCATTTGTAGGTCATCAGTGCAGCAAGAGCCATCACCTCATCCTGGTTTACCTGGGTGGAAAAACGGATCCCGCCTTTGCAGGGCGTTTTGTGGTGCGAGTGCTGTACCCGGTAAGCTTCAATAACTTCAATGGTTCCGTTCTCTCTTTTGATGGGGAAGCGCATCCGGTAAACCGAATTGCAGGCGTTGATCTGCTCCAGTACTCCTTTATCCCACTTGGTGAATTTGGCGGCTCTATGGAAGCTTTTTTCAACAGCTCCAAAGAAACTGTAATTGTTTTCAGACATAGCTTTTGTATTTTCAATTTAGCAAATAAGCAAACGTTGGTGCGGGTTAGTCCTTTTGCTGTGCTTCCAGCTTCTTTAGCCGGCGCTCGATCCCCAACAGGTAAAAAAATACGCCCAGCAGGATGATCAGCAATACCGCAACTACCACATAAATACGACCGCTGCTCCGCATTAATGAATCCACACCCGATTGTGCCCATACAAAATTGGGTAACAGGAATAAGGACAATAGCAGGAGGGTGCCCCCTTTAGTTTTTATATTCATTTTTTAAGCAGGGATTTTTCTTTTAATAAATTGATGCGGATCTTCACAGTAGCAATCCATACGCCCAGTAAGGCCCAGCCAATAAAGGCGGGGTATTGCACCAAACGCATGATGGGGCTGGAGTCTTTAAAGTTAAGTGCCGGATTTCCTTCGCCTCCGGGGTGCAAACTTGGCAATATCCTGGGAATAATAAAAATGGTAGGGAACAGCATCGCAAATGCAAAAACATTATATACAGCGCTTACTTTAGCCCTTTTATCAAAATCAGATACCGAGCTTCTTAATATAAAATAGGCGCAGTAAATCAACAGGGCTACTGCGGTGCCGATCAGCCTTGGATCACGCGCTACGGCGCCAAAGGATTCAAAAGCCGGATTGTTAGGATCGGCCCAGGTATAACTGGCCCAAACCGCCCCGGTGGCATAACCGAGCAATCCGAAGAAAAGACCTACGGATGCATAATTTTTTGCAAGAATATCATACCTTAAATCCGATGTTCTGAGATATTTTATGGAATGTACAACAGAACAGATGAACAACACCATCATCGCACTCCACATGCCCACATGATAAAATACATTACGGATGGTTTCGTCAAGGGCAGGAAGATTGGGGGTTTTAACGAGCAATCCGGCTATAAGCGCAAAAACCAGGAGTAGGACGCAGCAAATTTTCCACCATTTTTTATACATATTCTAATCTTATCAGTATTCGTTAGAAATCTACAAACGCAAAAGTAAGCGGAAAGTTGATGATTAAATAAAAATTAAAAAATGAGTAATTAAAAGGGGGGTAAAATAGAAATTATGTAAACCTGTTGGCTCAAAAATTTTATTTTGATAATGGAATGCGTTTCCCGCCGGAAGTTGTTTAAAGAAATGAACAAACCGGTATGAAAATAATAGATTCGGGGCCCAAAATCAGCCCGTTTTATTGGCAATAAAAGCCGAAAAAATAAGTTTAAAAAGCGCCCGTCAAGAAATTGAATACGGAGCTGTATCTTTGTTGTAATTAAACCAAATTAGAACCTAACTTAAACCTAACTAATCGATGGACTTGCTGAATGTTTCAGTTGTCCTTCCTTTGTATAAACCCAAAGGGAACTGGCAATTGGCTTTTACAGCTAATGTAAAAGAATTGAACGAAGTGATGTCGCCCAATGTGTCTATTGAATACATTGTGGTAAACGACGGCACGGATGATACGGACATCCGGGATTTTTTTTCCGGGCTGCAAACGCAATATAATGTGCGTTACATCAGTTATGAAGAAAATCAGGGAAAAGGATTTGCCCAAAGAGCAGGAGTGGCACTGGCCTCCTCGCCCTATGTTATCCTGACTGATTTTGATTTTCCCTACGTTACAGAAAATATTGTGGCGATGGTGCAGGAGCTGAAAAAGGGAAATGAAATTGTGATCGGCCGCCGGGATAAACGCTATTTCCGGAACCTGCCTTTTTCCAGGCGGGTGATTTCAGAAGCCTATATGTTTTTGTGCCGGTTATGTTTTCATTCTTCATTGATTGATGTGCAATCGGGCATTAAAGGATTTAATCAAACCGGGAAAGCTGTCTTTCTAAAAACGGAAGTGAACCGCTTTTTGGTGGACACCGAATTTGTGTTGCGCGCGCTCCATGAAGACCTTTCAATGGAGAACATTAACATCACGTTAAAACCGGGGATTCATTTTTCTAATTTCGGGTCGGGCACTATTTTTACTGAGCTGAAGAACTTCTTTTCTTTAATAAAATTAAATCGCTCCTTAAAAAGAGGCGACCGTATGCTCAATGAAAGGGTTGCTCAGGCTTAAAGACCGGATGACATTCCGCTCGGTTTTTTTTAATAAAAAGCTGGCTGTAACCTTATGGTTCGGACTTTCCATTATTGCGATCCTGCAAAATATTTTTATTTTAAGAAAGTTTAATAACTTTCTCATTTTCCGGCAGGCCTATTTTCATGCCGTTGAAAAAACGAATCTCTACCTGCTTTACCCACAGCAGTATTTCGATGTATACCTTTACGGACCTGTTTTTTCGGTGCTCATCGCGCCTTTTGCATTGCTGCCGTTATGGCTTGGCGTAAGCTGTTGGGTACTTTTTAATGTTGGTTTTTTATATTATGCGTTGCGGAAGCTGCCGGTTCAGCAACAGTGGCAGTTTGCACTGCTGATCTTTTGCAGCAATGAAATGATGGGCCACAGTGCCTGGCTGCAGGCGAATGCTGCCGTTTGCGCCTGTTTGGTGCTGGCATTTGCACTGGTGCGCAAAGAAAAAGAAGTATGGGCCTTATTGTTTATAATGCTGGCCACCTTTGTGAAGATCTATGGAATTGTAGGACTGGCTTTTTTCCTCCTCAGCAAAAACAAGGTGAAATTTATAATGTGGGGAATTGTGTGGGCTGTGGTTTGTTTTTTTGCGCCGCTACTGATCACAAACTGGTCTTTTTTGATTCAATCCTATCATGACTGGTATGCCGCGTTACAGCATAAGTCTGCCAAGAATATTGATGTCACCATCGGGTACACATCGCAGGATATTTCCGTAATGGGCTTTATCCGGCGGGTTTTTTATCACCGGCTGGATGACCTGTTCGTGCTGGTGCCTGCCGCTTTATTGCAGGTAAGTCAGTTTGTTTATTACCGGTATTATAAAGACCTACGCTACCAGTTGTATTTGTTGGCCTCCATCCTGATCTTCACTGTGATTTTCAGTAACGGATCGGAGGCGCCTACTTACATTATCGCATTGCCCGGGATGTGCATCTGGTATATATTACAGCCGAAAACAAAAAGGGTCAATGTTTTTTTTGCTATTACCTTTCTGTTTACCACTTTTTGCTATTCCGATATTTTTACGCCTTATTTCCGGAGGTATGTTGCCATTCCGTATTCGTTAAAAGCGGTATTTCCTGCGGTAGTATGGCTTATAATCCTGATCCAGATCCATTGTAAACAATTTTTAAAAATACCGGATCCCGAGAAATGTAGAATAAGAAATATAGAATAAAAAATGTAAAAGGGCATTGGTTCAGTAGAATTCAGTGTGCGTTCTTTTTGGTGTTTTTGATTACAGCAGAAATAATGAAAATAGGCGCACTGAATCCCGCTGGCTATTGACGGTCCATTTTTGTTAAAAAAATATCCCGATAAAAAGACAATCCTGCTTTTTTTGCAAAAGATGTTATAGGCAATAAATATCCTTTACAGGCGCTATAAAAAGATCCGCTCTGAACGCTTAGGTAAACGACATTGAATGAGGAATAAACAAAGACATATATTGTTGAGCTTTGATGTGGAGGAGTTTGATCTTCCTTTGGAGTACCGGCAGTCTATCTCCCTGGAGGAACAACTTACTATTGGTTACAGCGGATTCCAAAAAATGGGCGAACTGCTTTTTGCAACAAACGTGCCCGCTACATTGTACACCACCGTTGTATTTGCCGAAAATTATCGGGAGGAGGTGCGGGCGCTGTCGGTCAGGCATGAGATTGCATCGCATACCTGGTCGCACACGCATTTTGAAACCGAAGATTTATTGCGATCGAAACAAGCCCTCGAAGCCATTTCCGCAACCCCCGTTTACGGCCTGCGTATGCCGCGCCTGAAAACGGTTGCAGCAGCGGATGTTTTAAATGCGGGCTATCAGTATAATTCATCCATTAACCCCACCTGGCTACCGGGGCGGTATAACAATCTTTCGGAGAAAAGGACCTTGTCGCAACGGGAGGGTATAACCATCCTTCCCGTATCAGTTTCGCCGCGATTGCGCATTCCTCTTTTTTGGCTGGCTTTTAAAAATATGCCTTATAAGATATTTCTGGATCTGGCGATACAGACCCTTAAAAAAGATGGGTATCTTAATTTATATTTTCATCCCTGGGAATTGGCGGATCTGGGAAAATACCGGTTACCGTTTTATATCAAACGAAATCCTGACCGTCTTTTTAAAAAACTATCCCGTCTGATTGCTGATCTTTCTAATGAAGGGGACTTTTCGAATACGAAAAGTTTTTTGGACAATTTTGAGAAGGGGGTTCAATAATGATAGTCTATTAGTTATGTCAGCAGATAGCGCAGATTTGACGCAGAATAACATAATCAGCACAATCAGCGAAAAGTATCGGCGTAAATTTGCGGGAATATTTTCTTAATCCCGCCACAAAAAAGGAAAAAGGATCACTGCCAGCACACCCACTAATAGATCCAGCGCCACTAAAAGCGCGATATCATTCCATAAAACGGGCAGCGCGGGGTTAAAGGTGCCCGAGGTGATCTTTAGTAAAAGCATCAGCTGGGGGATGATAAGGGGGAACCCGAGAATGGCCATAATGGCTGCGTTCTGATGGGCTTTTGCCGCTATTGCCGCTAAAAAGGTGAATACCATGCTCAGGCTCCAGCCGCCCAGCAGTACCAGCCCGGTAAAGGGAAGCACTTTTTGAATGGGGTTGCCCAAGAAGGCAAAAAAGAGCAACAGGCTGATGAACGACATGATCAGCATCAGGACCGAATTGAACAGGAGCTTGGCCAAAACAAAATGCACCGGTGAGGCGATGGAGTAAAAGTAGAGCATACGTCCCCGGCTTTCCTGCAAAAAGCTTTTCGCAACCGCATTGATACAGATGAAGAGCTGGATCACCCAAAACAAGCCGTTCCAGGTTTTGCCCTCTGGTTCATCCATTACCAGGAAAAGAACAAATACGGTCGCAGCTATATAAAGTAATATTCCATAAAAACTATATTGCTGTCTTATTTCCAACAATAAATCCTTTTTTACTAAAACCAATATAGGAGCCGTATTTCTTGCCACTTCTTAAACTTTATCGATATAACACTTTCTGCACCGCGGTTCATACACATCGGTTGCCCCCAGCATGATCTGCTCCTCATCGGGGATCTTCCGGTAGGAGTAATTGGCTATGTTCCCGCACTTTACACAGATTGCATGCAATTTTGTAATATAATCGGCCCGGGCCAGTATCTGGGGCATGGGGCCAAAAGGTTTGCCTGTGTAATCCATATCGAGGCCCGCAACAATAACGCGCATACCCTGGTAGGCCAGCTGGTCGCAAACGCCGGGAAGCTCGGGGTCAAAAAACTGGGCTTCGTCAATGCCAATCACATCGGCCCCCTGAGCCAGCAATAAAATTTTTTGAGAATTGTCGACAGGGGTGGAATGAATACTGCTGGTATCGTGTGACACAATATTTTCCTCATCGTAGCGGGTGTCCACTGCAGGCTTAAATATTTCCGCTTTCAGGTTGGCGAATTGCACCCGTTTCAGCCGGCGGATCAACTCTTCTGTTTTGCCGCTAAACATGGAACCGCAGATCACTTCAATCCATCCGCGTCGTTCGCCTGTAAGGTTCGGTTCTATGAACATGTTTGCTTTTATTATTCCTGCAACATTTTTTGGACTGCTATTTGCTTGTTGAATGCATTACATTGCGCCCTTAAAATAT
This sequence comes from Niabella sp., assembly GCA_017744795.1. Classification (GTDB taxonomy): domain Bacteria; phylum Bacteroidota; class Bacteroidia; order Chitinophagales; family Chitinophagaceae; genus Niabella. Next base: position 5,297 of record JAGIAQ010000067.1, on the reverse strand, counting down.
TTGATCAAAAGTAGGATAATGCAGCGAATAGAAGCACTAATAGAAAAATTAAGAACACAATTCAAAAATAAGGCGGCCCTCTCTCAAATGCTCCTCACCACACAAATGATCCAGCGGGAAATTAATGGCGAGATGAAGGAAACGGCGGTGCTGGGCTCCAGTAATGTAGCAGTTTTTATTCCGAATGCGCCTTCTGTTAATAAAGGGTATGTTGTAAGAGACAGCAACGGCGCAGAGAAGGAGTATTTTCAATTGGAGGCGATAGATGAGGCTGACGCCGACCAGGAGGAGCTGCGGCTGCTGGAATTGCAGCACCAGGCCGGGCTGTACCAGAACCCGGAGGCGTCTGATGTTAAAGCGAAAAATGGCACAACTGCTGATAAGAAATTAAAAACCAAATTTTTGGAAGATCTAAAAGAGATTCCAACGCTTTTTTTGCAGCAGGCCAATGGCCGGTTGAATGGTGCTGCCCATAAGGAACTGCCCGTAGTTGCGGCCGATGAACAGCCGGTTAAATCACCGCAGATTATCAATAACCTCACCACTGATATTTCACCATCGGACAAGGAGCGGTTTGTGAAAAACCTTTTCAGGGGTGATGAGATCATGTATAACCGATCTCTAAAAACGATCAACAATTTTCGTACACTTGGCGAGGCTGAATTTTGGGTGACGCGCGAGCTGAAGACCAAACTGGGCTGGATCAACAACAGCGACGTGGAGTATTTTGACCGGTTGGTTTACCGGAAATTTAATTGAATGTAACGGCAGATAATGGCAGTGGCACCGGTATGCTTCTGTACAAATGTTCCGGCGTTCCTGCTGTAACGGTGTAATAATTCTCTTTGATATTTCAGTTTTTCTATTATTTCAAATAGTTCGTTATCAGAATTATAACTAAAGGCACCTTCATTTTTTATCAACTCGATCGCTTCGTAGAACTTTTGATAACTGGGACCAAATATAACCGGCTTTGAAAAAACGGCCGCTTCAAGGGTGTTGTGAATGCCCGAGGTGTTGAATCCCCCTCCAATATAAGTTACCGCTGCGTAATGGTATAGTTTAGACAGCATGCCGATATTATCAATTATTAAGACCATGCTCTTTAAATGTGGGGCATTTTTCAATTCGGAGAATAGGACCGAACCGGGGAAAAGCGCCTGCACTTTTTTAATATGGCCGGCATCAATTTCATGAGGAGCTATTATTAATATTGATTTGCTGTTATCTGATTTATTGAAATACGCTAAGTTGTATTCGTCTTCTGGCCAGGTGCTTCCGGCAACTAGTACAAATTTTTCGTCACCAATAAAGGATTCTATCAACGGTATGGGGTCAAAACCAGCGGCGATCTGGGCCACCCGGTCGAACCGGGTATCGCCGGCTATCGTGATCTTCTCTTCGCTGATGATCGACTTTAGCCGATCCCTGCTTTCCGCATTCTGCACAAAAATGTGGTTAAAAAAATGAAGCATTTTTCTATGGAAAGCGCCCTGCGGCTTAAAGAAAATAGAGTCGGCCCTGAAAATAGCAGAGATTAAAAGTACCGGTATCTTTTCCCGGTTTAGCGTTTTGAGAAAGTAATACCAGTATTCGTATTTAACAAAAATAGCGAAGGCGGGCTGTACCGTCTTTATAAAGGCAGCCGCATTATAGCGGGTGTCCAGGGGCAGGTAATACACCCAGTCCGCCGCCGGATAGTTTTTGCGCACTTCAAATCCCGAAGGGGAAAAAAAAGTGAGGAGTATTTTATGATCCGGCCAGTTCTTTTTTAAGTCTTCCAGAACGGTGCGGCCCTGTTCGAATTCGCCAAGAGAAGCGCAGTGCATCCAAATGACTTTCGCCTGATTCCCGGCAAAATCGGCCTGCAGGCGGGACAGGATATCTTTTCTGCCTTCGATCCAAAGTTTCGCTTTCGGATTAAAAAGGGAGGCAATACCGATGCCCGCACGGTATAAGCGGATGAAAATAGTATAAAGAAGAACGGTCAAGTTGTTTTTTTGCAAATGTAATGTTCTTGTAGGTTAAACCGCGAAGGGCAGGGGCGCGAAGAGATTTGGAAAGAGATAGCCACTAATGCACGAATGACGGATCTGCAATTTGTCTTCAAGAAAAATAAGCACAAATATCATGCGCCAGGGGCGCATATTCGTGAATTCGTGGCATTCGACAATAGCATAATATGTATTAACCCCTATCAATTAAACAAATAGACCTTTGCGTCTACCCGCCCTGGCCGTTAAACAAAAGCCCAATTTAGTTACCTTTGCCCCCCAAACGGATCAATATAAATATATACGGATGAAACCCTTGCAAATGGTGGATACGCAATCGCAGTATCTGAAAATAAAAAATGAGGTGGATAAAGCGGTGCTGGATGTAATGGAAAGCAGCGCTTTTATTAATGGTAAACCGGTGAAAACGTTTTCCGATAATCTGGCCGCCTACCTGGATGTGCCGCATGTGATCCCCTGTGCCAATGGTACCGATGCGCTCCAGATCGCTCTGATGGCCCTGGGGCTGCAGCCGGGTGATGAGGTTATTACGCCCTCGTTCACGTTTATCGCCACAACCGAAGTGATCGCTTTGTTGCAACTGACGCCGGTTTTTGTGGAAGTGGATGCCAAAACATTCTGCATTGATCCGGAAGCTATTGAGCGGGCCATTACGCCTAAAACAAAGGCAATTGTACCGGTGCATCTATATGGGCAGTCGGCTAACATGGAAGTGATCATGCAAATTGCGCAAAAGCATAATTTATATGTGGTGGAGGATAATGCCCAGGCAATTGGATGTTCTTTTCATTTTGCGAATGGCAGCTCCAAAAAAACAGGCACCATCGGGCATATCGGCTGTACGTCGTTTTATCCCAGTAAAAACCTGGGCGCCTTTGGCGATGGAGGTGCCTTATTTACCAATGATGCCACACTGGCTGAAAAGCTGCGGATGATCGCCAACCACGGGCAAAAAGAGCGGTATTATCATGATATCGTAGGCTGCAACAGTCGCCTGGATACGATACAGGCTGCTATATTAGATATTAAATTAAAGCATCTGGATGCCTATTGCCAGGCAAGACAGGATGTAGCCGCTTATTACGACAAGGCTTTTGCGCAAACTGATAAAATAATTACGCCTTACAAGGCAGACAATACGGACCACGTGTATCATCAATACACTATTCTCTTAAACGGTGTGAACCGGGATGCCTTTAAAGAAAAGCTGGACGCAACCGGGGTCCCCTCGATGATCTATTATCCCGTTCCGGCCCACAAACAGGGAATGTTTAAACAATTTGGCGTGGGCGACCTGGAGCTGCCCGTGACCACCTACTTAACAGAACGGGTGCTTTCCCTGCCCATCCATACGGAAATGGATGCGGAGCAGCTTGAATTTATTACCCAAGCGGTATTATCGGTTTTATAAAAATGGCAGTATATCAGCAACTGATCAATAAAGAAACCCGGCTGGCCGTTATTGGCCTGGGTTATGTGGGATTGCCGATAGCGTTGGCATTTGCAAAAAAAATACCGGTTATCGGTTTCGATGTAAATGCTGAACGGATCCGGTTAATGCAGCAGGGCATTGATCCCAGCAGCGAACTGGACGCTACGGCTTTTGAAAGTTCGGATATTGTTTTTACGAATGACCCTGAAGTGTTGCGACAAGCCAATTTCTTTATCGTTGCGGTGCCAACGCCGGTGGATGCTTTTAATGTTCCTGATCTTCGTTTTTTATTAAGCGCTTCTGAAACGGTTGGCCGGGTGATAAAGAACGGCGATTATGTTGTTTTTGAATCAACGGTTTATCCGGGCTGTACGGAAGAGGATTGTTTGCCTGTGATTGAAAAAATATCGGGTTTAAAGAATGGGGTGGATTTCAAATCGGGCTATTCTCCTGAGCGGATCAATCCCGGCGACAAAACGTATACCCTGTCCCGGATTGTAAAAATTGTTTCGGGTTGTGATGCCGAAGCGTTGGAGGAGATCGCAAAGGTGTACGAACTGGTAGTGGAGGCAGGGGTGCATAAAGCGCCGGCCATTAAAGTTGCGGAAGCTGCCAAGATCATAGAGAACACGCAGCGCGACCTGAATATTGCTTTGATGAATGAGCTCTCGCTCATTTTTGACAAGATGGAAATTAACACCTTTGATGTGTTAGCGGCGGCCGGCACCAAATGGAACTTTTTAAATTTTCAGCCGGGTTTGGTAGGAGGGCATTGCATTGATGTGGATCCATATTATTTAACGCACAAAGCGGCACAGCTGGGATACAACGCCGAAGTGATCCTGGCGGGGCGCAATATTAATGACCGGATGGCTGCACAGGTGGCTGGAAAAGTAGTAAAACATATCCTTAAAAACCGCACCAATATAGCGGATGCAACAGTATTGATAAAAGGCGCAACCTTTAAGGAAAATATCAGTGATATCCGCAACAGTAAAGTGGCTAATGTGGTAGCTGCTTTAAAGGAGTATTCAATAGCGGTTCATGTGGAAGATCCTTTTGCTTCTTCAGATGCGCTGGAGCAAGCGTTTGGATTTGGATTAACAGAAGGATTGTCTGATAACTATGACGCCGTAATCATAACGGTGCCACACCGGCAATACCTGCAATTGGATGAGGCCTATTTCTGCGGCATTACAAAAGAGAATGCGCTCATCGCCGATCTGAAGGGGATCTTTAGAAATAAGATTAGCCAAAGAAGCTATTTTAGTTTATAGCACCATTAAGGTATTAAGATAATTAAGCATTTTCTTTAATTTCTTAACTTCTCAATGGGTCAAAAAAAATATTAATTTATTAATTCGCAGTTTTGGTATGAATGAGCAAATAAAGGTTCTGGTAACGGGCTCAAACGGACAAGTAGGTTCCGAGCTAAACGTGTTAAGTACTCACTATCCTGGTCTTGTTTTTAAATTTACGGACCGGTCGGATATGCCGATAACTGATGCCGAAGCTATTGAAAACTGCTTCCGGGACTTTCATCCGGATTATTGCATCAATTGCGCGGCCTATACTGCCGTTGATAAAGCGGAAGATGCAGGGGAGGACGTGATCGCTGAAAGAATAAACGCAGATGCCGTAGGGGTGCTGGCCAAAGCCTGCACTGCGACAAATACAAAACTAATTCATATATCAACGGACTACGTATTTGACGGAACGGCGCATCAGCCTTACCAGCCGGATGATGCTACCCACCCGGTAAGTGTTTACGGAGCTACCAAACTAAAAGGGGAACAATTGGCCGCGGCGAATGCTGATGCCGTGATCATTCGCACGGCCTGGGTGTATTC